>CBHCZH010000052.1:0-20440 GCA_965977975.1 uncultured bacterium
CACGCCGTCGCCGATTTCCAGGATGGAGACGTCGAATGTACCGCCGCCAAGGTCATAGACGGCGATGGTCTTGCCTTCCTTCTTGTCGAGGCCATAGGCGAGCGCGGCGGCCGTCGGCTCGTTGATGATGCGCAGCACCTCGAGACCGGCGATTTGCCCCGCATCCTTGGTCGCCTGACGCTGCGCGTCATTGAAGTACGCGGGAACGGTGATCACCGCTTGCGCCACGCTCTCGCCGAGATAGCTCTCCGCGGTTTCTTTCATTTTCTGCAGGATGAAGGCGCTGATCTGGCTCGGCGAATAGTCCTCGCCGCCGGCCTTGACCCAGGCGTCGCCGTTCTTGCCCTTGACGATCGTGTAGGGGACGAGCTCGGTGTCCTTCTTGGTGATCGGATCATCGAAGCGGCGACCGATGAGGCGCTTGACTGCAAACACGGTGTTGTCGCTGTTGGTGACGGCCTGGCGCTTGGCCGGTTGGCCGATCAGCCGCTCGCCATCCTTGGTGAAGGCGACGATCGACGGCGTCGTGCGCGCCCCTTCAGCGTTCTCGATGACCTTGGGCTTGCCCCCTTCCATCACCGCGACGCAGCTGTTGGTCGTGCCGAGGTCGATACCGATAACTTTGGCCATAGGTTACCCCACATCCCTTTCTTACGCGTTGGACGCCGCGCTGTCGGTCTCCCGTCCCCCCAAGCGACTTTGGGCGAGACCGGTCGGCGGCTCGATTACGCGGCGGATATAGGTGCGCGTCGGCTTGGCACAAGAGCGGTGCCGGGATACAAAAAAGCTGTGGCAAAGAGGGGGAGAAGACATGTCGAAGAGCATCTGGGCCGCCCTGGCCCTCACTGTCGCGGCGCTGGCGCCGGCGGCCTGCAGCGAAACTCCCGAGCAGGCCGAGACCGCGCCCGAGGCGCCCGAAGGAGTAGCGGTCACGAACGCACGGTTAATGCTGCCGGCGGTCGCGGGTAATCCGGGCGCGGTCTACTTCGACCTGGAGAACGCGAGCGAAACGAACAGAGTGATCCGCGCCGTCTCGGTCGCCGGAGCCGGCAACGCGATGATGCATACCGGAGACATGCAGGAAATGGCGCAAGTCGTGACACCGCCGGGCGAGACTGTGAAGTTCGCACCGGGTGAACAGCATGTCATGGCGATGGATCTCGCCGATACGGTGGTTCCGGGCGGCCAGGCCGAAGTGACGGTCACTTTCGTCGGAGGCGATAAGGTCAGCTTCCCCGCCGAGGTGCGCGCGGCGGGCGATGAACGTTAAAGGAGAGGAGTGCTGACCAAGCCGGCGCTTGGTTGTCCGGTCGGCGGCGAGCGCCCGCTCAGCGAGGGCGAAGTCGCCCTCGCCCGCAGCGTGTTCGGCAAGGCGATCGATTTTTCCAAGGTCACGATCCGGCGCCGCAAGTTCTTTCCGTTCCAGCCGCGCAGGATTACCATGGCGCCGCGCGGGCACCTGCATTTTCATCCGCTTGGCACCGCCTATTGCGACGATTTCTCAACTATGTCGCCGCTCCGTCAAGGCCTTTTCATCCACGAGATGACGCATGTCTGGCAGACCCAGACGCGCGGCGACTGGTACCTGATCCTGCACCGCCACCCGTGGTGCCGTTACGACTACAGCCTCAAGCCCGGCTGGAAGCTCGAGCAATACGGAATCGAACAGCAGGCCGAGATCGTGCGGCATGCGTTCCTACTCAGACATGGGGTGAAATTGCCGGGGACCGCCGACCCGTCGGCCTACGATTTGCTGGTTGATTTTCCCGGAGCAGGATAGGCTGGCGGTCGAGGGAGGATTTGCGATGGATGAAGTGCGCGACAGCTTCCGGCCTTCGACCGCGGGCTGGATTCGAGGCACCGCCGCCGGGCTCGGCACGGTGCTGCTGGGAATCGCGGGCATCGTCGGCCTGATCGGTTCGGGTGGCGATTGGGGTCCTTGGCCGCTCGCGTTGACCGGCATCGCCGTGCTGATCGTGCTGTGGAAGTGGATCGAAAACATGGCCGCGAAGTACGAGGTCACGCCCGAGCGGCTGATCGTACGCCGCGGAATCGTCTTCAAGACCATCGACGAGATCGAGCTCTATCGAATCAAGGACGTCCGGATGGACTTCTCACTGCTCAATCAATGGGCGGGCATCGGCAACATCTGCGTGTCGTCGAGCGACGAGACGACCCGCGTCGGCGATCTCGTCATGCGCTACATCGACAAGGCGCAGCCGCGGCGCGAGGAGCTGCGGCGCCTGGTCGACGCCGCCCGCCAACGGCGCGGGGTGCGCGAGATCGACATGGCGCACGATCACGTTTGAGGATTGCCCCCCTTCACGCGTGCCGAGGCAGCGCGATCCTCACATCTACTTCCACCGCGTGCGGCCCTACATCCACGGCCGGGCGAACAACCGCGGCGAGCTACATCAACAAGCCGGCCGGCTCGATCGTGGGGAACGATCCCGACATCGACACCGGCGGCACTCCGTTCATGAAGTACAAGAGCACCGCGACGAGAAACGCGCGCAGCTGGTTTGGGCGCTCTAGCCAGGCTTCTTGGCCACACCGACCATTGCCGGGCGCAGCAGGCGGTCCTTGATCATGTAGCCGGCCTGCATTTCCTGCACCACGGTGCCCGGTTCGGCCTCCTCGCTCGGGATCTCGAGCATGGCCTGGTGCTGGTGTGGGTCGAGCGGCAGACCGATGGCCGCGATACGGGTCACGCCGTGGAGGCCGAACACCTTGTCGAGCTCGCGCTGAGTCGCCTCGATGCCGGCGAGGAAGTTCTTCAGCTTCTCGTCCTCGCGCATCTCGGGCGGAACGTGATCGAGCGCGCGGGCGAGATTGTCGGCGACCGAGAGGATGTCGCGGGCAAAGCCGGTCGCGGCATAAGCGCGCGCGTCCTGAATGTCCTTCTCCATCCGCCGGCGTACGTTCTGCACCTCGGCCTTGGCGTAGAGCATCTCCTGCTGCGCCTTCTCGAGGTCGCCTCGCAGGAGATCGAGCGAGTCCTCGAACGTGCCCTCTTCGGGGGTTCCGGGAGCGCCTTTGTCGAGCAACTCCTCGGGCACGCCCGCCAGTTCCTTCTCGACCGCTTCGTCACGCGAATTATTGTTCTGCGTCATCATTGTTCCGGGTTTTCAGCCAATGCGTTTGCCCAGCGAGCGGGCGGTGAAATCCACCATGGGCACGACTCTCGCGTAATTCAACCGGGTGGGTCCGATCACTCCGAGCACGCCGACCACCCTGCCCTCTCGGTCGCGGTAGGGCGCGGCGATCACCGACGAACCCGACAACGCGAACAACCGGTTCTCGCTGCCGATGAAGATCCGCGTCGCCTCGGCCTCGCGCGCCTGGTCGAGCAATTCCGCGACCGATTGCTTATCCTCGAGGTCGTCGAGCAACGAGCGGACCCGCTCGATGTCGTGGAGCGCCGCCTCGTCGAGCAACTTCGCCTGGCCGCGCACGATCAGCACCGGGCGCCGCGCCGCGTCCTCGCTCCACACGGCGAGGCCACGCTCGACGAGTTCGCGGCTCGCAGCGTCGAGCGCGCTCTTGCCCGATGCGATCTCCGCCTGCATCGCGCGGGCTGCCTCGGCCAGCGTGCGGCCCGTGAGGCGTGAGGTGACGTAGTTCGACGCTTCTTGCAGCGCTGTGAGGGGAGTGCCGGGCGCCACTTGCAGCACCCTGTTCTCGATCGAACCGTCTTCTCCGACCAGGACCACCAGCGCGCGGCCCTGATCGAGCGCGACGATGTTCATCTGCGCCAGACGCGGCTCACGGCGCGGAACCATGACCATTCCCGCGGCACCGGAAATATCGGATAGCACCGCGCTCGTCGCCTCGAGTGCCGCCTCGATCGGCCCCGGTTGCGCGAGCCGCCGCTCGATCGCCGCCCGTTCCTGTGCCGAGGGCTCGGCAACCTGCATCATCCCGTCGACGAACAGCCTAAGGCCCTGTTCGGTCGGCATTCGTCCCGCGCTGGTATGCGGCGCGGCCAGCAGGCCGAGCGTCTCGAGCTCGCTCAGCACCGAACGGATCGATGCCGGCGAGAGGTTGACGCCGCCCTCCGCGAGGGTTTTCGACCCGACGGGCACACCGCTGTCGAGATAGCCCTCGACCACCAAGCGAAATATTGCGCGGGCGCGTTCGGTCAGTTCGCTTACCGGGGGAGAGGCCATGACAGGGCTCGATCTAGACGCTAGGGCGAGCCTTTCAAAGATTGGAGTTCCCATGCGACCATCCGGCCGTGCGCCCGACGAAATGCGCGCCATCGAGATCCAGACCGGCTACACCAAGCACGCGGAGGGATCGGTGCTTGTCTCGTTCGGCGACACGCGCGTGATCGTCACCGCGAGCGTCGAGGAGAAGGTTCCGCCGTTCCTGCGCGGCAAGGCGCAAGGGTGGGTCACTGCCGAATACTCGATGCTGCCACGCGCGACGCATACCCGCGGCAGCCGCGAGGCTGCGAAAGGCAAGCAGAGTGGCCGGACGCAGGAAATCCAGCGGCTTATCGGGCGTTCCTTGCGCGCGGTGACAGACCTCTCGAAGCTCGGGGAGCGCCAGGTCGTCCTCGATTGCGACGTCATCCAAGCCGACGGCGGCACGCGCACTGCGGCTATCTCGGGCGCCTGGGTGGCATTACGGCTTGCAGTGGACAAACTGATGGCGGCCGGGGCAATCGCCGAGGACCCGATCGAGAGCAAGATCGCGGCGGTCAGCTGCGGCATCTGCAACGGCGTGCCGGTGCTCGATCTCGACTACTCCGAGGATTCCTGCGCCGACGCCGACGCCAACTTCGTGCTGCTCGAAGGCGGCAAGATCGCCGAGGTCCAGGCGACCGCCGAGGGCGCCTGCTACGACGAAGAGAGTCTGCTCCGCCTGCTGCGCCTCGCCCGCATCGGCTGCGAGCGGATCTTTACCGCACAGGAAGCGGCTGTCGCGAAGTGACTCGGCGCGTCGGCTCCGGCAAGCTGGTCATCGCCACGCACAACGCGGGCAAACTCAAGGAAATCGCCGCGCTGCTCGCGCCTTATGGTGTGGATTGTCTCTCGGCCGGTTCGCTCGGCTTGCCCGAGCCGGCCGAGAACGGGCGCACTTTCGTCGACAATGCGCTGATCAAGGCCACCGCGGCGGCGGAAAGCTCCGGCCTGCCTTCGCTCGCCGACGATAGCGGGCTGTCGGTGGCGGCGCTCGACGGCCGCCCAGGTGTCTGGACAGCGGACTGGGCCGAGCGGCAGTGGTTCGAAGGCGATCCGGGCCGCGACTGGGACATGGCGATGGGCAAAGTCGAGGGGATGCTGCAGGCGAAGGGCCCCGACACCCCGCGCCACGCGTGGTTCACCTGCGTGCTCGCGCTCGCCTGGCCCGACGGCGAGCACGCGGTTTACGAAGGCCGCGCCGAGGGCACGCTCACCTGGCCGCCGCGCGGGAGAATGGGTTTCGGCTACGATCCGGTGTTCGTGCCGCGCGGTTACGAACAGACCTTCGCCGAGCTCGACCCCGACGAAAAGCACCGCATCAGCCACCGCGCCGATGCTTTCGACAAGCTCGTTGCCGAGCAATTCGCTTAGTACGCGACCTGCCCCATCCAGTTGCCCGCGGGCCAGTAGCGGCAAACCAGGAAATCATCCTTCGCGCCGCGCGCCACGGCGCAGCCGACCTCGCGGGTGTTGCGCCACACGACCTGGGTGTAGTGCCCGACGTCCTGCCACCGGCCCGTGCGCGAGATGTTCGGGAACGCAGCGTGGATGTAGTGCTGACGTTCGCCTATGAAAGCGCCGATCATCGTATCGGGTCCGTAGTAGCCGGCTGAGCCCATCCACAGGTTCTCGCCCGCCCCGCCCGCTTCCTCGTGGGTCGCGTGCCGCATCCGCCCTTCGCGGGCGAGCACCTGGGCCCAGCCCTGCGCCTCGCGGGCAAGCTTGCTGCTCCAGGCTAGCCGGGGCACGCCGGCCTCGTCGCGCGCACGGTTGTGCTGCGTGAGCAGCTCGCGCGCGAAGGCGTTGGGTTGTGATACGGTGCGCTCCGCGGCAACCCCGCTCGCAGCGCCCAATGCAATGAGCGGCGCACAAAGCGCCGCGACGATCCGACCCGTCCACATGGTTGTCATTCTTGACGGAACCGCGGTTAACACCGACTGAAGGGGTGTGGCCCGCGCGCTCTACATCCATTGGCCGTTCTGCCTGAAGAAGTGCCCGTACTGCGATTTCAATTCGCATGTACGCCAGGGGGTGGACGTGACGCGGTGGCTGGCGGCGCTGATCGCCGACATGCGCCACGAGGCCGAGCTGGCGGCTGGCGAGCCGCTGGAGTCGGTGTTCTTCGGCGGAGGTACGCCGTCTCTGATGCCGCCGACTCTGGTTGCCGCGCTGCTTGTCGAGGCGGAGCGGCTGTGGGGCTTCGCGCCCGCCATCGAGATCACGCTCGAGGCCAATCCTTCGTCAGTGGAGGCGGCAAACTTCGCCGCGCTCGCGGCCGCCGGTGTCAACCGCGTATCGCTCGGCCTGCAGGCGCTCGACGACGAAGCGCTGCGGTTTCTCGGCCGGCTGCACGATGCCGAAGAGGGCTTGGCTGCGCTTCGAACGGCTCAGGAACTGTTCGGCCGCGTCAGCTTCGACCTGATCTACGCGCGACCCGGCCAGACTCCCGGCCAGTGGAAACGGGAACTGGAACGCGCGCTCGGTTTGGGCACTGGGCATCTGTCGCTTTACCAGCTGACCATCGAGCCCAACACCCGTTTCGCCACCGATGTGCGCCAACGCGCGTTCGTGCCGCTTGCCGACGACCCGGCCGCCGATCTGTTCGACCTGACTCGCGAGCTCACCGAAGCGGCTGGTCTGCCGGCCTACGAGGTCAGCAACCATGCGCGAGCAGGCGAAGAGAGCCGGCATAACCTGACCTATTGGCGATACCGCGATTACTGCGGCATCGGCCCCGGCGCGCACGGACGGCGCGGGGGGGTGGCGACGCGGCGGCACAGGAAGCCGGAGAACTTTCTCGAAGCGGTCGGGCGCAACGGCCATGGTCTCGCGGAAGAGCGAGCGCTGACCGCGCGCGAACAGGCGACCGAGGCTCTGCTGATGGGTCTGCGGTTACGCGAGGGAATCGATCCGGCTGCCCTGGCGCTGCGTTTCGGCTTGCGCGCGGACGAGTTGATCGGCTCCGATCGGCTCGAATTCCATGAAAGGCTTGGCCTCACTTGGCGCAAGGGCGACCGGATCGGCGTCACGCCGCGGGGAATGCCGGTCCTCGACGCGCTGCTCGGCGAGCTGGTGCCGGACGCGCTGGCGGCAGCATGAGCCGCGCGGAGCTCCTCGAGCAATGGGGCCAACACCTCACGACCGGGCGGCGCCGATCGCCGCACACGGTTCGCGCTTACGTCGCAACGGCGGCGCGGCTGCTGGATGAAGTGCCGGCGGAGAATTGGCCCGCTCTCGCGAGGCTCGATGCATTTGCCTTGCGCAACCAGCTCGCAGCGCGCCGCGCCGATGGCATCGGCAACGTCTCGGCAGCACGCGAGCTGTCGGCGCTCAAGGCGTTCCTCGGTTTCGCCCGCGAGCAGGCCGGGCATGCGGACCCCGCGCCCCCACGCCTTCGAGGCCCGCGGATCAAGAAGGGCTTGCCGCGTCCGGTCACGCCCGACGATGCCACCAACCTGGCCGATGCGGTGGAGCTGTCGGCGACTGAGGACTGGATCGGTGCGCGCGACCGGGCCGTGTTGCTGCTGATGTACGGCGCGGGCCTGCGCATTGCGGAGGCGTTGTCGCTCAAGGGCGGGGACTTGCCCCTGGCCGAAACGCTTATCGTCACCGGCAAGGGCGGTAAACAGCGCGTGGTGCCGGTACTGCCGCTGGTTCGCTCCGCGGTAGCGGATTATGCCGCGCGCTGCCCATGGCCGCTTGCCGGGCCCGAGCCGCTGTTTCGCGGCGCAAAGGGCGGCCCGCTCGGTCAGGGCATGGTGCAGAAGGCGATGGCGCGTGCGCGCATCGCGCTCGGCCTGCCCGCCACCGCTACGCCGCACGCGCTGCGGCATAGCTTCGCTACTCACCTGCTCGGCGCGGGGGCGGACTTGCGCAGCCTGCAGGAGCTGCTCGGCCACGCCAGCCTCGGCTCGACGCAGATCTACACCAAGGTGGACGCGGCGACACTGCTTGAGACCTACCGGGCGGCGCACCCACGCGAGCGCTAACGCTCGGCGCGAGGCTTCCAGGTGAGCACGCGCCAGACGTAAGCGACGATCGCGAGGCCCAACGCGCCGAGCACGATCCAGGCCAGCACGTCCTGCGACTGCTCGAAGTATTGCCCGAGCCACTGCCCTCCCATGATCAGCAGCACGTTCCAGATCCCCGCGCCGACGAACGTGAACAGCAGGAATTTCCACGCCTTCATATGGCTGAGGCCGGCAGGTAGCGAGATCATCGTGCGCAGGAACGGCGAGAAGCGCAGCACCAGCACGACCCATTGGCCGTGGCTCTGAAAGAACCGCGTAGCGTTCTCGACGTCCTCCCATTCGAGCGTCAGCCAGCGGCCGTGGCGATCGACGAGCGGAGCGAGGCGGCGATAGCTCCATTTGTCGCCGATCCAGAACCACACGTAGTTGCCGGCCGTCGAGCCGATGGTGCCGACCGCGAGCAGCGGCCAGAACTCCATCTCCCCGCGCGCCACCAGGACGCCGCCGATGCCCATGATCACTTCCGAAGGGATCGGCGGGAACACGTTCTCGATCGCCATCAGGAGGGCGATCCCCAGGTACCCGCCGCGGGCGATCGCATCGATGATGAATTCATGCATGGGAGGCTAAACGGCTCAGTATCGATTGAGGTTCGGTGGCAGCACTTCCGTCATCCTGAACTTGTTTCAGGATTCATCTCGCCTGTCGCGCTGAGCCCACCGATTTCGGCGCGATCACCGCGTTTTGACCGCATCACTCGGGAGAGACCGCCAAATGGACCCTGAACCGAGTACAGGGTGACGAGATTGAGTTAGAGGGTGAGGAGATTGGATTAGGACGCCGCCAACCTCCCCTCGATCGCATCCCAGATGCGCGCCGCAGTGTCGGTGCCGTTGAAGGCGTCGATCGAGACGATCCCGGTCGGGCTGGTGACATTGATCTCCGTCAGCCATCGTCCGCCGATCACATCGATGCCGACGAACACCAGGCCGCGTTTCTTCAGCTCCGGGCCCATAGCAGCGCAAATCTCCTCCTCGCGGGGAGTGAGCGTCGTCGCCTCGGCATAGCCGCCTCGCGCCAGGTTCGAGCGGAACTCGCCGTGGCCGGGCTTGCGATTGATCGCTCCGGCAAACTCGCCGTCGACGAGCACGATGCGCTTGTCGCCCTCGGCAACTTCGGGGAGGAAGGGCTGCACCATGAACGGCTCGGGCCAGACCTGGCCGAACAACTCGGTGATCGCGGAAAGATTGGTGCCGTCGGCCTCGACCCGCATGATCGCCTTGCCGCCATTGCCATGCAGCGGCTTGACCACGACCGCGCCGTGCCTCTGCTGGAACGCACGCACGTCTTCGATGCGGCGCGCGATCAGCGTCGGGGGCATGAAACGCGCATAATCGAGAACGAACATCTTCTCGGGCGCGTTGATCACGCTCTTCGGATCGTTGACGACCAGCGTCGTGTCCTGGAGCCGGTCGAGCAACAGCGCCGCACTGATGTAGCCGAGGTCGAACGGCGGGTCCTGGCGCATCAGGACGACGTCGATGTCGCTCGCGAGATCGATCCTCGCCTCGTCGCCTTCGAACCCGTAATGCTCGCCCTCGACGCGTTGCACGCGCACCGGCCTCGCCCAGGCGGTGATGCGGCCGTTCTCCCACGCGAGCGAACGCACGTCGTAATGCCACAGCCGGTGCCCGCGCGCCTGTGCCGAGAGCATCAGCGCGAAACTCGAATCCCCCGCGATGTTGATGCTGTCGAGCGGATCCATCTGGACCGCGACGCGCAAGGTCATTGAAATCCCCCTCAGGGCTGCCAGGCGTTGACGATGTGGCGCGGCCAGCGGCCCGGCGCAAGGAGCAGCACGTCGATGCGGATCGTGTCCTCTGGCCGGGAATGGCGATGTGCGACCGCCTCGACCGCCGCCGCGACCCGGCGCAAACGGTGGGTATCGATAGCGGTATCGAGCTCGTCGCCGCTCGTGCGCCACTTGACCTCGACGAAAGCCACGGTGCTACCGCGCCGGACGATGAGATCGATCTCGCCGCGGGAAGTCTTCACCCGCCGGGCGATGACGCGCCAACCCTGCAGCCGGAGCCACAGCGCCGCCCAGCCTTCGCCCCTGCGGCCGCGCCTTTCCGCGATCTCCCGCTTCACTCGCTTGCCGGCCTTGGCCGAAGCTCCAGCGCGCGGGCGTAAAGCGTCTTGCGGTCGAGGCCGGTAGCCTTCGCGACCTGCGCCGCGGCCTGCGACGGCTTCTCGGTCACCAATGCCGCTCGCAACAGCGCATCCGCGTCGGCTGGGCTCGTAGCTTCCTCGGGCGGTGGACCGACCAGCAATACGATCTCACCCTTGGGTGGATGCGCCTGGTAGTGGGCGGCCAATTCTTCGGCGCTACCGGTGCGGCATTCCTCGTACAGCTTGGTCAGCTCGCGCGCGACGGCCACTTCGCGGCGGGGCAGTATCTCTCCGACGGCCTCGAGCGACCTGATCAAGCGCGGGGCGGTTTCGAAGAACACCAGGGTCGCCCGGACGTCAGTCAGTCCGGCGAGCGTTTCAGCGCGAGCCTTGTCCTTGCCCGGCAGGAACCCCGCAAACAGGAAGCGGTCGCTCGGCAGACCCGACAACGTCAGAGCCACGATCGGCGCGCTCGGGCCTGGCAGGCTGGTGACCGCAATTCCGGCCGCCTTCGCCTCGCGCACCAACTTGTAGCCTGGATCAGACACCAGCGGAGTCCCCGCGTCGCTAACCAGCGCCACGGCCCTCCCCCGCATCGCGTCGAGCAGCCGCGCCCGGTCGTCCGCCGCGCTGTGATCGTCGTAACGCCACAGCGGCCTGGAAATGCCGAGATGCGTCAGCAGCTTGCCCGTGACCCGCGTGTCCTCGCACGCCACCGCGTCGCAGCGCGCCAGCACCTCCACCGATCGCCGCGAAACGTCGCCGAGGTTGCCTATCGGGGTTGCGACAATATAGAGGCCGGGTGGAAGAGGATCGGGTCTGTTGGCGTCGCTCACGCGGCGCTTGTGGCCCACATCATGAGGAAGCCGCAAGCATGTTGGCCATTAACAGGCGCGCGATAGCCGTCGGACTGCTCACGCTCGCGCTCGCTGCCTGTAAGATGGTGCCCGACGACGGGCGACCGCGCCCAGGGCCAACCCCGACGCCGACGCCGGGCCCGATCGAGGACGTGCTCCCGACAGACACCGCCCGTCACCGCGTCGCGCTGCTGGTGCCGCTTTCGGGCGAGAACGCCGCGGTCGGCCGCTCGATCGCCAACGCCACCACGATGGCGCTGCTCGACACCAATGCCGAGAATCTTCGCATTACCACATACGACACCGCGACCGGCGCCGGGTCTGCCGCCGCGCGCGCGATCGCCGACGGCAACAAGCTGATCCTCGGGCCGCTGGTGCGCGAGGACGTGGCACCGGTCCTGTCCCGCGCGCGGCCCGCCGACGTGCCGCTGGTGACCTTTTCCAACGACACCTCGGTTGCCGCCGCGGACGTGTTCGTGATGGGGCATGTGCCCGAGCAGTCGATCGTCCGCACCGTAGCTTACGCATCGCAGCGCGGCGCGCGGCGGTTCGCGGCGCTGGTCTCCAACAGCGATTATGGCCGGCGTGCCGGCGATGCGCTGTCGCTGGCTGTTGCCGGGGTGGGCGGCACCCTAGTGGCGAACGAGCGCTACGACCGCAGCAATACCTCGATCATCAGCGCCGCCGAACGCCTGAAGGCGCGCGGCGGCTACGATGCGGTGCTGATCGCGGAAGGCTCGCGGCTCTCGGCCATGGCGGCCGGGACGCTCAAGGAAGGCGGCGTGCAGGTCGCGATCCTCGGCACCGAGCTGTGGAACGGTGAGACATCGCTGGCGAACTCGGGGGCGATGCGCGGAGCCTGGTTCTCGACCGTTTCGGACCAGCGCTACCGCCAGTTCGTCACTAGCTATCAATCGCGCTTCGGCGAGGAGCCGTACCGGATCGCCACGCTCGGCTACGACGCCGTGCTGCTGGCGCTGCGGATCGCGCGCGAATGGCAGCCCGGGCGCGATTTCCCGACCGGACGGATGCTGGCGGCGGATGGCTTCCTCGGCCTCGACGGCCCGTTCCGTTTCCTCAGCAACGGCGTCGGCGAGCGGGCGATGGAAGTGCGCCAGATCGGTAACGGCGCGGTCACGGTGGTCGATCCGGCGCCAACCCGGTTCTGAGCGCAGCGGATAACCTCGCTCGCCATCCTTGAACCCTTGCGAATCCGCGCCTTATAGCGGGTCCATGTCCGAAGACCTGTTCGATCAGTTGCCCGCCGGCGGCGGCGATTACGATGCTTCCGCAATCGAGGTGCTGGAGGGGCTCGAACCTGTTCGGCGCCGCCCCGGCATGTATATCGGCGGCATCGACGAGCGCGCGCTGCACCACCTTGCCGCCGAAGTGCTCGACAACGCGATGGACGAAGCGGTCGCCGGCCATGCGACGCGAATCGAGGTCACGCTGGAGCCGGGCCCCGACGGCAGCGCGGGACGGCTGACGATCACCGACAACGGCCGCGGCATGCCGGTCGACGAGCATCCCAAGTTTCCAGGCAAGTCGTCGCTCGAGGTGATTCTCACCACGCTTCATTCAGGCGGCAAGTTTTCGGGAAAAGCCTACGCCACCAGCGGCGGTCTCCACGGCGTCGGCGTCAGCGTGGTCAACGCGCTGTCTGAGCACGTGCGGGTCGAGGTCGCCCGCAACAAGGAAGTTTACGCGCAGGAATTCTCGCGCGGTCACCCGACCGGCCCGCTCAAGCGCGTTGGCAGCACGCCCAACCGGCGCGGCACCACGGTGTCGTTTGTGCCCGATCCCGAGATCTTCGGCGAGCGTCAGTTCAAGCCGGGCCGGCTGTTCAAGCTCACCCGCTCGAAGGCTTACCTCTTCGCCGGGGTGGAGATCCGCTGGACCTGCGCACCGGAGCTTGCTGGCGACGGAGTGCCCGAGGAAGCGGTGTTCCAGTTCCCGGGCGGCCTTGCCGACCACTTGGCCGAACAGGTCGGCGATCGCGAATGCGTCACCAGCCAGTTCTTCACCGGGCGGCAGGATTTCCCGGAGGAGCAGGGCCGCGTCGAGTGGGCGGTCGCCTGGCCGCTGTGGTCCGATGGAGCCTATTCCTGGTATTGCAACACGGTGCCCACGCCCGACGGAGGCACCCACGAGCAAGGGATGCGTGCCGCGCTCGCCAAAGGCATCCGCGCGTTCGGCGAACTGGTCGGGCAAAAGAAGGCCAAGGACATCACCGCCGACGACATCGTCACCGGCAGCGAGATCATGCTCTCGGTGTTCATCCGCGATCCGCAGTTTCAAAGCCAGACCAAAGACCGGCTGACTTCGCCCGAGGCGGCGCGCCTGGTCGAGAACGCCGTGCGCGATCACTTCGACCACTTCCTTGCCGACAACATGGAGCGCGGCCGGGCGCTGCTGGGTGCCGTCATGGAGCGGATGGACGAACGTCTGCGCCGCAAGGCCGAGCGCGAGATCAAGCGCAAGACCGCCACCAACGCGCGCAAGCTGCGCCTGCCCGGCAAGCTCACCGACTGCTCCGGCGAAGGCGATGCCGAAACCGAGCTGTTCATCGTCGAAGGCGACAGCGCGGGCGGCAGCGCCAAGTACGCGCGTGACCGCAAGACCCAGGCGATCCTGCCGATCCGCGGCAAGATCCTCAATGTCGCCAGCGCCAGCAACGACAAGATCCGCGCCAATGCGGAGATCGCCGACCTGATCCTCGCGCTCGGCTGCGGCAGCCGCAAGGATTTCGACCCGGACGCGCTGCGCTACGACCGGATCGTGATCATGACCGACGCCGACGTCGACGGCGCGCATATCGCCACGCTGCTGATGACGTTCTTCTTCCAGGAAATGCCCGAGCTGGTCCGCCGCGGGCACTTGTTCCTCGCCCAGCCCCCGCTCTATCGCCTGACCGCCGGGAAGGAGAGCCGATACGCCAAGGACGACGCGCACCGCACCCAACTGGAGGAGACGGTGTTCAAGGGCAGGAAAGTCGAGGTCAGCCGGTTCAAGGGCCTTGGCGAGATGAATCCGCAGCAGCTGCGCGAGACGACGATGAGCCCCGAGAGCCGCTCCCTCGTCCGCATCACCCTGCCGGAGCACCATGAACAGCGTTACGCCGTTTCCGAACTCGTCGACCAGCTCATGGGTCGCAACCCCGAGCACCGCTTCAACTTCATCCAGAACCGCGCGGGCGAGGTCGATCGAGAGATGATCGACGCGTGACGGTTAGTGCGCGTGGGCTCGCCGGCCGCGCTTGTCGTGCTTGTCGATCTCGTACTCGGTGAAGCGCTCGGCGATGAACGCCGCCAGCGCTCCCGCCGCGGAAACCGCAAGGGTGCGCGTGTCCGGGTGTGACACCATCTTGAGCAACTTCTTCAAGTCCTTGCGTGTACCCTTCCTCAGCTTGAAGCCCATCAGCTTCTTGGGCACCCTGTTCTTGGCCATTGTCGTCTCCTCGGCTGAAGCAATGCCTCAGCCGAGACTCGGTTTCAGGCCCGCACTGGCTCCACCCTACCGACCGCCGAATTGGTCGGCACCGCGCGTCAGAGCATGTAGCCGACTTCGTAGAGGCCCCACTTCCGCCCACGGAAAGTGAGCGGCACGAACACGCTCCGCAGCGCACGGAAACGCCCGTCGCCGAGGTCCTGACGATAAGCGAACAGGAAGAACTCATCCTGCCCATCGAGCGCGCGCCGGGTCTGGCTGTCCATGAACATCTGCCGATTGCGTGCGAACTCGAGATTACGCAGCCGCTCGCCGGGAATCGGCGTCTGGCTCCGCTCGGTGATGTGCGTGGGCAGATAGCCGTTGATGTCGACCAGGCAGCAACCAACCACGGGCCTGTGCTGGTGGGTGTAGCGATCGAGGATCGGCCGGATGTGGCGGTCGGCGAAATCGGCGAAGTCATTGTCGTACTGGACCGGATCGGTCGCCGGGCGGGGCCGGTAGTCGGTGTCGAACAGCGCTCTTTCTGAAAGTGCACCGTCGAGATGCTTCTCGATCAGTGCCGTGACCTCGCGAGCGCCCTGGAACGCGAGCTCGATGAACGGCGTGTTGCGGGTTTCCACGCCGCCCTGCGCGACCTGATTGAGCATGTCGTTGGCGCGCGATTCCAGGGCATCGAGTTGCTGGCGGGCAAGCTCCGCGCGGCGGGCGCTTTCGGCGGCGACCTGGCCGAACTCGGTCAGCCCCGCGTCCACCTTCCTGATCTCCACTTCGGCCCGGGTATTGCAATCGGCGATGGCCTTCGAGCGGTCGTGGAACTGGTGCACCAGCGCGGCCATCTCGGTCAGCGACTGGCGCAGGGCGTCAATGTGCCGCGTAGACTCGCGCCCGTTCTCGATGTTGGTCTGGAGCGAACCGATCAGCGACCCGGCGGTCGCTTCGAGCCGGGCGATATTGCGGCCCACCTCGTTCGACGACTCGGAGGTGGTCACGGCAAGGCGGCGGATCTCGGCCGCGAGCACTTCGAACGGCTTGGTCGCCTCCCCGCCTCGGGCCGCTTCGATCCGGGCGTTGAAGCTCAGCAGCTGAGTATGATCGGCGATCTCCGCCAGCTTTCTCGAAATGCCGCGAATGTCGCCGAGTGTCTCGAGGAAGGAATGCAACTCACCGTCGAGATTGGTCACGTCGCTGACGAGGCGGGACACCTCGTTGAGCGATTTTTCGGCCACCAGATTGCCGCGCTCGAGGACGAGCTGCGCGACTTCGGACGTCTGCAAGAGTTCGGCCGTCGCCTCGCGCCGTTCGGCCCGGCTGACGTTGAGCGCTTCCATCGCGGCGACCAGGTCAGCGAGCCGCTCGGCCTCTGCGGAAATCTGCCGGTTGAGCTTGCCGACGCCGCCGCCGGTGTCGCTGCATTGAACGGCAATGTCGCCGGCCTGTTCTCCCAGCTGGGCGAGCAGGCCCTCGATCCGCGGGTCGAACGATAGCGCGAGGTCTCCCATCTCCAGGAGATTGCCGCGATGCAGCATGAAATGCAATGAAATTGCTGCAGCGCAATATCATGCGTCGCGCTTTATCGCGGCTCGTCCGTACCCTATGGTTCGAGCGTGACAAGCGAGCCCTCCCATTCTGGTGGCTGCCTGTGCGGCGCGGTACGAATCTACGCCCATGCCGATCCGCTGCTTACCAGACTGTGCTGGTGTCGCCTGTGCCAGTCGCTCGCGGCGGGCAACGCAACCGTCAATGTCGTTTTTCCGAGCGACAAGGTCGCGATTGAAGGCGAGGTGCGCTGGTACGAATCAATCGCGGAGAGTGGCAACAGGATGGCGCGCGGATTCTGTCCGGCCTGCGGCACACCGCTGTTCAGCAAGACCGAGGCGCGGCCGAACCTTATGATCGTTCGCGCGGGCGCTCTCGACAATCCGGAGCTTCTGCCGCCACAAGGTACGATCTGGACGGACGAAGCGCCTGGATGGGCCCACATCGATCCGAACCTGCCGCAGTTTGCACGCCAGCCGCCTCCGTTGAATTGACCGCGAGCCCTTTTCGCGGATCGTTACACTCACAAAGGCGACCCGCCGAGAAAGTCGGGACAAGCCCGAACCTCCAGCTAGGTGGGCGAACCCGTGCCATGCGATCCATTGCAGGTAGCACAAGGGTGACGCTGCCAGGCCAGGCCAGTCTGAAAGCCGTTCCGGTTGCGCTGGCCGGCGGCCTCACTCGAAGCTGTAGGCCAGCTCGAGATCGCCCCAGCGCCGACCGTTGAACACGAGCGGAACGTACACGTTGCGTACGACTTTGTACGAACGTCCGTCACCTTCCTGACGGTACACTGCCATCATGTACGGCGCGGTGCTGTCCTTCGCCTTTTGGTCGATTGCATCGAGGATCATGCGGCCGTTGCGACAATGGCGCGTATCGTGCGCTAGTTCGCCGGTCGGCTGCCGTGAAAAGCAAGTCAGATGGGTCGGCAGGAACCCTTTTATGTCGGTGCAGGCTGCGGCCATGATCGCCGGGTCCGAGCCCGCGATCCGGTCGAGGAGCGGGCGCCAGGTCCGGTCGGCCCAATGGCATAACCGGGTGAGGAAGCGCGGCGGATTCGAGCCCGAGATCGAGCGATAGTCGCGGTCGAACAGCGCCGCCGAATCGAGCTCGCCAGAAGCGACCGCCGCTTCGGTTGCCGCGACGATTTCCTGAACCGCGGCCTGGGCACGCTCGACCATCGCGTTGTCGGCCGGCGACAAGCCCGCCTGGACGATCGAATCGAACATCGAACTGGCGGTCAACTCGAGCCCTTCGATCCGCTCGTGCGCGCAGCGCAGCCCTGCCTCGCTCGACTCGGCGGCCAGATCGAACACGTCGAGCGCTTGGCGGATCGAGACGACGTGCTCGCTGATTGTGCTGTTGGCGCGCGCAATGTTGTCGTTCTGAGCGTCGACCTCACCAACAAGCCCGCTGACCCCGTCGATCGTCTCGACAATCCGCGCGACCGAGTTTTTGGCCTCGCTACTCGCCTTGGCACCATCCTCGATGCGTCCGACGACCAGCTCCGCCTCGCGCCCGAGCGTGTCGATCGTGCGCACAATCTCATCCGTCGCCTGACGGGTCTTTCCGGCGAGATTCTTGACCTCGTTCGCCACCACCGCGAATCCGCGACCGGCATCGCCTGCCCGTGCGGCTTCGATCGAGGCATTGAGCGAGAGGATGTTGGTGGTCTCGGCAATCTGGCCGATGTCGCGCGTGCATTCACGCACCTGTTCCATTGCCGCAGCGAAACCGGTCACGTGTTGAGTTAGAGTGTCGACCAGCTCGAGCAGCTCGGTCACTTGGCCGAGCGAGGAATGGATCAGGCGCGTGCCATCTCCGAGCCGGTCGATGGCCCGCTTGGAGAGCACGCGCGATTCATTGCAGGCATCGGCGATGCACTTCTCGTCGGCTTCGAGCGCGGCCACGGTCTCGAGCAGCGCGTGTTGCTCGACGCGCAGACGCGCACGCGAATCGATCACCGCCTGGACGATGCCGGCGACGTCCGAGCAACCGACGGAAACCGCGCCGCAATCGCGCGCGATGGTGTCGAGCGCGCTGGCGCCCTGTGGGTGGATCTTGGTGAGTTCCATGGTGCCTTGCGACCGTTCTTCGCCTTCGCCGCTAACGGAGCGAATGTAACGGAACGCTTAAGGGACAGGCATTTTCGTGCGGATATGCGAAATATTCTTGCTTGCTCGCTCAGGCTGATCGCCCCAGGCTGGGAAATGCGGAACGCCGCAATTGGATGCTCCCTGGCCTTACGGCCGGGTCAAAAAGCGTACGAGATCTCGTAGTCGCCCCAACGCCTGCCGTTGATCACGATCGGCACACTGGCGAGGCGCACCACGCGATACTGCTTGCCGTCGCCTTCGTAGCGGTAGACCGCCATCGAGAAGGGCGCGTCGCTGTTCTTGATGCGCTTGTCGATCGCGTTGTAGATGATCCGCCCGTTGCGGCAGTACTGCAGGTCGTGTTCGTACTTGCCGGTCGGCTTGCGCGAACGGTCCGACAGATGCGTCGGCAGGAAGCCATTGCGGTCGTCGCACACGCTGGCGATGATGTTCGGGTCGGAAGCCGTGATGCGATCGAGCACCGGCCGCCAATTGGCGTCGGCCCAATCGCAGAACCGGTTGCGGTAGAGCTGCGGGTTGGTGCCGGGGATCTCGATGTAACGATCGTCGAACAGCTCTGCTTCGGTGAGGGAGCCATCGGCGAGCGCGGCGAGGGCCAGGCTGGTAACCTGGTCACGCGCGGCCCTCGCCTGTTCGACCATGGCGGCGTCCTTCGGAGCAAGGCCCGCGTGGACGAGTTGGTCGAACATCACGCTCGCCATCTCCTCGAGCTCGCCCATTCGGTCCTGCGCGCGGCCGAGCTTGCTCTCGTTGTCGCGGGCCGCTTCGTCGAATGAGGCCAGCGACTGCTGCAGCCGGCCGACGTGGTTGCTGATCGCGCCGGTGGCCTGGGCAATTTGATCGTTCTGGTGATCGACCTCGCTGACCATTTCACCGACCCCGACCAGTGTCTCTTCGATCCGCGCGACTGAGTTGCGTGCCTCGTCGCGAACCTTCACTCCGTTCTCGATCTCGGCAACGACATGCTCCGCCTCGCTACTGAGTGCGTCGATCGTACGAGTGATCTCGTCCGTTGCCTTGCGGGTCTTGCCGGCGAGCGTTTTGACCTCGGCGGCGACGACCGCGAAGCCGCGGCCGGCTTCACCCGCTCGCGCCGCTTCGATCGCGGCGTTGAGCGAGAGTATGTTCGTGGTCTCGGCAATCTGGTCGATGTCGTGCGAGCATTGCTTGACCTGGCTCATCGCCGCGGCGAACCCGGTGACGTGCTGGGTCAGCGTATCGACTAGCAGCAGCAGCTTGCCGATCTCGGCGAGCGAGAAGCGGATATGCTCCGTACCTTTGCCGAGCTGATCGAGCGAGCGTTGCGAGAGCAGGCGCGATTCATCGCACGCCTGGGCGACCTGGTCCTGGTCTTCGTTGAGCGTGGCCACGGTGCCGAGCAGCGCAGCATGCTCTGCCCTCAGCTTCTCCGAAGAGGTGAGGACCTCCTGGACCAGCCCGGACACGTCCGAGCAGCCGAGCGTGACCTCGCTGCAGCTGGCCGAAATGCCGTCGACCACAGCGGAACTCGACGCCTCGATTACCTGGTGCAGCATGCCTGTCCCATCCCTCGACTTTTTTGTTGGCTGGGAGCGCTACCACAGGTTGGTTAGCGGGCTGTTAATCGCGGCGCGGACGGACGTTAGTTTTCCTTCGGCGGGCCGAGATGCTCGCGCGGTACTCGAGCGAACATTTCCCGCACCTTAGGTCGAGCGTTGATCTGTTCGATCCACCGGAACAGATGAGGAGTATCGTCACGATTGACGAGCTCTGCGAAACCCACCTCCATGCCGTTGGCAATCGCGAAATTGCAGATGTCGGCGAGCGAATACATCCCGCCGGCGAGCCATTCATAGCGGGCGAGATGATCATCGAGCTTGCGCACGGAAACGGCGATCCTGCGCATCTCCTCTTGGAGTAGATCCGGCGGGAAACCCTCGCGCGCGCGGCGCCATTTGACCTGCTGTTCGGGGATCGGGATTTTCGTCAGGTGCTCCTCGAACTCTTCGTCCGAGAGCGCCTTCGCCAAGTGGCTGACGCCGCGATGCCAACCGATCGTGGACACGCACCAGCAGACGTACTCGTCGACCCATTTGGTCCAGACCCGCATGTGCGCGCGGTCCCAGGGATCGTCGGGACGCAGCTTGACCTCGGTGGGGCGCGCG
>CBHCZH010000053.1:0-20400 GCA_965977975.1 uncultured bacterium
ATGTACCGCCCCGACCGCTTCGGCCGCACCGAAACCGGTTCGATCGAGATCACGCGGTGAAGTGAGCTGACGTCGATGCACGATCGCACCTCAAGCGACCCAGGCGGTGCGCTCCCTCCCCCTCAAAGGGGGAGGAGCTGGACAGTTCATGAATTGAAAGAGGCGCGCGGTCGCCCCACTTTGCAGGTATTCGGACGGGAATTCGAGAATGGCCACCCACACCACCAAGATGCTGATCATCGGCTCGGGCCCCGCCGGGCTTTCCGCCGCGATCTACGGCGCGCGCGCAGGGATGGAGCCGATCGTCGTCCAGGGCCTCCAGCCCGGCGGCCAGCTGACCATCACCACCGACGTCGAGAACTATCCGGGCTTTCGCGACGTGATCCAGGGCCCGTGGCTGATGCAAGAGATGGAAGCGCAGGCGGTCCACGTCGGCACGCGGATGATGTGGGACACGATCGTCGAGGTCGATATCGCCGGCGGCTCGCCGTTCCGCGCCAAAGGGGACGGCGGCGACGAGTATATCGGCGACGTGCTCGTCATCGCCACCGGCGCTCAGGCGCGCTGGCTCGGCGTGCCGGGCGAGGAGGCGCTCGGCGGCAAGGGCGTCTCCGCCTGCGCGACCTGCGACGGGTTCTTCTATCGCGGCAAGAAAGTCGCGGTGATCGGCGGCGGCAACACCGCGGTCGAGGAAGCGCTCTATCTTACCAACCACTCGGACGACGTGACCCTGATCCACCGCCGCGACGAACTACGCGCCGAGAAGATCTTGCAGGACCGGCTGTTCGCGCACCCGAAGATCAGCGTGATCTGGAACAAGCGCGTCGAGGAATTCCTCGGCGCTCCGCTCGAGGGCGGGCTGACCGGGCTCAAGCTCGCCGACACGGTAACCGGCGAGATGGGCGAGTTCGCCTGCGAAGGCGCGTTCGTCGCGATCGGCCACTCGCCCGCGACCGCGTTGTTCAAGGGCAAGCTGCCGATGGACGCGAACGGCTACCTCCTGGTCGAGCCCGGCACGCCGAAGACTTCGGTCCCCGGCGTGTTCGCCTGCGGCGACGTGATGGATCATGTCTACCGCCAGGCGGTGACGGCCGCGGGAACCGGTTGCATGGCGGCGCTCGATGCCGAGCGGTTTCTGGCGGCGCGCGAATTCGCGCAAAGCGAGGTTGCTACCGTCGAAGCCTAGGCCGTCAACCCGGTTCCGAGGATGACGGCGACGGGGCGGAGACGGTCTGGGCGATTGGCACGTCGCCGGCATCGGCCGCGAGAGTCGTGCGCTCCTTCTGAAGCGGGCCCGCGGGGAAGTAGGCCGGATCGGGTGCCGGCACGGACTCCAGCGCGCGCTCGAAGCCGATCCCCGCGCCGTCGCTGTTTTCCGCGGTCAGCCAGGTCAACTCGTACGGCGAGGCCATCGTGGTGAACACCACGGCGCGTTCCGACAGTTCGAGCTTCGAGAGGTAATAGCCGACAAAGGCGTTGCTGACGCCGCTTTCGACCAGCCGGCCGTCTTCCTCCTGCGCGCTGCTGGCGTGGAAACCTACCTGTCCGCCGGACGCAAGATAGCGCGGCGTCCCGGCCAGCCAGATCAACGCGCACGACGAAGCGCAAGTGCCCTCGGCAAGAACGACCGTGCGATAGCCGCGCTCGCGCACCAACCGTCCGATCTCGAGCGCCGGAATGACAGTGCCGCCGGGGCTCTCCAGAAAGACCACCGCGTCGGAAAACCGTTCGGCGATGTCGCGAAACGCCGCGTCGTCGCCCAGCTGGATCTCGCCGGTAATGTAGATTCCCTCGACGCCGCCTTCGAGCGTCGAATGCTGGATCGCCGCCGAAACCGGCGCCGGTCCGAGCCCCCCGGCGGCCAACGTCGCCGCGCAAACGCCGCGAAGCAATCCCAAACGCATTACACGGACCCCCGTCCTATCGATTGAGCAAAGCTATCATGGCCCGGGTTAACGACCAACCTGTCGGGTACCGATTGAAACGCTTCGGAAGGCCCTTCCGAATGGCCGTTAGCGAAATCCCAGGACACGAAGCCGCGCCTCCCTAGGAAGCGCGGCTCCATCAACTTGCGGCTCGTAGGGCGCTTCAAACGGCCCGGACGTGGCTGAGGAATTCCTCGACCTGGACCTTCAGCACCGAGGCCTGCTCCTCGAGCTCGGTCGAGCTGGTCAGTACCTGGCTGGCGGCGGCACCCGTCGACAGCGAGGTCTCGCGCAGCTGGCTGATGCTGCTGGTGACGTCCTCGGTGTTGCGGGCGGCAAGATCGATGCTGCGGGCGAGATCCTGGCCGGCGACCGACTGCTGGTCGACCGCCGCGGCGATCGAGACGCTGGTCGACTCGAGCTGCGAGATCTGATTGGCGATCGAACGCAGCGCCTCAACGCTGGCGCCGGTGGTTTCCTGGATCGCGCGGATCTGCCCGGCAACTTCCTCGGTCGCCTTGCCGGTCTGCGTCGCCAGCTCCTTGACCTCGGCCGCGACGACCGCGAAGCCGCGCCCCGCCTCGCCGCCACGCGCGGCCTCGATCGAGGCGTTGAGCGCGAGCAGGTTGGTGCGCTGGGCAATGGTCGAGATCATCTCGACGATGCCGGCGACCTGGCTGGCCGAGAGCGACAGCGCGGAAATGGTGGAATCGGCGTCTTCCGCCGCGGTCGAGGCCTTGCGAGCAAGCTCGGCCGAGGTCGAAGCCTGGCGGCTGATCTCGCCGATCGACATGGCGAACTCGTCGCTCGCCGCGGCCGCGGCGGTGACGCCGGCCGAAGCTTCGTTGAGGCTCGCCGAAACGTCGCCGGTCTGCATCGCCGACTGCTCGGCGGCCGAGGCCATGGAGCTGGCGGTCGCCTGCAGCTGGGTCGCGGCCGCGGCGACGCCGCCAACGATTTCGCCGATGGTGCGCTCGAACTTGTCGGCCAGGGTGCCGATCGTCTGTGCCTGCTGGCTGCGGTGCACTTCGCGTTCGCTCTCGAGCTCGGCGAGACGGCGCGCTTCCTCGGCTTCCGCCTCCTCGCGCTCCTTGCGCAGGCGATAGAACTTGTTGGCCGCCTTCTTGATCACGACGACGGAGCGAGCCATCTCACCAATCTCGTCTGGACGCTGGCTGTGCGGCTCGGCCAGGTCGTAGGCTTGGCTGTTGCCTTCGGCGAGATCGCGCAACGATGCGCAGACGGCCTCGATCGGATGGACCAACTGACCCTGCACGAAGCGCATAGCCAGCACAGTCATCGCCGCCGTGGCGAGCGCGACGAGCACGATGGCGACGAGGAAGGTGCTGGACACGGTGCCGCCGGTCGCCAGCGCGCCCAGCGCCAGCACTCCGAGCAGCCCCGAGGCCGCGGCGGCCGCGCCGAACATCAGCTTCAGCTTCTGCCCGACCGTTGAAACCGATTGCCTACCGAACGCCGCACCGTAACCGCGGCTTTCGGCCCGCAGCTGCTCGCGATCGCGCTCGAGTTCGTCCGTGCCTTCGGCGACGAGTTTATCCGACATGTCCATGGCGATTCCCAATGCGCTTCTTGTGGTTAAGATTTCGATTACGCAGCTCGTCGAGATGCGCGCGGATCTCCGCTGCGGTAATGGCCTTGTAGTAATACCAGCCCTGGATCTGGTCGCAGCCGGCGGTGCGCACGAGATCGGCCTGAGCCTCGGTCTCGACGCCTTCAGCGGTAACCGACATGTCCATCGCGCGAGCGACGGCGATCGAGGAGGCCATCATCGCCAGCGAGCCGTTGTTGAGCCCAGCGTCGACCACCATCGTGCGGTCGAGCTTGAGCTTCTCGAAACGGAAGTTCCTGAGGAAGCCGATCGAGGCATAACCGGTGCCGAAGTCGTCGAGCGCGATGCCGACGCCGAACTTGCGGATCACGTCGAGATTGCGGTTGGCGACCAGCGGGTCGGTGACGAGGTAGGTCTCGGTCACTTCAAGCTCGAGCCGCGACGGCGGAAAGCCGGTTTCCTCGAGAATGTGACCGAGCTCGATCGGAAACTCCGGGTTGCGCAGCTGCGCGGGCGAGACGTTGATCGACAGCTTGATGCCGTCCCAATTGAGCGCCTCGCGGCACGCCTTGCGCAGCACCCACAGACCGATCGGGTAGATCAGTCCGCATTTCTCGGCGATCGGGACGAACACCCCGGGGCTGACCATCGACCCGTCCGAGCGCTGCCAGCGCAGGAGCGCCTCGACCGCTACGATATCGCCGCTCTGGGCATCGACGAGCGGCTGGTAGGCAAGGCGGAATTCCTGCAGTCGCAGCGCTTCGCGCAGATCCCGCTCGACCTGTTGCGCGACGTCGCGGTTCTTGTCGAAATCGTCGCTGAACCAGGTGCAGCGGTTCTTGCCGCCTTCTTTGGAGACGTACATGGCCATATCCGAGCGCCGCAGCAGCTCGGACGATGAGAGTTCGTCACGGCGGCTCGAGCGCGACAGGCCGACGCTGGCTCCGATGGTGAGCTTACGGTCGTCGATCACGATCGGTTCGGCGAGGCGCGAGAGCAGCGTGTGGCAGATGCCTTCGAGGATGTTGCCGGCGATCGGACCGGCCACGAGGATCGCGAACTCGTCGCCGCCGAGGCGGTAGGCACGCCCTTCGCTACCGCAGACCTCGGCGAGCAAACCGGCGCATTCCTTGATCAGCCGATCGCCGACGAAGTGGCCGTATTGGTCGTTGACGGATTTGAAGCCGTCGAGATCGAGCAGCGCGAGCGCCCTTTCCTGACCCGGCGCGACGCGCGCATAATCGAGGTGGAGCGCGCGCCGGTTGGGCATCGCGGCAAGACTGTCGGTCAAGCCCAGGTCCTCGAGCTGGCCGATGCTGGCGAGGCCGAAGCGAACGAGAAGAACCACAGCGACCGTGTAGGCAAGCCCGCCGGTAACGAGGATCGTCGTGGCCGATTCCGAGTCCGCGCGGTTGAGCAGCATCGCCAGGATCGTCGCCGAGATCAGCGTGAGCACGGCCACCGGCGCAATGACGAGCACCGCCGGACGCACCTGCTTCAGGCCGATCGCTTTCAACACCTGGGCAACCCCCTCCCCGTCGGACAAACCCCAATCTTCGGCTTAGTGCTAAGTGCTTAAGGTTAGGTAACTCTCGATTTACCTTGATCCCGCCAGCCCCACGCGGCCCGGCACGGGGCGGCTGAGCGGCAGGCCCACCGCCAGGTGATGAAAGCCGGTATTGCCCTTCTCGGGTACCAGCGCATCGGTCTGGCCGACGGTCGTCTCGCCCGCGCCGAGCATCAGCAGCCCGTCGGGCGCCAACGCGTAAGCGAGCCGTCCAAACGCGCGTTCGCGCGTCGCGCGATCGAAATAAAGCAGCACGTTGCGGCACAGGATGAGATCGAACCGCCCGGGTTCGGGCGCTTGATCGAGCAGGTTGTGTGCTTCGAAGCGTACCATCTTGCGCAACGCCTCGTTCGCACGCCAGCCGGTCCGCGTTTCCTCGAAGAAGCTAACCATCTGCGCGACCCCGAGGCCGCGCTGGATCTGGAACTGCGAGAAGTTGCCTTCGCGGGCCGCGTTCACCACCGAGCGGGCGACGTCGGTGCCGATGATCTCGATCGTCCAATCGCGCCAGCGCGTCGGTTGTTCGGCGAACAGCATCGCAAGCGAATAAGCTTCCTGCCCGGTCGAGCAGCCGACCGACCAGATCGTCAGCCGTCGCGTGCGTTCGCGCTTGCGCGCCAGCCCGGGCAGCACGGTCACGCCGAGCTGGTCGAACATCGCGCGATCGCGGAAGAAGTAGGTCTCGTTATTGAGCAGCGCCTCGACGACCTGCTGCGCGAGCGCGGACTGGCCGGGCCGGCCAAGCCGGTCGACGAGCTGTTCGAGCGAGCCGAGCTGGTTCTGGCGCAGCACCCCGGCAAGCGCGGTGCCGACCCGCCACAGGCGGTCCTTGGTCAGCTTCTGCCCGGTGCGTGCTTCGAGCAGGCCGGCCACGATGCCGAGGGCGTTTTCGCTCTGGTCGATCATGCGGCCCCCATCGATGTGACGATGCGCGCCGCGATCTGCTCGGGGGGCAACACGGCCGAGGCGAGACCTGCCGCGGCGACGGCGCCCGGCATGCCCCACACCGCCGAGCTGGCCGCGTCCTGGGCGAGAATGGTGCCACCGGCGGCGACGATGCGCGCCGCACCGTCGGCCCCGTCGCGACCCATGCCCGAAAGCACCACGCCCAGCGCATGAGCACCGTAAAGTGCCGCACAGCTGGTGAACATCGGATCGACCGAGGGACGGCAACCGCTCGCGGTGGGTCCGTCCTGAAGCCGTACAACCGCGACGCCTTGCGGGCTTGCCGCGACCGTGAGATGGGCGTCGCCGGGTGCGACGACGATTTGGCCCGGCAGTACCGCCATGCCCTCGTGCGCCACCACCGCGCCGCGCCCCGAAGCAGCGCGCAACTGGCGCACGAACGGCTCCATGAACGAGCTGGGCAAGTGCTGGGTGACCAGAATCGGCAGGTTTACCCGCGCCGTCAGCGAACCGAGCAACTGGCCTAGCGCGTGGATACCTCCGGTCGAAGCACCGATCGCGAGCAGATGCGGCACGACTTTGGCGGCTGGCCGTAGCGGCTGCGCGGGCACGGTCGACTTGACGCGAGCGCGCTTCGCGACCCGGCCGAGCAGGCGAATCTTGCGCAGCAAGGTGGCGCGGTATTCCTTGTCGAACTGGCCGGGGCGCGGCTTGGCGAGCGTGTCGGCGGCGCCCAGCGACAGCGCGGCAAGCGTGTGCTCGGCACCGCGCACGGTCAGCGACGAGACGACGAGAATACGCGCCGGCGCGCTGAGCTCGATCATGCGCGGTATCGCATCGAGCCCGCCCATGCCGGGCATGTCGAGGTCGAGCAGGATGACGTCGGGCGCAGACTGCACCAGCGTCGCCAGCGCGCGTTCGGCGCTGTCTTCGGCCGCGGCGAGCTCTAGGTCGCTTTCCTCGCCGATCAGGCGGGCAAAGACGGCGCGAACCGTCGGAGAGTCATCGACCACCAAAATCCGCACCGGATCGGCCCCCGGGCCGGTCCTTTCGCGAACCGCGATCTGAGGCGCGGCACCCATTGCTCCGGGTACCTCAGGCTGCGCCGATGAGCTGCAGCTTCATCTGCAATGTGTCGTGATCGAAAGGCTTCATCACGTATTCGTCGGCACCGGCCTCGATAGCCTCGCGGATGTGCGCGACATCGTTTTCGGTGGTGCAGAACACGACCTTGGGCTGGCCGCCGCCGTTGAGCCTGCGCAGCTCGCAAATGAACTCGATGCCGTTCATTACCGGCATGTTCCAGTCGAGCAGAATCAGGTCAGGCATGCCCTCTTCGCACTTGGCGAGCGCATCCTGGCCGTTCTCGGCTTCGGTGACTTCGAACTCGAAGCTCTCGACGATGTGGCGCGAGACCTTACGGATCACTCGCGAGTCATCGACGATCAGGCAGTGTTTCATGCGCCCATTCCCATGGTTTTCACTCGTGTCCCCGTCCAATACTTCAAAAGAGTAACCTTAGCCTTAAGCCGCCAGGGTCTCTGGCGTCCCCGCAACCAGCGCTTCGATGTCGAGCAACATGACCGCGCCGGCTTCGGTCTCGACCCGGCCAAGCGCGGCGTGCTGCCAGCCCGCCCCGGGATCGGCGCCGAGCGGACGCGGCTCCTCGAGCGCGGCCACGATGTCATCCGCGCCCTCGACCAGCAGTCCGTAAAGATGCCCCTCGTGCTCGACGACGACCGCGCGCTGGCGGCGCCAGTCGGCGGCTCCGGTGCCGAAGCCAAGCGCGGCGGCGCAATCGATAACCGTGAGCGGGCGGCTGCGCAGCGCGGCAAGACCGACTATGTGGCGCGCGGCCCGCGGCACCGGGGTTACTTCGCTCAGCTCGATCACCGAATTGACCTCGACCGCAGGCAAGGCGGCGCGGCGACCAGCGAGCGTGATCACGAGCAACATTTCGTTCATGCCGCGAGCTCCTCTCCGGCGCGCAGAAGCGCGGCCATCAGGCCGGCGCGATCGTAGCGGTAGATGCTGTCGGCGCCGCCCGCGCTGCCCGGTTCGTTGCGCAGGCGAATCGCCTTGCGGGCGTCGCCTGGAGCATCCTCGCCCACAGCCGGGTCGACAAAGGCGATGTCGGCCGGTTCGTCGCCATCGACGATGCGATATCCGGCCGCCTCGATGATCGGTCCGAGGAAGTTCTTCATCCAGCCATCCTCGCCGGTCAGCCGGCAAGTGAGCGAATGCGTCCCCGCGTATTGGGGGGCGTGACTCGCGAAGAGCGCATGGCAGTCGACCAGCTCGGCGGTCTCGCCATCGACCAGCGTGACGCCTACCACCGTCGGCTTGCCGTTGACGCGCTTGAGCACGCCAGAAAGCGTGGCGATGTCGAGCACTTCGCTCGCCGCGTAGGCGATCGGCTCGCCGCCGTCGCCGAGGCGCAGGACGATGAGGCGCTCGGGCAACTCGGTCCCTTCCGGCACGCCGAGCAAAGGCAGGATTTCCTCGCCCATGACGATCTGCGCGTCCGGGCCAGGGTTGCGCACGGCGGCGGCGGTGGCGCGCTCGACCTGTTCGACCGCGCTCATCGCGATCGCGCGGCGCTCCCCGCACAGGGCGCGGAACAGAATCACGCGCAGGCCCTCGCGTTCCGTGCGCGTGGCGGTGGGGGTCGCGGCCGCGGTCGGGCGGTGCAGTTCGCGCGGAATGCCTGCACCGTGGCCGATGGCGGTCACGTCAAGCACCAGCACCGGCGTACCGTCGTCGAGCTGGGTACAGCCTACGAACTGTCCGCTCTTCATGATGCCGGGGGAGAGCGGCTTGATGACGAGCTCCTGGTGATCGAAGATGCGATCGACCGCGAGCGCATAGAGGTCGCCCCAGCCGAGCCGCAGAATCACGAACAGCGCCGGCTCCTCGTCGCTTTCCTCGAGCTCGAGCGCACCGCCGAGCGAAACGCAGGCGAGCCGGCGCTCCCGGAAGGTCACGTAACGGCGCTCGCCGACCTGGGCGAACTCGAGCTGACCGCCCGCGGTGCTGACGATCTCTTCGACGTAGGACCGCGGTATGGCGAAGGTCTGGCCGCAAGTCTCGACTGTAAGGCTAGGCAGGATGCTGAGCGTCAACGGCACGCAAATCAGGAAGCGGGTGCCCTCCCCGGGCAGCGATTCGATCTCCAGCGTGCCGCCGAACTTCTCGATATTGGCGCGGACCACGTCCATGCCGACGCCGCGGCCCGAGATTGCCGTGACTTGATGCGCCGTCGACAGGCCGGCTTCGAAGATCAGTTCGATCTTCTCGGCGCGTGACATGGTTTGCGCCCTCTCGGCGGTGATGATGCGCGCTTCGACAGCCTTGGCGGCGAGCTTGTCGCAATCGATCCCGCGCCCGTCGTCCATGATGCCGATATGGATCGTGTTGCCGGTCTGGCGCGCCGAGACGGTCAGCATCCCGGCCTCGCGCTTGCCGGCAGCGCGGCGATCGGCGGGAGATTCGATGCCATGGTCGACGGCGTTGCGGATGATATGCAGCAACGGGTCGCGGATCAGCTCGATCATTTCACGGTCGAGCTCGACCTCGCCGTTCTCGAGCTCGACGAAAACCTGCTTGCCGAGCTCGGCGGAAAGATCGCGAACCAGCCGCGGGAACGTCGCGAACAGGCCTTCGATGCGCCGCATGCGCGTCCGCGTTATCGCGTCGCGCACTTCGGTGATCAGCGCCGAGAGGCGCGAGAACGGCGCTTCGATACCGGTCTCGCCGCCGCCCGTCTGGATGCGCCGGGCGATGTCGTTGCGGGCGAGGACCATTTCCGAAACCCCGCTCATCACCTGGTCGATCAGCTCGACCGGGAGGCGGATCGTGCGCTGTTCGGCGGCAGACGAGGAGGAGGAGGAGGAGGTGCTCATGCCGCCGCCCGACGGGACGAGCGGCAGTTCGCCTTCGTCGGCGGTACCGTTGAGCGCCGCGATGAGTACATCGTCGGCAGCCTCGGAAAGCGGTTCGCCGCGCTCGATCTCCTCGATCATCACGCCGATCCGGTCGATCACCGCAAGCACGGCGTCGACCAGGCGCCGGTCGGGCGTGCGCCGGTTCGCGCGCACGTCCGCGAGCGCGTCTTCGGCGGCGTGGCTCAATGCCTCGAGCCGCGGGAAATCGAAGAAGCCGCAATTGCCTTTGACGGTGTGGACGAAGCGGAAGATCGTATCGAGCCGCGCGCGATCCGAGGGATCGGCCTCCCAGGCGACGATCTCACCCGAGAGCGCAGCGAGCATCTCGCGCGTTTCGGCGACGAATTCCGCCAGCAGATCGTCCATTGAGCCCATCCCCACAACCGGTGGGACGGGTATGGCCGCAATGTGGTTAAAAGGCCGTTACGGATTGCTGGCAGATAAGTGGGTCTTGAAAACAGGTTCAAGGTGCGGATTGGCGGTCGGCCGCTTGATTGCAGCTGAAACCGGGTGCAGGGCCGGCCCGTGATCGACCGCTCCGCCCTTCGCGCCGTCTACCGCCAGGATGAAGCGGCCTGCATCGAGGAACGGTTGCGCCAGGCGGCGCCGGCGTCGGCGGTCCACTCCGAAGCATCGGCTCTGGCTGCGCGGCTCATCGAAGGGGCGCGGGCGCGCAAGGCGGGCGGGCTCGACGCGTTCCTCGCGACTTACGGACTCGGCACCGAAGAAGGCATCGCGCTGATGTGTCTCGCCGAAGCGTTGCTGCGGATACCCGACATCGAGACCGCCGATGCGCTGATCCACGACAAGCTCGCCGGAATCGACTGGTCCGAGCATCTCGGCGATTCGAGTTCGACGTTCGTCAATGCGGCGACGTTCTCGCTGATGTTGACCGGCGAAGTGCTGCGCGGCAGTGCGCGCGACGACGCCGGCTTCGCCAATGCGCTGCGCCGCGCGGTCGGGCGGCTCGGTGAACCCGTGATCCGCCAGGCGACGTTGCAGGCGATGCGCATTCTCGGCGGCCAGTTCGTGTTCGGGCGAACCATGGACGAGGCGCTCAAACGTGCCGCGCCCGAGCGCCAGCAAGGCCTGACGCATTCGTTCGACATGCTCGGCGAAGCGGCGATGACGTTCGAGGATGCTGAGCGCTATCGCCGCTCGTACGCCGCAGCGATCGAGCGGCTGGCGAGCGAAGCCGGTGAGGGGATGCGCGCCAGCCCGGGCATCTCGGTCAAGCTTTCGGCGCTCTATCCGAAGTACGATTTCCTCCACGCGGACGCGGCGAAGGAAGCGCTGGTGCCCATCGTGCGTGAGCTGGCGCTGGCGGCGAGCGCGGCCGACATCCACTTCACGATCGATGCCGAGGAAGCCGAGCGGCTCGAGCTGTCGCTCGACGTCATCGAGGCGCTCGTTGCCGACGATGCGTTGTTCGAAAACGGCTGGGAGGGCTTCGGGCTCGCACTGCAGGCCTACCAGAAGCGCGCGGTGCCGCTGTGCGACTGGGTCGCGGCGCTCGCCCGACGGCACAACCGGCGTTTGATGGTGCGGCTGGTCAAGGGCGCCTACTGGGACAGCGAGATCAAGCTCGGCCAGGTCGGCGGCTATCCAGACTATCCGGTGTTCACGCGCAAGGTCGCGACCGACGTCTCATACCTCGCCTGCGCCACCAAGCTGCTTTCGGCCGCGGACGTTATCTATCCGGCGTTCGCCACGCACAATGCCTACACGATCGGGGCGATCAATGCGCTCGCCGGAACACGGGAGTTCGAGTTCCAGCGCCTCCACGGAATGGGCGAGCAGGTCTACGACACGCTCGCCGAGATCGAAGGCGATCGCCCCGCGCGCGTGCGCATTTATGCGCCGGTCGGCGGGCACAAGGATCTGTTGGCCTATCTTGTGCGGCGGCTGCTCGAGAACGGCGCGAATTCCAGTTTCGTCAACCGCATGGCCGATGCCGACGTGCCGGTCGCAGAACTGGTCACCGATCCGGTTGCGGACCTCGCCGCGCTCAAACCGCACCGCAATCCGGCGATTCCGCTCCCCGCGGACATCTATCCCAACCGCCGCAACAGCGCGGGGATCGACTTGGCCGACCCGCTGGTGCACGAGCTGTTGCTGGCGGAGCTCAAGGCGTTGGAAGGCCGCGAATGGGCCGCGGCGCCGACCGTGCTCGCGGGGGCTGGCGATGCGACGCGCGAGATCCGTTCGCCCGCCACCGGCGAACTTACCGGATTGGCGCTCGAAGCCGCGGCCGCCGACGTCGAACTCATGCTCGCCCGCGCCGAAGTCGCCCAGCCCGACTGGGACGCACGCGGCGGGGCTGAGCGGGCGGCGCTGCTGATCAGGGCCTCCAACCTGTTCGAAGCCCATGCCGCCGAGATCATCAGCCTGTGCCAGCGCGAGGCGGGCAAGACGCTGACCGACTCGGTACTCGAGCTGCGCGAGGCGATCGATTTCCTGCGCTACTACGCGTGCGAGGCGCGGATGCTGTTCTCGGCGCCGCAGCCGCTCCCCGGCCCGACCGGTGAGCAGAACCTGCTACGCCTGCACGGCCGCGGCGTTTTTGCGACGATCAGCCCGTGGAACTTTCCGCTGGCGATCTTCATCGGCATGGCCTCGGCCGCGATCGCCGCGGGCAACACCGTGATTGCCAAGCCGGCCGAGCAGACCCCGCTGATCGCCGCATTGGCGGTGCGGCTGTGCCATGAAGCGGGCATCCCGGACGACGTGCTCCAGCTCGCGCCGGGTGACGGCAGGGTAGGCGCCGCGCTGACGTCGGATCCGCGGGTGGCGGGCGTCGCTTTCACCGGCTCGACCGAGACCGCGCGCGCGATCAACCGGGCGCTGGCGGCAAGGGACGCGCCGATCGCGGTGCTGATCGCCGAGACTGGCGGGCAGAACGCACTGATCGTCGACAGCTCCGCCTTGCCCGAGCAGGTGACGCGCGACGTCATGAGCTCGGCCTTCCAGAGCGCCGGCCAGCGCTGCAGCGCGCTGCGCGTTCTCTACCTGCAGGACGACATCGCCGACGCAACGCTGGCGATGATCCGCGGGGCGTTCGAGGCGCTGATGGTGGGCGATCCGGCGGAGCTGGCGACGGACGTCGGCCCGGTGATCGACGTGGAGGCCAAAGGCGCGCTCGATGCGCACGTCGCGGCGATGCGCGCGAACGGGCGCAAGGTCTGGCAGCGCGAGCTTCCGGCGAGCGCGGGCACGTTCGTCGCTCCGGCGATCGTCGAGATAGACTCGATCGCCGACCTGCAGCGGGAGAACTTCGGCCCCGTGCTCCATGTCGCGCGCTTCGCCGCGGACCGGCTCGAGCAGGTGATCGAGGAGATCAACGCGACGGGCTACGGCCTCACGCTGGGGCTGCACAGCCGCATCGACGCCACCCGCCGCCTCGTCGAGAGCCGCGCGCGAGCCGGCAACTTCTACGTCAACCGCAACATCATCGGCGCTGTCGTCGGCAGCCAGCCGTTCGGCGGCGAGGGCCTTTCCGGCACCGGGCCCAAGGCGGGCGGCCCGAATTACGTGACCCGCTTCGCCACCGAGCGCGTCACCACGATCGACACGACTGCGGCGGGGGGAAACGCCAGCCTGCTGGCCGGCGGTTGATCTCCCCTCCCGCTTGCGGGAGGGGCCGGGGGTGGGCCTGTCCGCCGCTTGGACCCTGGCCCACCCCTAACCCCACCCGCAAGCGGGAGGGGGATAAGTTGCCCGCTTAGCTTGCTCCGCCCCGCCCGCTCCGGAATCCCTTCTCCATGGCGATTCTGAGCGACAAGTGGATCCGCGATAAGGCAACCACGGAAGGCATGATCGAGCCCTTCGTCGAGGCGCAACGGCGCGATGGGTGCATTTCCTATGGCCTCAGCTCGTACGGTTACGACGCGCGCGTCGCCGACGAGTTCAAGATCTTCACCAACGTTGATTCCGCCATCGTCGACCCCAAGGACTTCGCCTCGAACAGCTTCGTCGATCGCAAGACCGACGTCTGCGTGATTCCGCCAAACTCCTTCGCACTGGCGCGCACCGTCGAATACTTCCGGGTGCCGCGCGATGTGCTGGTGATCTGCCTCGGCAAGTCGACTTATGCCCGCTGCGGGATCATCGTGAACGTCACGCCGCTCGAGCCCGGCTGGGAAGGCCATGTCACGCTCGAATTCTCGAACACCACTCCGTTGCCGGCCCGGATCTACGCCAACGAAGGCGCGTGCCAGTTCCTGTTCCTCCAGGGCAACGAGCCGTGCGAGATCAGCTACGCCGACCGCGCGGGCAAATACATGGGACAGCGCGGAGTCACCCTTCCCAAGCTGTAAGGCCCCCTTGGCCGGCACTCATCGGCATCCCATGCGTTGAGGGAGCGCGCGGCAGGGAGGGCCGACGCCGGGGAGACCGCCCATGTCCATGATCGCCGCTGTGATCGGCCGCCTGTTTCTGGCGGTGATGTTCGTCGTGTCCGGCTTGCAGAAGATCGCCGATCCGGGCCCGACCGCGCAAATGCTTGCCTCGACCAACCTGCCCGCCAATCTCGCGCTGCCGACCGGAGTGTTTGAGCTCGTCGCCGGGCTGCTGCTCGCCATCGGGCTGATGACACGGCTGGTCTCGATCGTCCTCGCCGTATTCGTCGCGGCGACGATCTTCTTCTTCCATAACGACTTCGGCGATCCGCTGCAGAGCACGCTCGCGCTCAAGAACCTGGCGATCATCGGCGGACTGCTGATGACCTTCGCCTACGGCCAGGTGCGCGGCACGTTCGATTACATGCGGGAGCGCCGCCGCACCTATGACGCCGACTTGCGCGCGGCACGCGCCGAAGGCAGAGCGGAGGGGGCAACGGCGGCGCCCCGCACGATGGTCACCGACGGCGATGGCGTGGCCGAGGTCAGGCCCAAGCGGCGCTGGTTCTGACGAGCCGAGGGAGGGGTTGGATGACGGATATCGCCGAGCTGCTCGAGCGCATCGAGCAGCTCGAAAAACGTGCCCAGGCGGCCGAGGACTATCGCGACCTCGTCAACCTGCAGGGCGCGTACGGCTATTATGTCGACAAGGGCCTGTGGGACCAGGCCGCCGACCTCTTCGCGCGCGACGGCACGCTCGAGATCGCCGGACGCGGCGTCTACGTCGGGCGCGAGCGGGTGCGCGAATATCTCAGGCATCTGCCGGCTTATGGCTACGGGGTGATGTACAACCACATGCAGCTGCAGCCGGTGATCCACGTCGACTGCGAGGCGGGGACCGCCAAGGGCCGCTGGCGCACGCTGATGATGGTCGGTGCACTCGGCAAGGAAGGGCGCTGGGGCGATGCGACTTACGAGAACCAATACGTCCGCGAAGAGGGGCGGTGGCACATCGCCAGGCTGCACGGGGTCGTCAATTTCTACGCCGAGTACGACGAAGGCTGGCACCGCGGCGGCGTTCCGCTGCTGCGCTCGATCGAAGGCCTGGCGCCCGACCGCCCGCCGAGCATCGAGTACGAAGCCTACCCCGAGCCGGTGATCGCCCCGTTCCATTACGAGCGGCCGTAAATCCCCCCACTCGTGGGGGGACTTCACCTCGCCGCTCTCTCCAACCTCACCCGGGCTTCGCCCTCGCCGATCAGCGGCAGCAGCGCGTGCATGTCGGGGCCCGACTCGCGCCCGGTCAACGCGAGACGGAGCGGGTGGAACAGCGCCTTGCCCTTGCGGCCGGTGGTTTCCTTGAGCGTCGCCGTCAGCGCGCCCCAGGGATCGTCGCCCCACACCAGCACGCGCACGGCTTCCGCCAGATAGGCACGGGTTTCGGCGTCGAGCTCGGCCGGCGCGACGGGCCCGGTCACCACGCTCCACCAGTCCGCGGCGTCGGCCACTTTCTCGAGGTTGGGCCGGATCGCCTGCCACGCTTCCGGCCCCATCCCGGCGGGCAGCCCCTCGGCGACGTGCTCGAATGGCAGCTGATGGACGATCGCAGCGTTGAGCCGGGCCAGCTCCGCCTCGTCGAAGCGAGCAGGGGCGCGGCCGAAGTGCTCGAGGTCGAAGCTCGCGACCAGCTTCTCCCGCTCGACGATCGGCTCGACCGGCTCGGAAGTGCCCAGCCGCGCGAGCAGCGCGATCACCGCCTCGGGCTCGATCCCGTTGGCGCGCAAGGCGTCGCAGCCGAGCGCGCCGAGACGCTTCGACAGCTTGCCCTCGGTGCCGACGAGCAACGCCTCATGCGCGAAGCGCGGCGGTTCTGCCCCAAGTGCGGTGAACATCTGGATCTGCACCGCGGTGTTCGAGACGTGGTCCTCACCCCGCAGCACGTCGGTGACGCCCATCGCGATGTCGTCGATCACGCTCGGCAACATGTAGAGCCACGAGCCGTCGGCACGCCGCACGACCGGATCGGACATCTGCGCCGGCTCGAAGTGCTGCGGGCCACGAATGCCGTCGTGCCATTCGATCGGCACGTCGTGATCGAGCTTGAAGCGCCAGTGCGGCGCGAGGCCTTCCGCTTCTTTCGCCGCGCGTTCGGCTTCGCTCAATTGAAGCGCGGCTCGATCGTAGATCGGCGGCAGTCCGCGCCCGAGCGCGATCTTGCGCTTGAGCTCGAGTTCCTGCGCACTTTCGTAGCAGGGATAAACGCGCCCCGCCGCAGCGAGCCGTTCGAAGGCTTCGCCGTAAAGCCCAAGCCGCACCGACTGCCGCTCCTCGCCGTCCGGCAAAAGGTCGAGCCAAGCGAGATCCTCGCGGATCGCTTCGACGAACCGCTCCTCGCTGCGCGCCAGGTCGGTGTCGTCGATCCGCAGCAGGAACTTGCCGCCATGCTTCTTCGCCAGCAGCCAGTTGTGCAGCGCCGTGCGCACATTGCCGACGTGCAGCCGGCCGGTCGGCGAAGGAGCGAAGCGGGTTGTGACCGTCATGCGCGGCGGTTAGCGGCCCATCACTGGCTGAACAAGAGAACGGAGCCCTTGTAGCCGACGATCTCGATGCCGTTCGCCGAAGTGCGAGCCACCGCCTGCGCGCCATCCAGAACGGCGGCAATCGCCTCTTCTTCGGGCAGCAGGCCGCGTCCGCATCCTTCGATGGGCACGCGTTCGGTGGTCAGGCGCCCGGCTTCGAAAGACCAACTCCATGCCAGGTTCACGCAATCGGACGTGACGTGGATCGCGGTATCGCTGATCCGCGCGGTGATGCCGTGCGGCAGATCGATGTCGCGTCCGCCCACCCCGGCAATCCGATACTCGCCGATCAACTCGCGCGAGCTGGCGACCGACCCTTCCAAAGACCTTGCCGGTGTCGCAGGCGTGGAGGCGGTCGCCGGTGTTGAGGCAGCGGCCGGTGCCGGCTGATCCGCCGGCGTGGGCTCGGGCGCGGAGCGCTGGCAGCCCGCAAGAACGGCGGCAGCGAGCGGAGCGAGGAGAAGGAAGCGCATCGTACGCCCCTAGCCTTTCGTGCCGCGCGGCCAAGAAAAAAGCCCCGCCGAATCGCTCCGGCGGGGCTTCTCATGGCTCAGAATGGGCTCACTCCTCTTCGGAAGCGGCTTCCTCCTCGGTCACTTCGGGCGCCTCGAGCGTCTCGTCGCTGGTCTCGAGGTATTCGCCCGCATCGGCGTCGGTACCGTGGGTCTCGCCTTCCATCCGCGCCAGCGGATCGTCGCCGATCGCCGCTTCAGTGCCCTGCTCGAGTTCGGCGGCATGCTCCTCGGCGGCCGTATTGGCCATGATGAGGTGCTCCTGCGCCCGCTTCCACTGCGCGCGGATCGCGGCGTCGCGGCTGTTGGCGGTCACCCGCAGCCGGTTCATGCCCGCGCCTGTACCGGCGGGGATCAGGCGGCCGACGATCACGTTCTCCTTGAGGCCGATGAGAGTGTCCTTCTTGCCCTCGACCGCGGCCTGGGTGAGCACGCGGGTGGTCTCCTGGAACGAGGCCGCCGAGATGAACGAACGCGTCTGCAGGCTCGCCTTGGTGATGCCGAGCAGCACCGGAGTGCCGACCGCCTTCTGCTGACCCTTGGCCAGCTTGGCGTTGATCTCGTTCATCTCCTCGGCATCGAGCTGCTCGCCCGGCAGCAGCGTGGTGTCGCCGCCGTCGGTGATTTCGACCTTCTGCAGCATCTGGCGAACGATCACCTCGATGTGCTTGTCGTTGATCTTCACGCCCTGGAGCCGGTAGACTTCCTGGATCTCGCTGACGAGGTACTCGGCGAGCGCCTCGACCCCGAGCACTTCGAGGATGTCGTGCGGGTTCGGGCTGCCCGAGATCAGCGTGTCGCCCTTCTTGACGAAGTCGCCTTCCTGGACGTCGATGACCTTGGTCTTCGGCACCAGGTACTCGACCGGATCGCCCTCTTCGGGGATGATCGCGATCTTGCGCTTCGCCTTGTAGTCGCGGACGAACTCGATCCGGCCCGAGATCTTGGCGATGGTCGCGACGTCCTTCGGCATGCGCGCCTCGAACAGCTCGGCCACCCGCGGCAGACCGCCGGTGATATCGCGGGTCTTGGCGGCTTCGCGCGAAGCACGCGCGAGGATGTCGCCGGCCTCGACCTGCTGGCCGTCCTCGACCGAGAGCGCGGTACCCGGGGCGAGCATGTAGCGCGCCGCCTCGGTCTCCTCGCCCTTCTTGCCGCCTTCGGCGCCGAGCAGGGTGAGGCGAGGACGCAGGTCCTCCTTCTTCGAGCGGCCGGTCGCGCGGTACTCGGTGACGACACGCTGGGCGATGCCGGTGGCCTCGTCGACGCGTTCTTCCATGGTCTTGCCTTCGGCAAGGTCCTGGAAGCGGACCACGCCCGAAGTCTCGGTGATGATCGGCAGCGTGAACGGATCCCACTCGGCTAGGCGATCGCCTTCCTTCACCTTGGCGCCATGCTCGAACATCAGCACGGTGCCGTACGGCACGCGATGGATCGCGCGCTCGCGGCCCTCGGCATCGATCACCGCCATCTCGCCGGTGCGGGCAAGCGACAGGCGGCGGCCGCGCTTGTCGACGATCGTCGGCATGTCGCGGTACTCGACCTTGCCGTCGGAGATCGACTCGAGGTGGCTGGTCTCGTTGACCTGGGCCGCGCCGCCGATGTGGAAGGTGCGCATCGTCAGCTGCGTGCCCGGCTCGCCGATCGACTGCGCGGCGATCACGCCGACCGCCTCGCCGATGTTGACCGGGGTGCCGCGGGCGAGGTCACGCCCGTAGCACTTGGCGCAGACGCCCTGCTCCGCCTCGCAAACGAGGGGCGAACGGATCTTGGCCGACTGGACTTCGGCTTCCTCGATCGCACGGACCATCGCCTCGTCGAGCAAGGTGCCCGCCGGGACGATGACCTCGTTGGTCTTGGCGTTGACGAGGTCTTCGGCCGTAGTGCGGCCGAGGATGCGCTCGCCGAGCGAGGCGATGACCGAGCCGCCCTGGATGATCGCGCGCATCTCGAGCGCGCGCTCGGTGCCGCAATCCTCCTCGATCACCACGCAGTCCTGCGAGACGTCGACGAGACGGCGGGTCAGGTAGCCCGAGTTCGCCGTCTTGAGCGCGGTGTCGGCCAGGCCCTTGCGAGCGCCGTGAGTCGAGTTGAAGTACTCGAGGACGGTCAGGCCTTCCTTGAAGTTCGAGATGATCGGGGTCTCGATGATCTCGCCCGAAGGCTTCGCCATCAGCCCGCGCATGCCGGCGAGCTGCTTCATCTGCGCCGGCGAGCCACGCGCGCCCGAGTGGCTCATCATGTAGATCGAGTTGATCGGCTTGTGCCGCCCGGTCTCGTCCTTCGGCTCGGCGCGGATCTCGTCCATCATGGCGTTCGCGACCTGGTCGCCGCAGCGGCTCCAGGCGTCGATCACCTTGTTGTACTTTTCCTGCTGGGTGATGAAGCCGTCCTGGTACTGCTGCTCGTAGTCGGCGACGAGCGCCTTGGTCTGCTCGACCAGCTCAGCCTTGCTGTCCGGGATGATCATGTCGTCCTTGCCGAACGAGATGCCGGCCTTGAACGCGTGGCGGAAACCGAGCGCCATGATCGCGTCGGCGAACAGCACCGTGTCCTTCTGGCCGGTGTGGCGGTAGACTTGGTCGATGACGTCGCCGATCTCCTTCTTGGTGAGGAGGCGGTTGACGATCTCGAACGGCACCGTGTGGCTCTTCGGCAGGCATTCGCCGATCAGCATGCGCCCCGGCGTGGTCTCGACGCGCTTCATGAACTCGCGGCCCTGCTCGTCGGTCTGCGGGATGCGGCTGACGATCTTCGAGTGCAGCGTCACCGCGCCGACGTGGAGCGCCTGATGCACTTCGGCGATATCGGCGAGGATCATGCCCTCGCCCGGCTCGCCGTCGCGGTCCATCGACAGGTAGTAGAGGCCGAGCACCATGTCCTGCGAGGGCACGATGATCGGCTTGCCGTTGGCGGGGCTGAGGATGTTGTTGGTCGACATCATCAGCACGCGCGCTTCGAGCTGCGCTTCAAGCGACAGCGGGACGTGCACGGCCATCTGGTCGCCGTCGAAGTCGGCGTTGAAGGCCGAGCAGACCAGCGGGTGAAGCTGGATCGCCT
>CBHCZH010000054.1:0-20301 GCA_965977975.1 uncultured bacterium
GACCGAATCCTCGAGGTCGACGATGGTAGTCAGCGCGGCTTCGAGACGGATGTCCGCGATCCCCGCCGGATCGTAGCGGCCGATGGGATGACCGGTGTCGAAAACCACCTCGATGTGCAGGCCGTTGTTGCAGAACATCAGCCCCTTGCCCGTGCGGCCGATGTAGTCGGTCGGCTCGCACAGCGGCAGATCGTCGGGTCCGGTCACATCGTGCCAGCTGGCGGCTTCGAGCGGCACGGCGAGATCGAGGAACGCGCGTCCCGCCTCGATCACCATCGCACCGCGTGCCGGGTCGTAGCCCGGACCACTCGCGGCCGGTGCATCCGGCAACGCGTCGGTTCCGTAGTAGGCATCGTAGAGGCTGCCCCAACGCGCATTGGCTGCGTTCAGCACGAAGCGCGCGTTGAGCGCGGGGACGACCAACTGCGGCCCCGCCATGCTGGCGATCTCGGGATCGACGTTGCGGGTGTCGATTTCGAATGGCGCGGGCTCGGCGGCGAGATAGCCGATCTCCTGGAGGAATCTGCGGTACTCGCTGGCATCGTGCGGCTTGCCGCGCCGCTCGGCGTGCCACCGATCGATCTTCGCCTGAAGCGCATCGCGCTTGTCGAGCAGGGCCAGATTGCGCGGAGCGAATGCGCGGACCAGTTCGGCAAACCCTGACCAGAATCTTTCGGCATCGCGTCCGAGCGGCGTCAGAACCTCGCTCTCGATGAACGCCGCCAGCCCCGTGTCGACCTGCAACCCGTTCTTGTCGACCCGTTCGCTCACGCCGCTCTCCTTTCCGCACTTTTCGCCTAGCCACCAATGCGCCACAACGCGAGCCGAGTTTGACAGGCGGCTGCGAGCGGGTAGGACTTCGTTGCAAATGAAACTTACCGACGCAGAGCGCGCGCTCATCGAGCCGATCGACCAGTCCGCCATGCTCGCGCGCACCCAGCGGTGGAGCGCGATCAACAGCGGTATCGGCAACCTCGCCGGCCTGCAGAGACAGGCCGACGAGCTGGCCGAGGTATTCTCGACGCTGCCCGGCGAGATCGAGCTGCGCGAGCCGGCGCCGGTCACCGCGGTCAACGAGGGCGGGAATGAGGTGGAGTTGGCGCACGGCCGCCATCTCGTGCTGCGGGTGCGCCCGAAGGCCCCGCGCCGATTCCTTCTGACCGGCCACATGGACACTGTCTATCCGCCCGAGCACCCGTTCCAGCACGGGCGCTGGCTCAATGCCGACACCTACAACGCCCCTGGCGCGGCGGACATGAAGGGAGGGCTGGCGGTAATGCTGGCGGCACTCGAGGCATTCGAAGCGAGCGGTCCCTCGGCCGGCTACGACGTGCTGATCAACTCGGACGAGGAGACCGGCTCGCTCTCCTCCGCTGCGCTGATCGCCGAGCTGGCACAGGGCAAGACGGCAGCGCTGACTTACGAGCCATCGGCGCTGCCCGATGGCACGCTCGCGCATTCGCGGGGCGGCAGCGGCAACTACAGCTTGGTCGTGGTCGGTCGCTCGGCGCATGCCGGGCGCAATCCCCAGGAGGGACGCAACGCCGTGGTTGCCGCCGCGGCGCTGGCAATCTCGCTCAAGGCGATGGAGCACGGCGAACTCTCGGTGAATCCGGCGAAGATCGAAGGCGGTTCGGCCAACAACGTCGTGCCCGATCTTGCTGTGCTGCGCTTCAACATCCGCCCCCGCAACGCGTCGGCCGCCGAAATTTTCGAGATCGATCTCAAGCGGTTGATGAGCATTGTCGAGCACGGTCACGAGGTTTCGATCGCCGTCCATGGGGGCATCTCTCGACCGCCCAAGCCGGTCGACGCCCGTGCGCAGGCGCTGTTTGATCTCGTCCGCGACGCCGGCGCCGATCTCGGCCAGACCATCGGCTGGCAGCCGAGCGGCGGGGTCTGCGACGGCAACAACATCGCCGCCTGCGGTGTGCCGGTTGTGGACACGATGGGCGTGCGCGGCGGCGCGATCCATTCGCCCGACGAGTACCTGATCGCCTCCTCGCTTTCCGAACGCGCAGCGCTGTCGGCGCTCGTGCTCCATCGCCTTGCCACGGAAGGGCTTTCATGAGTTTTCGCTTGCGGGCCGCGCGGCCCGACGACCTCGAGCCATTGTACGAAATGGCCAAGCTGACCGGCGGCGGTTTCACCAACCTGCCACCCGACCGCAAGGCGCTCGCGCGCAAGCTCGAGCGCGCCGAAGCGGCCTGGTCCAATGACGCCGACACACTGGGCGACGAGCAGTTCGTCCTGGTGCTCGAGAACCCCGCGACCGGCGAAGTACGCGGCACTTGCCAGATGATGACCAAGGTCGGGCAGCAGTGGCCGTTCTATTCGTACCGCCTGACCACGCTGACCCAGCATTCGCAGGAGCTCAACCGCACGGTGCGCGCCGAGATGCTGAGCCTCGTCACCGACCTCGAAGGATCGAGCGAGGTCGGCGGGCTGTTCCTGCACCCGAACGAGCGCGCGGGAGGGCTCGGGCTGCTCCTGGCCCGCAGCCGCTACCTGTTCGTCGCCATGCACCGCGCTCGCTTCGCCGACCGGATCCTCGCCGAACTGCGCGGTGTGCATGACGAACGCGGCGGCTCGCCGTTCTGGGACGGGGTGGCGGGCCGATTCTTCGGAATGACTTTCCAGGAGGCCGATTACTTCAACGCCATCAACGGCAACCAGTTCATCGCCGACCTGATGCCCAAGCACCCGGTATACGTCGCGATGCTCAGCGAAAACGCGCGCAGAGCGATCGGCGTGCCGCACCCCTCCGGCCGCGCGGCGATGCGGATGCTCGAGGAGGAAGGCTTCGAGTACGAAGGCTACCTCGACATCTTCGACGGCGGCCCGACCATGACGGCGGCAACCGATCGGGTGAAGAGCATTGCGGCAGCCAGGCCCGCGACGGTCACCGGCACCGGCTGCAGCACGGGGCAGAAGGTTCTGCTGGCGGCCGGGCGGCTGGCCGGATTCCACGCCTGCTACGGGGCCTGCGAGCCGATCGACGGCGGAATATCGCTGGATCCCGAGGCGGCCGAGCTGCTCGGGGTCCGGGTAGGTGATACCGTGTGGACGGTGCCGCGGTGAAGGTTCAAGCGATCCGGTTCCCCTCCCGCCTGCGGGAGGGGTTAGGCGTGGGTGAGTGTGAGGCATGGGCCCACCCCCGCCCCCTCCCGCAAGCGGGAGGGGAGAAGCGATGCTGACCGAAATCAACTTCGACGGCATCGTCGGCCCGAGCCACAACTATGCCGGGCTCAGCCTCGGCAACCTCGCCGCCACGGCGCATGCAGGCGATGTCTCGTATCCACGCGCCGCCGCTTTGCAGGGCCTCGACAAAATGCGCGGCAACCGAAACCTAGGCCTCGCGCAAGGGTTCTTTGTGCCCCTGCCCCGTCCCGACACCGCCTGGCTCGCAGAGCTGGCGGCCGACGGGACGGCCGATCAGGTGTTGCGCGACGGCGCGTGGTCGGCCTCGGCGATGTGGACCGCCAACGCCGCGACCGTCTCGCCGGCGCCCGACACGGCTGACGGCCGCTGCCACCTGACCGTCGCCAACCTCGTAACCATGCCGCATCGCGCGCATGAGTGGCCGGACACGCTGCGCCAACTCTTGATCGCGTTCGCGGACAAGCGGCACTTCACGGTGCACGGCCCGGTCCCGCCGAGCTTCGGCGACGAAGGCGCGGCGAATCACATGCGGCTGACTTCGGCGCACGACCTTCCTGGACTGGAGATATTCGTCTTCGGCCGCGGCGGCGGCCGCTTCCCGGCGCGCCAGCACGAGCAGGCGAGCCGCATCGTCGCGCGGCGGCACGAGCTCGATCCGGAACGCGTGCTGTTCGTCGAACAGAGTTCGGAGGCGATCGCGGCGGGGGCGTTCCACAACGATGTCGTGGCAGTCGCCAACGAGCGGGTGCTCTTCGCGCATGAGAAGGCATTTGCCGATCCGGCGGGAACCTACCGAACGATCCGGGAAAGGTTTCCGGAAGTCGAGATTATCGAGGTTTCGGAATTCTCGGTCAGTTTGGCCGAAGCAGTCCGCACCTACCTGTTCAACGGACAGCTGGTGACGCTCCCCGGCGGCGAGCAGGCACTTATCGTCCCGACCGAAGCCTGGGATAGCCCGCCGGTGCGCCGTTTCCTCGATGAGTTGATCGCCGGCAACGGTCCGGTCCGCCGGGTCATCCCGGTCGACGTGCGGCAATCGATGGCCAACGGCGGCGGCCCGGCTTGCCTGCGGCTGCGCGTGGTCGCGGACACCGCGACCATCGATCCGCGGTTCCTGCTCGACGAACCCAGGGCCGACGCGATCGAGCAGGTCATCCGTGCTCGTTGGCCCGAGCAAATCGACCCCGCCGATCTCGGCAGCGAATCGCTGGCCGGCGCCGTGACCGCCGCACGGGACGCGCTTCTCGCGCGGCTCGATTTGGAACAGCTCGCCTCATAGCCCCGTCGGCGGGCTTTACATCCCCTACGCGATTTACCACTCTCAGTCGCGGAACCGGGGCCTTGGCACGATCATTGCTCCCCCGGTCGTTAACGATTGGACGGGAAGCGATGCTGCGCAAGATCAAGAGACTGTTCACGATCAGGACGCGGTTCGAGGCTTTCCTGCTGATCTACGCGCTGGCCTTGGGCGCCACCACGCGCGGCGCGCACTACATCGAGCAATATCCGGGCTGGGGCGGCTATCTGCTGTTCACCGCCTGCACGGGCGCGGTGTTCCTGGCCGGCGCGAAGATTCTCGATTGCCTGCGGTACGAACGCGAACGCGAGGCAGCCGCGCAATCGGTGTAACATCGTTGGAGGGAGGTGGGGGTTTCTGTTGCTAGGCACCCCCGGGCCCCCGGTTTCCGATTCTGTTACCCGGTTCGGTCCGAACCGTGCTCAAAGCTTTGTAAGATCAGGCCGTTAGGCCGTCAGGTTACGCAGCGAGAGCAAGTGCTTCGTTGTCGTTGGCACTTGTGTGTTTTGAGCCTTTAACGGGTTACTCAGCCCGGGCGAAAACAGTGCTTTTCAACACACGTCGATCCTGGTTCGGCCCCGTCAGAATTCCTTGGTTTCCAAGGCCTTGTGGTGGAGCCGCCGGGTACTGCCCCCGGGTCCGCTGTGCCTATTGCACACCGCAGTTTATCGCCATAGCCGGCCGAAACCGGCGAGGCCCCATATAGGGATTTGTGCCTTAATGTGAAGTGAGCGGGTCGACCGTCGCCGCGATTCTGGTCATCCGGGCTTGTCCCGGGACCCAGCTTTCTGGCGGCGAGGCAGTCAGCTGGGCCCCGGAACGAGTCCGGGGTGACAACTCAGGGGGAATACCGGGCCGTCACCCGCGCTTCCTCAATTCATCCCTGATCTCGGTCAGCAGTTCGATCTCGCTCGGCCCGGCGGGCGCGTCTTCCGTCTTCGCGATCAAACGATTCGCCATGCGGACGAGCAGGAAGATCACGAACGCGAGGATGAGGAAGTTCAGCACCGCGGTGAGGAACGCGCCGTATCCGATCATCGCCGCTCCGGCTTCCTTGAGCGCGGCATAGTCGGTGAACGAGCCTTCGTAGCCCGCTGGCACACTCAACAGAATGAAATGGTTCGAGAAATCGGCCCCGCCGAACAGCGCACCGATCGCCGGCATGATCACATCGCTGGTAAACGAGGTAACGATTGCCCCGAACGCCGCGCCTATGATTACCGCGACCGCGAGGTCGAGCACGTTGCCCCTGGCGATGAAGGCCTTGAATTCCTGCAGCATGGCAATCCTCCCGCTCGACCCGGACGGAAACACACTGGCACCGCCGGCGTTGAGCCGCAATCGGCGGTTCTTGAATGCCGCCACACGTGTGCTATTTAACTAACACAGCGCGGCCACTCCCGCGCGCTGAGGAGGGATTTCGATGTCCTTGATCACATCGCTTCGTGCCGGTTTCGTCGCGCTGGCAGCGCTTTCGCTCGCCGCCTGCGGCATCAATTCGGTGCCTGCTGCCGAGGAAGAAGCCAAGGCCAAGTGGGCCGATGTGCAGAGCGCCTATCAGCGCCGCGCCGATCTCGTGCCGAACCTCGTCGCCAGCGTGCGCGGGGCGGCGGCTTCGGAGTCGCAGATCCTGACCAATGTCACCGAAGCGCGCAGCCGCGCGACCTCGATCAACATCACCACCGACGATCTCTCCAACCCGGAGGAGTTCCGCCGCTTCCAGGATGCGCAGAACGAGCTGACCCAGGCGCTCGGCCAGCTGCGCACGATCGTCGAGGCCTATCCGCAGCTGCAGAGCCAGGCCCGCTTCGCCGACCTGATGACCGCGCTCGAAGGCAGCGAGAATCGCATCGACACTGCGCGCACGCGCTACAACGAAGCGGTTCAGGCCTATAATACCGAGATCCGCACTTTCCCGTCGATCATCGGCGCCAAGATCATCCACGGCGCCAAGCCGATGGTCCCGTTCGAAGCGAGCGAATCTGCGCAGAGCGCGCCGACCGTCAACCTCGACAATATCGCCGCCCCCCCCGCGCAGACCGCCCCCGCCAACGACAACGCGGGCGCCGAGGAAGAGCCCGCGGCGGCAGCGAACTGACGCGCGGCGAGCGGCCGTGAAGGCAAGCGCCCTCGCGCTCGCGATCCTGCTGGCCGCGCCGGGATGCTCCGCCAAGGCGGACGCCCCGGCGCAGCCGGACGAGCCGGCGCGAGTTGCGGGCATTCCGGAAAGGCCAGATGGGCCCGTGCTCGACATGGCGAATATCCTGCCAGCAAAAGACGAACGCGAACTCCAGAATCGGTTGACACGGTTGTGGGATGAAACCGGCAATGCCCTCGTCGTGGTCTCCGTCCCGTCGCTCGGCGGCCAGGACATCGCGGTATACGCGCGAGCCTTAGGCAACAGGTGGGGCGTCGGCGATGCCCGCACGCATCGCGGGCTGCTTTTGCTCGTCGCGCCAAACGAACGCAGGGTTCGGATCGAAGTCGCCTGCGGCCTGGAGTCCATCGTTACGGATGCCATTGCCCAGGCCATCATCGACGAACGCATCCTGCCGGAATATCGTGAGGGCGATCTGGCCGGCGGCACGCTCGCAGGAGCGGACGCCTTGCACCAGCGGCTGGCATTACCGGCGCCGGTCAACGATCGAGACCCTGACCGCTGCGACGACCTGAAGGAAGCGGCATGACCACGTTGCGAGTTTTCTTGCTGACGCTCCTTGCGGCGCTCATGCTCGTGGCGCCGGCCGCGGCGCAGAACCTTCCGCCCAGGCCCGACGGTCCGGTCTACGATGGCGCCAACGTCATCAGCGACGGCGAAGAGCAGCTGCTCGACCGGCGGCTGCGGGACTATAACCGGACCACCGGGCGCGCGGTGATCGTCGCGACCGTGCCGTCGCTCGACGGGCTCGAGATCGAACCCTACGCGCAAGCGCTTGCCGAGACCTGGGACATCGGCGGGCGGGAGAGCCAGAACGGATTGCTGTTCCTTGTCGCACCGAACGAACGCAAGATGCGGATCGCTACGGCGCGGGGACTCGACGTGCGGATGACCGACATAATGTCGGGACGGATCATCCGTGACGTGATCACGCCGAAGTTCAAAGAAGGCGATTTGTCGGGCGGAATCGTTGCCGGAGTCGACGCCATCATCGCCCAGCTCGACATGGACCCGGCCGAGGCGAAAGCCATCGAGGAAGCCGAAGCCGCCCGGCAGGCGAACATGGCCAAAAACGCCGCGCCGGCGATCGCCGGCGTGGTGTTCTGGATCGTGATGATCGTGTTCTTCGCTATCGTGTTCGGCCGCCGCCATGCGCGCGGGCGACATTATCGCGGAGGCGGAAGCGGCGTCGGCGAGGCTGTCGGCAACGTCCTGCTGTGGACCGCGATCAACGCCGCGATGAACAGCGGTCGCGGCTCCGGTGGGAGCGGCTGGGGCGGTGGCGGCGGTAGCAGCTTTGGCGGAGGTGGCGGCGGCTTCGGCGGCTTCGGTGGTGGTGGCGGCGGTTTTAGCGGCGGCGGCGCGAGCGGGGGCTGGTAGATGGCGGACTGGATTAGCGAAGCGGACCACGCGCGGGTCTCGGCGGCGGTCGAGGCAGCCGAGGCGCGCACCGCGGGCGAGATCGTCACCGTCGTGGCTGACCGCTCGGACGGCTACAGCGATGTCGCCCTCGCCTGGTCGGCGATAGCCGCGTTCACCGCGTTGGTCGTGCTGGCGCTGCTACCCGATTTCTATCTCGACAAGGTCGACCTCGTGCTCGACAACTGGCAACACGAATGGACGCCGCGCGAGATTTTCACGCTCGCGGCGGTCGTCGCGATCGGCAAGTTTCTCGGCGTGTGGCTGCTGCAGCTGTGGCCGCCGCTTAAGTTCTGGCTGATCCTGCCGCCGATCAAAACTCAGCGCACGCTTGCCCGCGCAGTGAGCCTTTTCAAGGTCGGCGCCGAGCGACGGACCCACGGCCGCACCGGCGTGCTGATCTACCTCTCGATGCGAGAGCACCGCGCCCAGATCATCGCCGACGAAGCGATCGCTTCGAAAGTTGCTCCGGAGACCTGGGGCGAAGCGATGGCGGCGATGCTGGCCGAGATCAAGCGGGGCCACTGCGCCGATGGGATGATCGCCGCGGTCGAGCGCGTCGGCGCGGTGCTCGCCGAGCATTTCCCGCGCGCCGGGGACGACACCAACGAGCTGCCGGACCGTCTTATCGAGATATAAACTCCGCCATGCCCAGATGGGCCCTTTCCTCAAGCGGGCAAGGAAGGAGTCCGTATGAACTGGGCGCGTCGATGCGGACTGGCCATCCTGGTCTTGGCGAGCTTGCCTGCAGCTCCTGCGACAGCCGGCTGGGGGCCTGAGCCGGCGGCCGAAGCGCGATACCCGTCCCGTCCGGACGGACCGGTGTACGACGGGGCAAATATCATCCCGGAGGCCGACGAGCGGCGGGTCGACGAACGGCTGCGGGAGTACCATGCGCGGACCGGCCGCGCCCTCGTCGTCGCAACAACGCCTAACCTCGGCGGCGAGACAATCGAGACCTATGCCGCGACCCTGCTCAACGGTGAATGGTCCTTTGGCGGTGTGGAGATCGACCCGAGCGTTTTGGTGCTGGTGGCGCCCAACGAGCGGCAGATGCGGATCGAGGTCGGCCACGGACTGCGCCGACGTGTGCCTGACGATCTTGTCGATGGAATAATCCGCGACGAGTTCACACCCCGCTTCAGGAACGGAGACTACGCGGGCGGCATCGAAACTGGCCTGGCTGCGCTGGTCGCGCAGCTCGACACCCGCAGCGCCGATAGCGCTTCGGGCGCGGAAACCGCCGCAGCGGCGGAAAACGACGAACCGGGACCGTGGGGCTGGCGCGAGCGCAGCTGGGGTGACTGGGCCAACATCATCGCGTGGTTTGTTTGGTTCGCGTTCATGTGTTGGCTCTTGCCCAAGGTTCGTCGCTACCTGCTGGGGGAGGTGCACTAGGCGGGCTGGCGCCCCGGAGCGCGTCGGGGACGCTCGGAACGAGTTGCCGCACCGTTTGATCGAGTTATAGGCAGCGCGGTGCCCGACCGCCCCTTCCCTTCCGATGCCGAAGCCCCGGAGATTGTCGAATGGGCCGGCCAATTCGTCGTCGCCAAACGCCGCGGGCGTTGGGAATATGCCGGCCGCGCGCGCGGCATTCGTGCGGCCGTGATCCTTGCGGTGGACGCCGGTGAGGTGATTTTGATCGAACAGTACCGTGTGCCGATCGGGAAATACTGCCTCGAAATGCCGGCCGGCCTGATCGGCGACGAGCACGAAGGCGAAGACGCGCTCGACAGTGCGGCCCGCGAACTGGAGGAAGAGACAGGCTACATCGCGGCGCAGTGGGAGGATTTGGGCGAATTCTGGTCCTCGCCGGGTATGATCACCGAAAGCTACACGCTGCTGAAGGCGACTGGGCTCACCAAGGTGGGTGACGGCGGCGGCACCGACCACGAGGAGATCGTCGTACACCGCGTGCCGCTTAGCCGCGTCGGCGAGACGATCGCCGAACATCGCGCGCGCGGGAACGCTATCGATTCGAAGCTGCTGGTGCTGCTGGGTACGCAACTTCTGGAAGATGCGGCGCAGTGAGGGTCCTGATCCTCGGCGCCGGCGCGATGGGTTGCCTCTACGGCGCGGCGTTTCACCGCGCGGGCTGCCAGGTCATGTTCGTGGACGTCAACCAGGCGCACATCGACGCGATCAACGCCAACGGGCTCGAGCTTGAAACACGTGCTGGCACCGAGCATCTTCCAATCCCGGCAAGGCTGCCGGGCGACATCGGCGCCGCCGTCGACCTCGTGGTGGTCTTCACGAAGACCTTCCACACCGATGCTGCGCTCGCAGGCATCGCCGCGGCGATCGGGCCCGATACGTGGCTGCTCAGCCTGCAAAACGGGCTCGGCAACGACAAGCGTCTTGCAGCGCATGCGGCCAAGGAGCGGGTCATGGTCGGCGCGAGCTCGATGCCATCGGACCTCGTCGGGCCGGGCAAGGTGCGCAGTCATGGCGAAGGCGGCTCCAGGCTCTATCCGGCGTTCGGCGGCGATCCGGCATTCGCGCGGCAAGTTTGCGAACTATTGTCCCGAGGTGGCCTCCCGGCGGCCCTCGAGCCCGACATCCAGGGCGCGATATGGTCCAAGGCGATCTTCAACGCGACGATGAACCCGCTCTGTGCACTGACACGCCGCACGCCCGGCTTCCTCGGCGCGCACGACGAAAGCCGTGCGCTGATCCGCGAGCTGGTCGAGGAAGGCGTTGCTGTGGCCAATGCCAGCGGGGTCGCGATTCCCGCACAACCGATCCATGACCTGACGCACGTCTCGGTCACCGACCACGCCAACCACGAGGCCTCTATGCTGCAGGACGTGAAGGCCGGCCGCCGGACCGAGGTCGATGCGATCAATGGCGCGATCGTCGAGGCGGCGCGGGCGGCGGGAGTGGCGGCGCCGCTCACCGAGACGCTATGGCGGCTGGTCAAGCTCGAAGAGGCGAAGCTGGCGAAAGCCAAGGCCTAGAAAACACTTTCCTACAGCCTATCGAAGCGGGCAACGTCTGTTCGTGACCGCCCTCCGAATCGCCCCCGCCGCCGCTGCTCGGAAAGCTACGGCCAAGCGTAGCTTTCGCTTTGGCGAAGTCTACGCCGCGGGGCGTACGTTGACACGTAATCCATTGTTAGAACACGAGAATCCTCCAAAAGCTACGGTGCCTAAAACCCCGAGATGCGTCACATCCTGGCGCAGACTTCGCCCCCTTTCCTTTTGTCCGGCCGCACCCTACCGCCGCCCACCAAGGCATTCGCGGGAGCTCGGAGCCGGCCATGGCTGAGAACAACACCATCACCTTCTACGACCTGGCACTCTCGACCGGCGCGACGATCAGCCCGTTCGTGTGGGCGACGAAGTATGCGCTCAAGCACAAAGGGTTCGATCTCGACGTGGTGCCCGGCGGCTTCACCGGCATCCCCGAGCGCACCGGCGGCAAGACCGAGCGCCTGCCGGCGATCGTGGACGACGGGAAATGGGTGCTCGATAGCTGGGGTATCGTCGAATACCTCGACGAGACTTATCCGGACCGGCCGATGCTGATTCCTCATCCCAGCGTCGCGATCGTGACCCGCGCGCTCGACGCCTGGTTCTGGCAGGTCGCGACCGGGCCGTGGATGCGCTGCAACTGCGTCAGCTACCGCGACCTCGCCAATCCCGAGGACCACGAATACATCACCCATTCGCGCGAGACGATGCTCGGCAAGACGCTCGAAGCGATGCAGGAGGGCTACGAGGACCGCCTTCCCGCGATCTCCGCCGCGCTCGAACCTTTGCGCATTGCGCTGCGCGAGGCCGACTGGCTCGGCGGCGACGGACCGAACTACGCCGACTACCGGATCATGGGCTCGATCCTTTTCACCGCTTCGGTATGCAAGAACAGTCCGGTGCTCGCCGACGACGATCCGCTGCGGCCGTGGATCGAACGCTGCCTCGACCTCTACGGCGGGCTCGGCCGCCATCCGGGGCTGTTCCCCCTTTTCGGTTTGAAGCAGCGCGAAGGCGATCCGCCGCTGTTCGCGCCGCAGGGGCAAGGCGGGATCCACAAGCGCAACACCGGGCCGGAATCGACCCGCGTCGAGACGCAGCGGATCACAGAAGGCATGGCTAAAGCCTGATGCGCGTATTGGTGACGCGCCGGTGGCCTGCAGAGGTCGAACATGCGCTGCAAGACCGCTTCGAAGTGGTGCTCAACGAGGCGGACCGGCCGCTCGACCGCGCTGATCTGGCGCAGGCGATGGATCAGTTCGACGTGCTCTGCCCGACCGTATCCGACCAGATCGATGCCGAGGTCATCGCCGGCGGTGACCGGATCAAGCTGATCGCCAACTACGGCGTCGGCTTCGACCATATCGACCTCGCGGCGGCCAAGGCGAAAGGGATCGCGGTCAGCAACACACCCGGCGTGCTGACCGATGCGACCGCCGACATCGCGATGACGCTGCTGCTGATGGCCGCGCGCCGTGCCGGTGAAGGGGAGCGCCAGGTCCGCTCCGGCGATTGGAGCGGCTGGGGTCCGACTCACCTGGTCGGCTCGGCGCTCAAGGACAAAGTGCTCGGGCTGGTCGGGATGGGACGGATTGCCGTCGCCACCGCGCGGCGCGCGAAGCACGGATTCGGCATGCGCATCGCCTACTACGGGCGACACGAATGCGATCACCGGGTATCTCAAGAGCTCGAGGCCGAGTTCTTTTCCGACCTCAACGCCCTGCTCGGCGCAGCGGACTTCGTGTCGCTGCACGTGCCGGGCGGCGCCGAGACGGCGAACCTGATAGACGCCGCCGCGCTCGCAGCGATGAAGCCGGGCAGCTACCTGATCAACACTGCGCGTGGGGGGATCGTCGATCACGACGCGCTCGCCGCGGCGCTCGCCACCGGCCGCCTCGCCGGCGCCGGCCTCGACGTCTATCCGCATGAGCCGAGCGTCCCCGAAGTGCTGCTCGGGCTCGAAAACGTGGTGCTGCTGCCCCACCTCGGTAGCGCCAACGCCGAGACGCGGATCGCGATGGGGATGAAAGCGCTCGCTAATATCGAGGCCTTCGTTAACGGACAGCCGCTACCAGACCAGATTGCATGAGCACCGCGATCAACCATCTCCTCGAGACCGAGAAGTTGCCGGCCGCCTACCGCGCTATCGTCGACCGCTACTGGCGCCCGCTCAGCGAGGACATCGCCGAGCGCTGGGACGGCCGGCCACTGATCGTCGGCATCAACGGCGCGCAAGGCTCGGGCAAGTCCACCCTGTGCAAGTTCCTCGAAGTGCTGCTGGTCGAGCACAACCAGCGCTCGGTCACGATTTCGCTCGACGACCTCTATCTGACCCGCGCCGAGCGGCAGGCCATGGCGCGCAACGAGCACCCGCTGTTCGCCACCCGCGGCGTTCCGGGAACGCACGACGTTGCGCTCGGCAAAACCATTCTGGACTCGCTGATGGCCCGGCAACCGGTCGTGCTGCCGCGGTTCGACAAGGCTGCCGACGACCGCGCCGCCACGGGCGCGCCGGTCGACACGCCGGTCGAGGTGATCCTGCTCGAAGGCTGGTGCGTCGGCGCGGTGCCGCAGCCGGCGGCGGCCCTACGCGAGCCGGTCAACCGGCTCGAGGCCGAAGAGGATCCGGACGGCGTGTGGCGGCGCGAGGTCAACCGGCGCCTTGCGACCGATTATGCCGAGCTGTTCGCGCGGATCGATTTCCTGGTCATGCTCAAGGTCGACGGGTTCGAAGCGGTGCACGCCAACCGGGGGCTGCAGGAGCAAAAGCTCGTCGCCAACAGCCCCGGCGGTGTGGCGCTCATGGACAACACTGCGCTTGACCGCTTCCTGATGCATTACGAGCGGCTAACCCGATGGATGCTCGAGGAAATGCCCGGCCGAGCGGACGTCGTGATTCCGATTGGCGCCCACCAGCAACCGGCCTGAAAGCGATAGAGGCTCTCTCCACCTGGAAATTAGTTCGCTCGCGAAATATTCAGAAATGAACTAATTGCGGTTCAGAGTCCGTTTGGCTACGCCACCGCAAAGGTCCGGCGAGAGGATTCCCGATGCGCAAAATGATCGCGCTGCTCCTGGGCGCGGCCCTCTTGGCGCCCGCCGCGCAGGCCGAGACGGATGCGGTCGAGGTCGACCCCGCGGACTGGCCGCGCTATGCGCGCGATCTCGGCGGTACGCGCTATTCGCCACTCACCGATATCCATGCCGGCAACGTCGAGAACCTCGACCAGGCGTGGAGCTATCGGCTGCGCCCGGAAGGCGGCGCCGGGCTTCTCAGCGGCACGGTTCCGATCGTGATCGACGGGATCATGTATCTGCCGGTCGGCAACGCCGTGGTCGCGCTCGAGGCGCATACCGGGCGGGCGCTGTGGAGTCATCCGGTCGACGGCGGGCTTGTCCGCCGCTCGGTAACGTGGTGGGCCGGCGACGGCGAACTCGGCCCGCGGCTGTTCTACAACACGGGCAACGAGATCACCGCGCTGGACCCCGAGACCGGAGATGTCGACACGAGCTTCGGCCAGGGCGGCTCGATCGCCTTCGAGGGCACGGCTTACGCTTACCCGCCGACGATCTTCCGCAACGTGATGCTGATCGGCGCTAGCACCGCCGAGATGCCGCGCGGTCCTTCCGGCAACAGCCGCGCGTTCGACGCGCGCACGGGCGAAAAGCTGTGGGAATTCAACACCGTCCCGCAACCCGGGGAAGTCGGCCACGAAACCTGGATCGGTGACAGCTGGCAGGGCCGCTCGGGCAACAACATGTGGATCTGGTACACCACCGCCGACCCGGCGACCGATACCCTCTACATGACCATCGGCGGCCCTGCGCCGAACTACTACGGCGGTGACCGGCCGGGCGCCAACCTGTTCGGCAACTCGCTCGTCGCGGTCGATGCCCGGACCGGCAAGTACAAGTGGCACTTCCAGACCATCCATCACGACCTGTGGGACTGGGACCTGCCCGCTCCGCCGGTGCTGGTCGACGTGACCAAGGATGGCCGCCGCATCCCGGCCCTCGCGCTGACCGGCAAGCCGGGCCTGATGTATATCTTGAACCGCGAGACCGGCGAGCCGGTCCACGGCGTCGAGGAGCGCCCGGTGGCAAGCGCCGATGTCCCAGGTGAATGGTACAGCCCGACCCAGCCGTTTCCGGTGAAGCCCGAGCAACTGAACCGCGGGGTGTGGACGCCCGAGGACGTGGTGACCGCGGCCGATACGACGCCCGAGCATGCGCGCGCGTGCCGTGAGTTGCTCGACTCTTATGGCGGCACCTTCTTCAATCAGGGCACGTTCACGCCGTTCTTTATGCACCGGCCAGGCGATCCGCCGAAGGCCTCGATCAACATGCCGCACAACGGCGGCTCGAACTGGGGCGGCAGTGCCGCCGATCCGACCAAGGGCGTCGTCTACGTCAACGTCAGCGAGAGCGGCTCGATCGGCTGGATCGAGAGGCGCGATCCTGCGGGCGATTACGGCCGCGGCACCGCCAACTCGCCGCAGCTCTACGATCGCGGCAGCTTGCAAGGTCCGGGCGCCTATTCGTCCTTCAGCGCCGGCTTCGAGATCGAGGACGGCCGCACCGTCACGCTGCCGTGCATCCGTCCGCCGTGGGGCCGGCTCGTTGCGGTCGACGCCAACACCGGCGAGATTGCCTGGGCAACGCGGCTCGGCGTGACCGAGGAACTGCCCGAAAACAAGCGCGACACCGGCAGCAACAACACTTTCGGCGGCCCGATCGTAACAGCGGGCGGCCTAGTGTTCATCGGCGCCACCGGCGATCGTTACTTTCGCGCCTTCGATGCCTCGAACGGCAATATCCTGTGGGAGGAGCAGCTCGAGTATGCGCCGATGACGGTGCCGATCACCTATCGCGGCCAGGACGGAAAGCAGTATGTTGCCGTTGTCGCCGTGGGCTCCGGATTTGGTGGCCCGTCGCCGCGCGGACCCGACGGCAAGCCGCTCAACAACGAATCCATAGTCGCCTTCGCGTTGCCTGAATGAGGGGAGACAATGACATGGCAGGTCCCTTCAAAATCCTGCTCGGCACCGCAGCGCTCATGATCGCCGGCTGCGCCGTGGCGCAGACGACAGTGCGCACACCTGAAGGCGCGGAGATGAGCCTCGCTTCCGACCTCGCCTACAAACCCGGCGAGTTGAGCGAAGCCCAACTGACCTCATCGACCCGCGACCTTTTCGTGCAGGATTCGATGAACGTGTTCCGACGCTTCCCGCGCGAGAAGACCGCGGAGATGGTCAAGTTCTACACCGAGGCACTGGCGCTGCGCTCGCTGAGCCCCATCCAGTTGACGGCAACCCAGCAGATGATCCTGACCGGGGTCGGCAGCGGCCAAATCAAGCTTTCGGCCGGTCAGCAGGGCAATCGCAAGTACGATCTCGAAGGCGGCGCTGCCGGCGGAACCGGCATCCGGTTCTTCCTCCTGACCTACCCCGATTACCGCGTGGTGCAGCAGCGTTTCGTCGCGGCGGGCTTCCCGGAGCCCGAGTTCGTCGCCCGGGCCGATGGCACGCGCCAGGCCATAGTGACCGATCCGGGCGGATTTCCGATCGTGATCGTCACCCGGCCAGGCGCCCAGGACCACTCGAACGACGGGGTCGGGGTGGGGATCAACGTCTCCGACCTCGACGCGAGCCGCGCATTCTACCGCGAGTTCGTTGGCCTCGATGAACTGGAACCGATCGAGGCGCCGATCATCGGGACCACGCTTTTTCCCTACCGCCATAAGGAAACGACGCTGCTGCTCTATCGCTTGGGCGACAACCTACACCCGGACAACGGCAGCGTTGGCATCCAGTATGTGGTGCGCGACACGCCGATGGTCGACGCCAAGGCCAAGCACCGTGGCGGCATCGCGGTCGAAACGCCGCTGAACAAGCTTGCCGGGTTTGATCTCGTGACCGTCTGGCTCAACGATCCCGATGGGGTGACCAACTATTTTGCGCAGGTCGGCCCCAACAGCCGGACGGCGCAGCAGGCGCGAGCGGGTGGGGATTGAAGACGATCTTACCCCTCCCCGCAACTTGGAGCGGTCGAGGGTGGTGCGGCCAGTTGCAGACCCACCCCTAACCCCTCCCGCGAACGGGACGGGAACTCGCTACTTCTTCACCTGGACGATATAGCCGGCGAGGAGGTCGATGTCCTCCTCCCCTAGCCAGCCGAAGCTCGGCATCGGGCCTTGCCCGTTGGTCACGATGTTGACGACGTGAGCCTTGTCGAGGTTGGCGTTGCCGTCGAACGACGGGCCGACCGAGCCGGCGGCGTTCGCATCGGCAAGCGTATGACACGCGTTGCAGCCGTTATCGGTGAACAGCTGGCGGCCCTTGGCGACTTGTTCGGCGGTAAGTCCAGCCGGCGCTTCCTCGGCGGTGGCGAACGCGGTCGCCGCCGGCACCGTGACGACAGCCAGCGCGAGCGCGCCCAAACCCAGCTTCATTCCACTCTTCATCGCTTCGTCGACCCTTTCGAAACTCACCGAAATCCCACTCGACAAGCGCCATGGCTCAGTCAAGCTTTACGGCAGATTTACGCAGTAGCCAATTTTCAGACATTATCAATTTCGAACGTCGGTAACGTGTTGTAACAGGCCTCGTTACCGTAAATTGCTAGCCAGCCTGACGCTCGGCTGACAGGACATGGTGACTGGCCCGCAGCGGCTACAGCGAAGGGATGAGAAGGATGAAGAGCCCATCTGGCGCGATCGCCATCGCCGCAGTGGCGCTGCTCGCCGGCTGCAACCGGGCGCCGCCGACGCCGGAAAAGACCGTCCAGCAATTGATGGCAGAAGACGTCCAGCCGACGGCGCAAATCTACTGGGATTCGGCCGGGCACGTCAGCGAGCTGGTGGATGGAAAAGTCGTCGAACGCGAACTCCGGCCGGTGACCGACGCTGATTGGCAGCGCACCAAGGACGCAACGATCCGGCTCGGCGAGCTCGCAGAGCTGCTCAAGACGCCCGCTTACGCCGAAGGACGCGGCCCGGACTGGATCACGTTCGCCAACTCGCTGGGCGAGATCGCAAAGCTCGCCGAGCAGAGCGCTGACCAGCGCGACACCGACAGGATCTTCGAGATCGGCGGTACGCTCTACAACGTGTGCACTGCCTGCCATCAGGTCTACCCGGCCACTACCGGGCCGGAAGCCGAAGAGGCGACGGCCGCGGGCGAAGGCTGACGGTCGTTGTTCTACCTGCTCCTCAAGGCAGCGCTGTCAGGAGTGATCGTCGCGATCGCGTCGGAAATCGCGCGCCGATGGCCCGGCTGGGGCGCGCTGATCGTGTCGCTGCCGCTGGTCTCGGTGCTGGCGATGATCTGGCTGTGGCGCGACACGCACGATCCTGAGCGGTTGGCGGCGCACGCGCAGGCGACCTTCTGGTTCGTGCTGCCCTCGCTGCCGATGTTCCTGCTGATCCCGATGATGATCCGCCAGGGGTTCTCGTTCTGGACATCGCTGGCCGCCGGCTGCGCGCTGACCATGGTGCTCTATCTCGGCATGGTCCAGATCGGACCCAGGTTCGGGCTGAAGCTGTGACTGCCTGGTCTCGCGAGCGCTGGCTGCTCGTGGCCGCCCTCCTGCTCGTCCTGCTGCTCGTGCAGGCCGCCCCTGCTTTCGCGCACGACATCTCCGAAGCCGACCGCGCCGCTGTCGCGCAGATCGACGGGGCGGCGCCGTTCATATTCCTCTACCTCGGTGCCAAGCACATGGTCACCGGGATCGACCACATCCTGTTCCTGATTGGGGTGATCTTCTTTCTCTACCGCCTGCGGGACGTTGTGATCTACGTCTCGATGTTCACCATCGGCCATTCGCTGACCCTGCTCGGCGGCGTGCTGCTCAACACCGGCGCCAACGCCTATATCGTTGATGCGATCATCGGTTTTTCGGTGGTCTACAAGGCGTTCGAGAACCTCGGCGGGTTCAAGAAGCTCGGCATTGCGATCAACACCAAGCTAGCGGTGCTCGGCTTCGGCCTATTCCACGGGCTCGGCCTCGCGACCAAAGTGCGCGATCTCGGCCTGTCCGACGACGGCCTGCTGGTGAACCTGATCTCATTCAACGTCGGCGTCGAGCTCGGCCAGGTTGTGGTGCTGGCCGTGGTCGTCACGTTGTTCAACCTGTGGCGGACCACACGCTCGTTTGCGCCGGGCGCGTTCTATGCCAACTTCGCCCTGATGGCCGGCGGCTTTGCGCTAATGGGCTATCAACTGACAGGATACTTCACGTCATGACCGATACCGCTGCGACCGCCCCGCTCTCTTCGCGCAAGAAGCTGCTGATCGGCTCGGCGGCGTCGCTGGCCATCGCCGCCGTCGCGCTGGTGGTGTTTGTGCTGCCCGCCGAGTACGGCATCGACCCGACTGGCGCGGGCAAGGCACTGGGGCTCACCAAGCTCTCGGACGCCCCCGAGAACATCTACTTGAAGCGCGGCCAGGCGCGGACGAACGTGCTGTACCCGCTCGAATGGGACTCGCTGCCCCGCCCGTTGAGCGTCGACCAGCTGTTCGCCGACAAGGGCGTGTCGATGCCCGATGGCGCCGCGATGAAGGCGGACCGCTTTCGGTTCGAGCTCGCGCCCTACGAAAGCATCGAAATGAAGTACGTGCTCGACCAGGGCGCGCCGATGTTCTTCGCTTGGCGTGCGACGGGCCCGCTCAGCATCGACATGCACTCGCACCCGTTCGACGGGGGCCCCGAGGCAACCGAGAGCTTCGTCATCGCCGACCTGCCTGGGCAGACCGGGGTCTATGTTGCGCCCTTCAGCGGCATCCACGGCTGGTTCTGGCAGAACCGCTCGACCACCGAGACGGTCACGTTGACGCTGGAGGCCGTCGGCGCCTTGCGCGGCTCGAAGATCTTCGACCAGACCGGCGAGCAGGACCGGCCGCTCTCCCCGCCGCCCGCGGGTGGAGTAGCGCCGGAAGAGTAATGCTAGGGAGTATCGAGATTCAGTAGGCGTAGCTTCGACCCTCCCCTTCGGAGGTAAATGTCGAGTCCTCCAGCCCTCCGATTTTCCGGATTTTGTCAAACTTCTGCCGATTCTGCGCTTGTTGACACTGCGCGTTCTCGGCTAGAGCCGCTCGCTACCCAGTCGGACGGGTTCAACGAGACAAAAGAGGGATCTGGGAGTGAACAATCTGCCGCGCGTCGCTTCGCTTCGCCGCCGGGCTTTGCGCAATTTGGCTGGAGCGCCGATCCCCGCTGCGCTGGTGCTGTTCGTTGCGGCGCCCGCGATGGCCCAAGCGGGCGTCTCCGGGGCCCCCGCGATGCAGTCGACAGGG
>CBHCZH010000055.1:0-20073 GCA_965977975.1 uncultured bacterium
GCTCGACCAGCGTCACGTCCGCACCCGCCCTGGCAGCAGCCCAGGCGGCCGCGCAGCCCGCCGGCCCCCCGCCGACGACGACCACGTCGCAGCGGTGATAGATGTCAACCTCGCGCACGTCCTCACGCACCGTGCCCCCGCCACTCGGAGCCGGCAGGCTGCGGTCGCTGCTCTCGAACACGTCGGAGCCGAGGAAGCGCTCCTCGCCGTGCCCGGCGATCCGCTGCATCTTTACTTCGTCTGCCATTGCTTCGCGAGCTAACGATTCCCATCTCCACGGGCAAGCGCGGCCTAATGGCCGTTGCGCCGCCGCAGCCCTTTCGCTAGGGGCGCGCGTTCCGGCCCGATGGCGGAGTGGTTACGCAGAGGACTGCAAATCCTTGCACGCCGGTTCGATTCCGGCTCGGGCCTCCACTTTCCTCGACACGTTGGTCATCCTCGCGAAAGCGTGGGAACCCACGAGCGTCCCAGTGCACCGAGAGCGACGGGGCTCCCGCTTTCGCGGGATGACAAACCCGGGTCTAAGCGGCTGCCGGCGTAAGCGTCGCCTGGCTCCGTCGCCGCGCTTTCCTCGCGCGCCACCAAATGATGATTCCGGTGATTGAAAGCAGCGCGGGGATGATCCCGCCGAGGAAGATCACCACCTGCCAAACCATCCCCATATCGGTACCGTCGTGCCAGCGCCGCATCGTTCGCGCGAGCGTCTCGGGTTGCGGCGGCTCGGGAGGCGTCGCGACGGCATTGGCATCGGCGATCTTGACTTCGACCGGCGGCCCGTCGGTCTCGAACTGGATCGTCCAGTTCGCTTCGCGTTCGGTCGGCCAGCCGATGCTGAGCAAGGGACCCGCCGCAAGCGGTCGCGCGGCCGCGAGCGCGGCATCGACCGAGGTCTGCGTCGTCGCGAGCGGCTGGGCCGGACCGCCTCGTCCACCTCCCTGACCGCCGGCCCCACGCGGAACGTCCGATTCGAACGCGCTGAACACGCTCGGAAAGCTGATCCACGCGCCGGTGAAAGAAAGCATTGCTAGAGGGATAAGAACCCAAAACCCGGTCAGGTAGTGCAGATTGGCGTTCAGGGTATTGCGGCGCTGCCACTTGAGGCCTGAACGGAACCCCCCGGACAGCGGCCACCACAACCAGATCCCGCTCAGACACGAGACGAACATGAATACGCCGACCCAGCCGACGATCGGCCGGCCCCAGCCGCCAGGGATCATCATCGAACCGTGCACGACATGCAGGATACGCACCACGCCCGCATTGGCTGGGGCCTGGTCGATGATTGAAGCGTTGCGCGGGTCGATCCAGACGTTGGTTCGCTCCGGCCGTCCGCCGCCAACCGCGGGCTTGCTCGCCACCGCTACGACGGGTTCGCCGTCCGGATCGAAGCGCAGCACTGTAAGCCGCTCTTCCAATGCCAGCGCGCTGGCCGCGCTCGCCGCATACGCCGAAGGCGGCAAGCTCGCCGCACCGATGACCTGATGCCTCTGCGGCTCGAGCTTGGCGTCGAGCCAGTCATGCCAGACGAGCGCCGACCCGGTCAGCGAGATTGGAATGATCAGGACCGCCAGCAGAAGGCCGATCCATTTGTGGATCTGCAGCCACAGCGCCCGCAACTGCTTCTTCGTGGTCTTCGCCAATTCCACCCCTTTCGCCGGCCACCCGGGTCACGCTCTGCATACTCATGAATTTTCCTGTTGCAAGCTTATTGAGAATGATTATCAGCCGCGTCGCTAATACGAATGAATCGCAAAATAGGGGACTTTCCATGAGCGGCCGTTTCAACACTCACCGGGGCATCCGCGCCTATCGCAGGACCGCGCTTGCGCTGGCGGGGTCCACGCTGCTGATAGGCAGCGGCGCTCAGGCTCAGGAAGAAACGGCTCAAGACGAGCCCGACCCTACCGTGGAGGAGGCCCAAGGGGGCCGCGACGAGGCGCAGGACCGCTCGAACAGCATCGTCGTCAGCGGCGAGCGCGAGCGAATCAACACGCTCAATAGCCGGCTCGGTAACGTTCAGGATGCGCCGCAGTCGATCAGCATCATCTCGCGCGAGGTCATCGAGCAACAGTCGGCCTCGACCCTGCGCGACGTGCTGCGCAACGTCTCCGGCATCTCGATGGCGGCGGGCGAAGGCGGCGGCGGGCCGGCGGGCGACAACCTGACGCTGCGCGGCTTCGGCGCCCGCAACGACATCTTCGTCGACGGCATCCGCGACTTCGCGAGCTACACGCGCGATACCTTCAATGTCGAGCAGGTCGAAGTGGTGAAAGGCCCCGCTTCGGCCCAGACCGGCCGCGGCTCGACCGGCGGCTACATCAACATGTTCTCCAAACAGCCGCAGCTGATGAGCTTCACCTCGGCGACGCTCACCGGCGGCCTGCCCGCCTACGGTCGCGCAACGGCCGATATCAATGTCGGTGATGACATGACGGGCCTCGGCGGAGTCGGGTTCAGACTCAACCTGATGTATCACAACGCGGACTCGCCCGGCCGCGACTTCGTCGAAACCGAGCGCCTCGGCGTGGCGCCTTCGTTTGCCATCGGGCTGGGCTCCAGCACACGCGCAATCCTCTCGTATCTCTATCTCCGCCAGGACAACGTGCCCGACTATGGTATTCCGTTCGTGCCCGCGACCAATACCGCCCTACCCGAGTTCGCCGACCAGCCTGCGCCAGTCGACTACGACAACTACTACGGGCTGCTCGCGCGCGACCGCGAGAAGACTCGTTCGCACATGATGACCTTCGCGCTCGAGCACGACCTGACCGATAGTATCCGCGTGTCGAACACCACCCGCTATGGCTACGCGACTCGCGATTCGATCTACTCGGCGCCACGCTTCGCCGGGACCGGCACCACGCTCATCAACGCCCAGCCGCAGTCGCGCGATACGGTCGACGAGGTGTGGTTCAACCAGAGCAACCTGTTCGCCGAGTTCGAGACCGGGCCCCTGCGCCACGATCTCATCGCCGGGATCGAGATCGCCGACGAGAACAGCCGCAACCAGCCGCGCACAGTGACCCCGGGCACGCCGACCGATCTGTTCGATCCGGACCCGGAGCGGCCGTGGGTCGGCACGATCATCGACACGGCTGGGGGTCCGATCACCGCCGGCGCCGACACCGTTGCCGCCTACGTGTTCGATACCATCCACTTCAGCGAGCAACTCCTGTTCACCGGCGGCCTGCGCTGGGAGCGATACGACAGCATGTACGACCCGGTCGGCGCAGTCGGCCCGTTCGAGCGCGTCGACAAACACGCGACCTGGCGCGCCGGCGTGACCTTCAAGCCGATCCCGCGGCTCAGCCTCTACGCCGGCGCGGGCACCTCGGTGAATCCGTCGATCGAGAACATGACGCAGACCACCGTCTCCGAAGCGCTTTCCTTGCTCGATCCGGAGAAAAGCCGCACGTACGAAGTCGGCGCCAAGTGGGACGGGTTCGGGGGCCGGCTGTTGCTCAACGCGGCGGTGTTCCGCACCAACAAGGTCAATGCTCGCACTCAGATACCCGGCGGCGTGATCGCGCTCGGAGGCAAGCAGCGTGTTGACGGCATCGAGTTCGGCGCCACCGGCCGCCTGACTGAACACTGGTCGGTCGTCGCCAGCTACACCTACCTCGACACCGAAATCCGCGAATCGGCGAATCCCGTCGAGATCGGCAACCGGCTTGGCAATGTGCCCGATCACAGTGGCTCACTGTGGACCACCTACGAGCTGCCGTTCGGCCTCGAGGTCGGCGGCGGTGTGCGTTATGTCGGCACGCGTTACACCAACGTCGCCAACACGCGCGAGGTCGATAACTACTGGGTCGCCGACGCCACAGTGGCCTACGAGTTCCGACCCGGCACCACGCTCCGGCTCAACGTCTTCAACCTGTTCGACGAGCGCTTCATCGACCAGGTCGGCGGGGGACATTTCGTCCCGGGGCCGGGCCGCAGCGCAATAGCCACCGTGGCGTTCGCGCTCTAAGCAACGCGACGTGCTGCTCGCGATTCCCCAGCTGCTGACCGTGGATCAGGTTGCCGAAGTCCGGCGCCTGATCGACGACGGCCAGTGGGAGGACGGCAGGGGCACCGCGGGCCGGCAGAGCTCGCTCGCCAAACGCAATGTCCAGATCGCCGCCGATTGCGAGCGGGGCCAGCAAGCGCGGGAGATCGTCCTCGAGGCGTTGTCGGTTAGCGGCCTGTTCGTCTCCGCCGCGCTCCCGAAGACGATCTTCCCACCGCTTTTCAATCGCTATGATGGGGCTGAGGGGCACGCGTTCGGCAACCACGTCGACAACGCGATCCGCTTCCTGCCTGACGGTTCGGGAAGCATCCGCACCGATCTTTCGGCGACCTTGTTCCTGTCTGCCCCCAACGACTACGACGGTGGCGAGCTGGTGATTGAGGACAGCTACGGCACGCACGAGGTCAAGCTCGGCGCGGGAGACCTCGTGCTTTACCCCAGCACCTCGCTGCACCGGGTCGAGCCGGTTACCAGCGGCAACCGGGTCGCCTCGTTCTTCTGGATCGAATCGCGCGCCCGTGACGACGCGCAACGCACCATCCTGCTCGACATGGACGCCGCGATCCGCAACCTCGCGGCCGCGTTGGGCGACGACCGGGCGGAGATTGTTTCGCTGACCGGCTGCTACCATAACCTGTTACGGCAATGGGCAAACGGCTGACCATTGCAGCAAGGCCGGAAGCCCGATAAGGGCGCCGCCAGTGCCGCTTTAGCTCAGTTGGTAGAGCACATCATTCGTAATGATGGGGTCACGTGTTCGAGTCACGTAAGCGGCACCAGTCCCCAACGCCGTAACAAGAACGGCCGGCAGCGCGTCGCCGCCGGCCTTGCCGCCAAATCTGTGGCGTCAACTGCCGCGGCTTGGCGCGGAAGCGGGAGCCGGCGCGGCGTTGGTCCCAGCCTGACCGTCGGGCGCTGCCGGCGGCGGAGCGACCGCCGGATCGCGGTCGAAGATTCGCGCCCATTGTGCCCGGTCGTCGGGCGCGTTGGGATCGACCAGGCCGGCGGCGATGTCGCGCCGCTTGGCGCGGGAGGCGCTGATGTAGTCGCGCGGCATGCGGTTGCCTTCATGGCAGGCGTATTCGAAGAAGTTGTAGTTGTCGTCGCGGATCCATTCGACGCGGGTGGTCCAGGGCGCGGTGAAGACTTCCGGATCGGAATAAGTCAGCTCGTGCATCAGGCTGTTCGGCCCGGTCATCGTCAGCCGCTCGACCGTCTTGGCCTTGGTGCTGGTTGGGATCGTGTTGAACGGCGGCACGGCCTGCGTGGCGATGTTGAGAGGCGAGCCGTTGCGCGAGAAGTGGTCGTGCGACGCGCTGTCGCCGCTCTTGATGTTGGTCGTCTCGATGACAAGCGTGTTGCCCTCCCACCAGCCCACGCTGTTGCCGAGCCAGGCTTCCACGGGAGCAGGCCAGTGGTTCGGGTCGTTGGCGCTGCGTAGCGGAATCACTCGGTTGCCCAGCATCTCGAGATAGATGACGACGTAGCCCGGCGCCTGGAACACGCGGATGCCGTTATTGTAGCGGAACGGATACATCGAGGCCGGGAAGCCGCGACTGACGCAACGGTCCCAGGAATCGAAATCGCTGACCCAGTCATAGTCGATGCCCGGCACCCAGCCGGAACGGCCGGATTCGTGGAGCGCCTTGCCCTGTGCGGTGAACGGCGGCAGCTGCCCGCTGGCCGGGCTGACCAGCATCGAGGTGCGCCTGGCGAACGACGAGGTTTTGACCCACTCGGCCAAGCCCTGGGTGCCTCCGGCACCGATGCCGCGCTCGTTGGCTTGGGTGAAGTTGGCGTCGGAGCGTTCGGCCGCGGCGATGCGGCGGGCATGCTCCTCGTCGGTTTGCCAGAAGCGGTTGCCGTACTCCGCCGGCCGCTGGAATAGAATGCGCGTGTTGTTGAGGTACTCGATCTGGTAGCTGTTGCTGATGTCCGGATCGCCCCACACTGTTCGGGGCGGCTGATAGTCGGTCGGTACCGGCGGCAGCTCCTCGAGATTGGCGGGCCGCTCCTGCGCCATAGCGGTGTCGACACCCAAGGTGGAAGCCGCCAACGCGATGGCCGAAGCCGCAGCGATACATGATGCGAAACCGTAGCGCCTCATGGTAAGCTCTCTCCTGACTTGTTTGGCCTCCTCTATGACTTTGTCCGGTTTTCAGCTAGCGGTTTTCCGCTGGATGTTTCGCGGTCTTGCACCGGTAGCGTCCACGTGTCCCCGGACCGTCGGCAAGCGCATTCCCCTGCCCAAGCGAAGCGTCTGTCGCGGGGCGATGAGCCTGCCATCGTCCTCTTGCGTTTTGGGGGAACTTGGACAACGTTGTCTTTAGACGGGCGAAAGCGGGGCCGCCTCGTTCAAGACACCTCTGCGGCTAGCCCTGCTTAATCGCCTAGCACCACGACATTCTATTACCAGCATACGAATTCCAGGGAGAACGACTGCCATGAAATCCTTTGCGACTGTGTCCGCTATCCTGGCGGCACTGGCAGCCACGCCCGCGCTGGCCCAGCCCGCGCCGCCCCCCTCGTCGGGCAGTTGCCTGCCCCAGGGCATGTTTCCGCCGCCGGCGAGTTACAAGTCGGTTGAGCAGTTGTCCGACGGGCGGGTCGTTTTCCGTCTCTGCGCGCCGCAAGCGCTGGAAGTGCGCGTCACCAGCAACGACATCGACGAAGCGATCCCTATGGGATTCGCGCCGGGCAGCGCACGCGGTCTCGCCATGACCAAGGATGCGACCGGCCTGTGGACTGCTACCACCGCAGTGCCGGTCCCGCCCGACACCTACCGTTTCAACTTCCAGGTCGACGGGGCTCGCGTGCCGGACCCACAGGGCACGACATTCAGTCACGAGCGCGTCGGCACCAACTCGACCTTCGAGACACTGGGGCCGGAAGGTGAGTTCCAGACCTGGCGGCAGGACGTACCGCATGGCGCGGTCAGCCGGATCGAGTACTGGTCGAGCTCGCTCAGCCAGAAACGCATCGCCACGGTTTACACACCGCCGGGCTACATGAACGACAGCGAGCGTTACCCCGTGCTCTACCTCGTCCACGGCGCTGGCGACAGCTACGACAGCTGGACCTCGGTGGGCCACGCCAACCTGATTCTCGACAACCTGATCGCGGAAGGAAAGGCGCGGCCGATGATCGTGGTCATGCCGTTCGGCCACACGCCCGAACGTCCGGGCAGCAACATGCTCGCCAATACCGATTTCGGCGACGATCTGATCAAGGATCTGATCCCGTATGTCGACGGCCATTTCCGCACTCTCGCCGACCAGCCGAACCGCGCGATGGCCGGCCTCTCGATGGGTGGCGCACACACGCTGCGCTTCGGACTCACGCATCCCGAATTATTCGATCACATCGGCGTGTTCTCGATGGGTCTAGGTCTGCAAGGCAACAACGAGGCCGGCGCATACGAGACTGCCAACGACGTTGCATTGAGAACGGCCGCGCAGGACCTCGACCTTGTCTACTACGCGATGGGCAAGGACGACTTTCTCTACGGCACAGTCGCCCCAACGCGAGGGATGCTGGAGAAATACGGCATCGAGCACGTATATAACGAGAGTGGGGGCGGCCACACCTGGATTAACTGGCGCCGCTACCTGGCCGATTTCGCTCCGCGGCTGTTTCGGTAGGTAGATCCCGATCCGGCGCATCTTCCCGCCTTCGTCATTCCCGCGGCCGCGGGAACCTAGTCGCAGTTGAGCCCGCTGGGTCCCCGCGTTCGCGGGGATGACGAAAGGTGGGGTGATGGGCCATAAGTCGCGCCCATGCGGACCGCCGTTCGACTTTTTCGCACGCTGCTGGCGGTCGTTGCCATCCTTCTCACGACGCCCGCCTCGGCGCACCCGGTTCCGTTCAGCTATCTGGATCTCGAAGTGCGTGACGATGCCGTCACTGGTCGCATCCGCGTGCATCTCGTCGACCTTGCCCCGGCGCTCGGGGTCGCCGATCCACGGGAACTGCTGCGGCCAGAAGTTCAGGCGGCGCATCGCGAGCGAATCAAACGCTATCTCGCCTCGCGCATCGCCATCGAGCACAGCGGGTTCGCTCGCGCCGAATGGGGCCCGATCGCGGTGGTCGACCAGAACGAGGCGCTGCAGCTTGAGCTCCGCATCGCCGGACGCCCGGAAGGCGCGCTCACGCTCGACGCAGACTTGTTCCCGGCCGACCCCGACCATCAGACTTTCGTCAACGTTTACGAGCACGGCGAGTTTCGTCAGCAGTTCATCTTCTCGGCCGAGAGCGAACCGCAGACCTTCTACCGCGGCACGACTGCGGGCGCCTTCGCGGTGATGAGAACCTTCGTTCCCTCGGGCATCCGCCACATCGCGATCGGGCCTGACCACATCCTGTTCCTGATCGGCCTGCTGCTGCTCGGCGGCGGGTGGCGCAAGCTGGTTGCGATCGTGACCGCGTTCACGGTCGGGCACAGCGTGACCCTGTCGCTCGCCGCTCTGGACATTCTCAATCCGCCGGCCTGGCTGATCGAGCCCGCGATCGCGCTCAGCATCGTCGTGGTCGGCGCCGACAACCTCTTGCAGAGCAAGGAAAAAGGCCTGGATCTACGCGCTTGGGTCGCGCTGGTATTCGGCCTCGTGCACGGATTCGGCTTCGCATATGTGCTCAAAGAATTCGGACTTCCTCAAGAAGCGCTTGGCTGGTCGCTGTTTTCGTTTAACGTCGGCGTCGAACTGGGACAGCTCGCGATCGTCCTCGTAGTGGCCTCGGCGTTGGCGCTCGTGAGGCGCCGCTGGCCGAGGGCGAATAACGCGATCGTAGTCGGTGGCTCGGCCGTGGTCATCGCGGCGGGTGCATACTGGTTCGTGGAGCGGGTGTTCTTGGGAGCATGACGATGAAGCGTCTGGCGTTTCTGGCGACGATCGCGATGGCGGGGCTCACCGCGGCGGCGCTTTCCGCCCAGCAGGGACCTCCCCCGGGCGCGCGGCCGGCCGGCGGCCTTCCGGGGATCACCAAGATCGAGCAGGTCTCCGACAACGTCTATAAGATCTTCGGCGCGGGCGGAAACACGACGGCGTTCGTGCGCAGCGACGGTGTGGTGCTGGTCGACACCAAGCTGCCCAGCAACGGCCAGGCGATCCTCGAGCAGATCCGTAAGATCACCGACAAGCCGGTGACCATGATCATCAACACTCATTCGCACCCCGATCACCTCGGCAGCAATACCGAGATCGACACCGCGCGCGGCAACGCAGTGCAAGTCGTGGTTCAGGCCAACACGGCGCGGCGGATGGCGGCCATGCCGACCAACAACAAGGTCGGTCAGAGCTTCGAGGACAAGCTGACGCTGGGCAGCGGACGCGACCGGATCGATCTCTACTGGTTCGGCCCGGCGCACACGGATGGAGACGCCTTCATCGTCTTCCCAGCGGAAAAAGTGCTGGCGATGGGTGACGTAATGGCGTGGGACATGGGGCCCCTGATCGATCCCAATTCGGGCGGCAGCATGGTCGCCACTCCAGTCACGGTCAGCCGGCTGGTGCAGACGGTGACGGGGGTCGACAAGGTGATCGAGGGCCACGGCGGCGTGAATAGCTGGGCGGGGCTGCAGCGCTATCTCGCCTATACTCAGAAGGTGGTCGAAGTCGCCCGCCGGGCCAACGCCGAGAATATCGACCACGAGCAAGCCTACGACCGCTATTTCGCCACCGATCCGGCGATGGCGGCCTATATCGGCGATCAACTCAAGCCGGGCCTGGAATACGGCGGCACGCCGAAGAGCCGGTCGCACAACAACATTTACGTCGCGATGCTCGAGCTGCGCGGCGAGCGGCCGCCGCTGATCATGGGCGCCCCGCCCCGGCCGGGCGCTGCTCCGCCCGCGCCTCCCGGTAGCGGCCGCGGAGGCGGCCCCGGCGAGCGCGGCACGCCGGCGGCCGACGAGCACGGGCATTGAACGCATGAAACGGCTCGCCATTCTCACATCGCTCGTCGCGGCCGGGCTGGTTTCCGCGGGGCTCCACGCCCAGGGTCAGCCCCTGCTCGGCGATATCGAGCAGGTCTCGGAACGGATCTGGACGATCTACGGCGAGGGCGGCAACACCACGGTGTTCGTGCTCGCCGACGGCGTTGCGCTGGTCGACACCAAGCTAGCCGGCAACGGGGCGGCGATCCTGGCGCAAGTGCGCAAGATCACCGACAAGCCGGTGGCCTTGATCGTCAACACCCATTCGCACGGCGACCATGTCGGCTCCAACGCGGAGCTCGACCCACGCGGCGAGATCGAGGTTGTCGCCCACGTCAACACGTCAAGGCGCATGGCGGCGATGGACGACGTCGGCGCGGCCAAACGGACCTTCGACGACCGGCTGACGCTGGGCGATGGCGCCGACCGGATCGAGCTCTACTGGTTCGGCGCCGGCCACACCGATGGCGACGCCTTCGTTGTCTTTCCCGCCGAACGCACGGTGGCGACGGGCGACATCTTCCAGCGAATGGCGATGACGGGGATCGACCGGAATTCGGGCGGCAGCGCGCTCGCGCTGCCGGTTACGCTGAGCGAGGCGCGGGACACGATCAAAGGAGTCGACAAGGTCATCGACGGCCACGGCGACAAAGTGCGCAGCTGGGAAGAGTTCGGTACGTTTGTAGACTTCACCCGCGCCTTGATAGAGGCCGCCCGCAACGCGCAACGCACCAACGGAACGCCGGAGCAGGCGCTCGCTTCGCTCGAGGCCAACGCGAGCTTGCGACCGTTCCTGGATCCCGGTCAGCCGAGCGCCACAGTTACCGGGCGAGGCCAGGCTTTGCGCGGGCTGACCACAGCGATGCAGGAGCTGCGCGGCGAGCCCCCGGCGCCGCCAACCCGCTGAGGGCTAGAAGAATCCCATCAGCTTGAAACCGGCGACCAGGAGGACGATTCCCAGCGCCCTGAGCACCGCCTTGCTGCTGAACCGGATCCCGAGCGTCGTGCCGATCAGCGCGCCGGCAAGAACGCTCCCAGCGAACAGCGGCAGACTGCTCGGCAGGGCTTGCATCGAGGCAAGATTGCCCGACAGGCCGGCGACCGAGTTGCACAGGATGAACACGGCGGCGACTCCTGAGGCAATCTTCGGGTTCGACCAGCCGAGGAACAGCAGCAGCGGCGAGAGGAAGATGCCCCCGCCCGTACCCGTAAGCCCGGACAGAAAGCCGATTCCCATTCCGATCAGAACCCCCGCGAAGATCGGCGGATCATGCGGATTGCCGACCGCGCGGATCTCGCGCGGCCACAGCAGCCGCGCCGCGCTGATCCAAAGCACGGCACCGACGAGCGGCCGGTAGACCTCGCCCGGGACTTGGATCGATCCGCCGAAGAAGGCGAACGGCGCGGCACCGAGGAGAAACGGCCATAGCGCGCGCCAGCGGAACAGCCTCGCACGAACGTAGCGCAGCGAGGTCAGGCTCGCGACGAGGATGTTGAGCACCAGCGCGGTGGGCCGCATCACGACCGGCGGCAGGCCGAACAGCGCCATCAGGGCGAGATAGGCTGAAGCGCCCGCGTGCCCAACCGAACTGTAGAGCATCGCGCCGAGGAACATGCATGCGGCGAGGAGCAGATCGGCCGTGGTCAATTCGGCTCCCCATCCAAGACTTAGGCGGCGAGCCTCGGAAGGACATGCCCGCGCCTCGCGCCATATACGACGGGATATAGTGTGGTCCAGCGTCAGGCGGCCGTGACAGTACCGCTCGTCAGTTTAAGCGGGGCGCGTCGCCTCCCCGTCGCCTCCCTGCTGCTCGCGCCCCGGTTTACCCGAGCGCATCGCGAATTCGGTTGGCCGGCGCACGGGCACGGTCAGCACGCAGCGCACACCGCTGGGCGCGAAGTCGAGCTCGACCGGGTTCTTGAGTTCGTGCGCGACGATCCGCTCGATCAGGTCGGTACCGAAGCCGCGGCCGCGCTGCGGAGCCACCGGCGGACCGCCGCTTTCCTGCCACTCGATCCGCACCAGGCCCGGCGCTGTCAGCTTCCAGTGCGCCGTGACTTTACCGCCGGTCTGGCTCAGCGCGCCGTACTTGGCGGCATTGGTGGCCAGCTCGTGCATCGCAAGACCAAGCGAAAGCGCATCGTTGGGAGCGAGCTCGATCTCCGGGCCCTGCAACTCGATCTCATGATCGCCGTCCTGCGCGTAAGGCGTCAGTTCGGCCTCGATCACAGCGCGGATCGGAGTGGTGCCCCAGTCCGACTTGGTCAAGAGGTCGTGCGTCGCCGAAAGCGCACGGATGCGCCCGTCGAGTCCGTCGGCGAAGTCGTTGAGGTCGGTCGAGCGGCGGCGGGTGAGCGCGATGATCGAAAGTACGTTGGCGAGGGTGTTCTTGACGCGGTGGTTGAGCTCGCGAGTCAGCGAATTGCGGATCGAGGCCTGTTCCTCGAACCACCTGAGCGAAGCCTCGTCCTCGAGCGCCTGCTGCGTCAGCATCCGCACCAGCAGCATGAGCAGGCTGGCGACGAGCATGCCGAAGATCATCGTCACCATCGACAGGCCCGAGAGCCCCCCACCGTACGAGGACGTGACTTGCAGCTGCCACGGCGTGCCCGCCACCTCGACGCGCTCGCTCACCGTCTCACCTTGCGCCACCGGGCTGTCGATCGAGGCCATCAGGTTCGCCTCGCGCACTGCACCGTCGTAAAGCCGGACGCTGAAGTTCCCGGCATCCTCGAGCTCGAGCGCGGCGGCGAGGAAATCGCGCGCCGTGAATGGGCTATAGATGAAGCCTTTCAGTCGCCGCCCGCCGGGGATCGGCTCGAACACCGGCATATAGATCAGAAAACCGGACTGTGCCCCGTCGCCCTCCTGGCGCAGCACTACCCGGCCACTCGCAGTCGGCCGCGCCGTACGCTCCGCTTCGACCATCGCGGCGCGCCGGACCAGATCGGAGAACATATCGAAGCCGAGCGCCCGCCGATTGCGCTCTGTGTCGGGCTCCAGGTAAGTGACCGGCACGGCATAGGGCTGACTGCCGTCCAACCGCGGGTGAAGCCGGACACGGATGGGCGCAGTGGCCGCCATAAGCGCATCATAAGCTTCGACCTCGTCGGGATAGACCACCGGTGCCCACCCGATCCCTTCGGCGCCGCGATAGTCGGCATCAAGTCGCAATTCGCTGACGAAGCGGCGGAACCGCGCCGGCGGCACGTCGTCGAGTGTGGCGAGCAGCGCCGCGCCGGCGCGCAAATAGGCACTGCTGGCGTTGGCGCGCCGCTCGAGCGCGGAGGCAATCGCGGTCGCCCGGCCGTGCAACTGCACTGCAGCGCGCGAGTCCTCGCCGCGCTCGATCGCGAACACGCTGAGCACCGTTATCGCGGCGATCAGCAGGAAGATCGCCACGGGCATGGCCCGCGGATAGCGGACCAGCCAGCGCTTCGTCCTGCTGCGACCCGCGGATCCCTGGTCCAACCTCGACTCCCCTGCAAGCCGCCGTAACCAGCAGCCCGTCACCCCATTGCCGCGGCGTCACACCCGGCTTGTTCGCGATCCCCTCGCCGCGTCGATACGGCAAGGGGGGAACCGGACGGCGCCCCTTTCGTTCCGATATCGCGCAACAAACGCGCACTGCCGATGCACGAACGCAACAGGGACTGCGTGGCAAAGGCAGCGGCGAGGGACTATAGGGGCCGGCGGGACGTATCAAGCATGGCAGGCGCTGGCAGGACGGGGAGCCCGGTGAAGGGTAAGAAGAGGAAGACCACGCGACCGGGGCCGGACTGGGCGTCCGGGCTCAAGCAACTCTATGATTCGGTGATCGAGGAACCCATTCCCGACACCTTCAAGGACTTGCTCTCGAAACTTGACGACGGAAAGCGATGAGCAAGGAAGAACGGGAGCTGCCCGCCCGCAGCGCCGATGACAAGAAGGCGTTCAAACATGAGCTGACCGAGGTCGTGCCGCACTTGCGCGCGTTCGCGCGCGGCCTGTGCGGTCGGCCCGACATGGCCGACGACCTGGTGCAGGAAACGCTGCTCAAGGCCTGGGCGGCACAGGACAGGTTCGAGCCCGGGACATCGATGCGCGCTTGGACGTTCGTGATCCTGCGCAACGCCTATCTCACCGATATGCGCCGTAACCGTTTCCGCGGCGAGTATGACGAAACCGCCGCCGAGCGGATCCTCACCGCGCCGGCAGGGCAGGAGCAACCGATTCACCTCAGTGATATGCACCGCGCGCTGCTTACCCTGCCGCCCGAGCGGCGCGAGGCGCTGCTGCTGGTCGGCGCAGGCGGCTTTTCCTATGAGGAAGCGGCGCAGATCTGCGGTTGCGCGGTCGGCACGATCAAGAGCCGCGTCGGCCGCGCCCGCGCGGCACTATCGGCGATGATCGAAGAAGGGCAGATTCCCGAACGCTCGATCGACGATCCTTCGGCACACCGCGCGATCCTCGAGGAGCTCGACGACGTAGCGGCTGGACGGGGTCACGCGATCCCGACAAAGTAGCGGCCTGAGAAGGGGGCCGACAAGTGAGCACACAGCCCGAAGGCAGGGAAGCGCCGGAGCCGCGCCGTCGCACGCTCGCCTTCGCCGCCGAGGAGCTGCGGCTGATCTCCGCGCTCGTGGTGCTGATGGCAGTCGGGCTGTTCCTGGCGTTGCCGTTCGTGCTGTCGATCGGCTCGGTGGTGTTCCTGCCGCTGGTCACCGCGATCATCCTTACCATCGTGCTCTCGCCGCTCGCCGACAGGCTGGCGCAAGTCGGGTTGCCGAATTTCCTCGCCTCGTTCCTGGCGCTGCTGGTGTTTCTCGCGATCGTGTCTCTGGCGCTGACCGCGGTGCTGCGACCGGCGGTCGCGCTGTTCGACGACGTGCCGGCCATGATCGACCGTATCGGCGAGCATTTCGAGAACCTCCAGGGCGGCCTCGCCTGGGTCTCCCAGCTCAATGACCAGATCACCCGGATCATCGGCGCCGAAGAGGGCGAGCAAGTCGTGCTCGCAGGGCCGACCATGCTCGAGCAACTCGCCTTCGCCACTCCGACCGTGGTGCTCGAGGTGCTGCTGACTTTCCTGATGGCGTTCTTCATGATCGAGGCGCGCGTGCGCGTGCGGCGCCGGCTGTTGCTCGACCGGCAGCACTTCGGCGCCAGCCTCAAAGCGGCACGCGTCATGCGCGAGGTACAGGACCGGGTCGCGGCCTACATCCTCACAGTCGCGCTGATCAATTTCGGCGTCGGAGTGATCGTCACGCTTGCTGCCTGGGCGCTCGGCATGCCGTTTCCGATAATGTGGGGCGGCCTCGCCGCGCTGCTCAACTTCATGCCCTACATAGGGCCCCTGGCGATGGTCGCGCTGTTGACCTTGTTCGGTCTCGGCACGGCTGACGCGCCGCTCGTCGGACTCGTCCCAGCCGCGGCGTACCTTTGCCTGCACGCGATCGAATCGAACCTGGTCACGCCGGCGATTCTCGGCGCGCGCTTCACCATGAACCCCGTGCTGATCCTGCTCGCGCTGAGTTACTTCAGCTGGATCTGGGGAGTGACGGGCGCGCTGCTCTCGGTACCGATCCTGTTGACGATCACCGCCCTCATCGATCACCTCGGCCGGCCCAACCTGATCGGCTTTATCTTCGGCGAGCCGCTGTTCCACGCCAACGTTCTCAACCTGAGCGACGAGGGCTGACCGGACTGGCCATGTCACAACGCAAGACACAGATCGTGGTGGTCGGCGGCGGCGCCGGAGGGCTCGAACTGGTTCGCCGGCTCGGCGCGCGGTATGGGCGCAAGCGCCACGACATCATTCTGGTCGAGAAGAACCGCACCCATATCTGGAAGCCGCTGCTGCACGAGGTCGCGGCCGGCTCGCTCGACGCCAACCTCGACGAGGTCGGATACCGCAGTCACTGCCACCGCTGGGGCTACCGTTACTTCCTCGGCACGCTCGCCGGGATCGACCGCGCCACTCGGCAGGTGATCCTGGCGCCGCTGCTCGATGAGGACGGCAGCGAACTGATCGGCGAGCACAGGATCCGGTATGACTACCTGGTGCTCGCGGTCGGCTCGGTGACCAACGACTTCGGCACGCCGGGCGTCGCCGAGCATTGCATGGTCCTCGATGACCGCGCCGGGGCCGACCGGTTCCGCAACCGTCTGCTCGATCATTGCCTGCGCGTGTCGCGCGCGATGACCGCGGATCCGTCCGTCGATGCCCATGTCCGAATCGCGATCGTCGGCGGCGGCGCGACCGGGGTCGAGCTCGCCGCCGAACTGTACAATTCCGCCGCCGCGCTGCGGCACTACGGACTCGAAGTGTTCGACGAGAGCCGGCTCGAAATCTCGCTGATCGAAGCCGGTCCGCGCATCCTGCCTGCCCTGCCCGAACGTCTCGCGGACGCTGCGAAAGCCGAACTCGAGCAGCTCGGCGTCGCGGTGCTCACCGACGTGCGCGTGACCGAGGCGGTACCCCACGCGATCCTCACCGACGACGGCCGGCGGATCGAGGCCGATCTGATGGTTTGGGCCGCCGGGGTGAAAGCCCCAGCGGGGCTCGCCGGGCTGGGAATCGAGACCAACCGCAACAACCAGCTGCTCGTGCGCGACACGCTGCAGACCGCCGAGGACGAACGCATTTTCGCAATCGGCGATTGCTGCTGCTACGTGCCGCCCGGCGCCGAGCGCCCGGTGCCGCCGCGCGCGCAGGCGGCGCACCAGATGGCGACGAGCGTATTTCGCAATCTCGGCCGGCTCATGGACGGAAAGCCTCTGAGGCCGTTCGTCTATCACGACCACGGGTCGCTAGTGTCGCTGAGCCGTTATTCGACCGTCGGCAGCCTGATGGGCAATCTGGTCGGCGGGCGGATGGCCATCGAAGGCCGTCTCGCCCGTTTCGTCTATACTTCGCTCTACCGGATGCACCTTCTCGCCATCCACGGCTGGTTGAAAGGCACCGCGCTGCTGGCGATCGGCCGGGTGAACCGCATCATCCGGCCGCGCCTCAAGCTTCACTAGTCTGCGTAAGCGGGCGCCGGATACTTCCAGACCGCGCCGCGGGCCAGGTTCTCGGCAGCGAAATCCCAGTTGAGCAGCTTGTCGAGCACCGCCTTCAGATAATCGGGCCTCCGGTTCTGGTAATCGACGTAATAGGCATGCTCCCACACATCGATCGTCAGCAACGGGGTGAAGTCGCTGTCCGCCAGCGTGTCGCCGTCATGCGTCTCCTCGATCGACAGCTTGCCGCCTTTCTCGGCCAGCCACACCCAGCCGCTGGCGAAATGGCCCGCGCCGCGCTCGGCGAGCTGATTGGTAAGCGCGTCGAGCGAGCCGAACGCCTCGTCGATCTTCGCCGCGAGGTCGCCTTCGGGCTTGGTCGCGTCAGGCGAAAGCGAGTTCCAGTAGAACCCGTGGTTCCAGCTCTGCGCGGCGTTGTTGAACAGGCCCTGGTTGCTGCCGCGCGCCTTGGCGATCACGGTCTCGAGATCGGCGTCCGCGAGGTCGGTGCCTTCGATCGCCTGGTTGGTTTTGTCGATATAGGCCTTGTGATGCTTGCCGTGATGGAAGCTCAGCGTCTCGGCCGAAATCGCCGGGGCGAGCGCTTCGCTGTCGTACGGGAGGGGGATGAGTTCGAATGCCATCGTGCGGATCCTTAGGTTAGGGGCTCATCCCCCTAACGCCGGGGCCGCGCCGCAGTTGCGCTAGGAAATCTCGTTCAATCCGAAGAATCGGTATTCCGGTCCACTGTCGCGGTGACCGCCACGTCCTCTCGGTCGGTGCTTGCGGCGACAGCGACGTCCCCTCGGTCGATGCTCGCAGCGACAGCGACGTCCCCTCGGTCGATGCTCGCAGCGACCGCGACGTCCATCGTCACGTTGCCGAGAGTACGCACGATGTCGGGCAGCATCTCGACCGCTACGAGCAGCGCAAGCGGCTCGACCGGCACGCCCATCGCGAGCGCGATCGGCCCGATCGCGGTGACGAAGCTGATCGCCCCGGGCAGGCTGACCGAGCCGATGGTTGTCAGGAGCGCCACCGCCACTCCCGCGGCGATCGCGGCCGGAGTAAGCTCGACTCCGGTAAGCTTGGCGACGTAGATCGCCACCGCGAGATTCATCACCGGCCCGGTAGCGCGGAATAGCGCCACGGCGAGCGGCAGCACGAAGTCCGCCGTCGTTTCGCGCAGTCCGAGCAGCCGGCAAGACTGCAGCATCGCCGGCAAGCTGGCGAGCGAGCTCTGGGTCGATATTGCGACCGCTTGGGACGGCAACATTGCGCGGGCGAAGCGCACCGGTCCGATCCGCCCGCCGATAGCTGCGAGCAAATAGCCTGCGAGCATAACCAACAGGCCGAGCCCTGAGACGAGCAGGATATAGTGTCCAAGCGCGGCGAAAGCCCCGCCCCCGCTCGCCAGGCCGACCGTCAGCGCCAGCGCGAAGACCCCGGCAGGCGCCAGCCACAACACCCAGCCGATGATCGCCAGCATCGTATTGCCGAGGGCATCGAACAGTCGAAGCATCAGATCGCGTTGCTCCTCGGGCAAACGCGTGATCGCCACCGCGAACGCGACGAAGAATACCACCAGCGGCAGCATCGCGGTCTGCGCCGCCGCGGCGATGATGTTGTCGGCGACGAGCGATTCGAAGAAGGCGCCGATTCCCGGCACCTCCTGCGGCGCGGTACTTTCCGCCGCCAGCGCCGCGGCAGCCTGGCCGGGGATCGGGAACGCTTCGAGCAGGACAGGCATCGCGAATGCCGCGAACACGGTCCCCGCGGCGAGGATCGCAGAGAAAGTCAGCAGCGTCCGCCTTGCGACCGGCCCGGCACGCGCGGTCGCCATCATTTGAGCGATCCCGGTGACGAGCAATGCGGCCACAAGCGGCACGATCGTCATCTGCAGCGCGCGCAGCCAAACCGTGCCGATGGGCCCGGCGATCGCCGCCGCGGTCGGTTCCGCCGCGCCGCCCGACAGCGCCCAGCCGAGCGCCAATCCGGCGAGCAGCGCAGCAAACGTCCAGCCGGCAGGAAGCTTTATCTGCGTCACGACATCGTGACATTGCAGTCGCGAAGCGGCATGGCAATCGCCACCAGCGAGAGGAATTGATGGGCAGACGCTATTTCGGCACCGACGGGATCCGCGGCCGCGCCAACGGCCGGGTACTCAACGCCGCGACCGCGATGAAGGTCGGCCAGGCGGCCGGCTGTCATTTTCTCCGTGGCGACCACAAGCATCGAGTCGTGATCGGCAAGGACACGCGCCTTTCCGGCTACATGATGGAAACCGCACTCGTCGCCGGCTTTACCAGCGTCGGCATGGACGTGATCATGACCGGACCGCTGCCGACCCCTGCCGTTGCGCTGCTGACGCGCGAGATGCGCGCCGACCTCGGCGTGATGATTTCGGCCAGCCACAATCCCTATGCCGATAACGGCATTAAGCTGTTCGGGCCCGACGGATTCAAGCTCAGCGACGCCGACGAGGACGCGCTCGAGACGGCGATGGCCGAGGAGCAGCCGCTCGCCGAAGGCGAGGCGATCGGCCGCGCCCGCCGCATCGAGGACGCGCGCGGCCGCTACATCCACGCAATCAAGCAATCGTTGCCCGAGGGAACGCGGCTCGACGGGCTCAAGATCGTGGTCGATTGCGCGCACGGCGCCGCCTACCAGGTGGCCCCGACCGCGATTTGGGAGCTCGGCGCCGAAGTGGTCGCGATCGGGGTCTCTCCCAACGGAACCAACATCAACGACGGCGTCGGCTCGACCTCGCTCGAGGCGATCAGTCGTCGCGTGGTCGACGAGAGAGCCCACATTGGCATCGCCCTCGACGGCGACGCCGATCGCTTGATCGTGATCGACGAGAAGGGCCACGCGGTCGACGGCGACCAGATCATGGCGCTGATCGGCACGCGCATGGCCGCGCGTGGCGAATTGCGCGGCGGCGGCGTGGTGGCGACGGTAATGTCCAATCTCGGGCTCGAGCGGCTGCTCAACGGGACAGACCTGACGCTCGTGCGCACCAAGGTCGGCGACCGCTACGTGCTCGAGGCGATGCGCGCCGGTGGCTACAACGTCGGCGGCGAGCAGTCTGGGCACATGATCTTGCTCGACCACGCGACAACCGGCGACGGCTGCATCGCCGCG
>CBHCZH010000056.1:0-19934 GCA_965977975.1 uncultured bacterium
CAGCTATGGATCGTCGCCTTGGTAGGCCATTACCCCACCAACAAGCTAATCCAACGCGGGCCCATCCAAAGGCGATAAATCTTTGGTCCGAAGACATTATCCGGTATTAGCACCCCTTTCGGGGAGTTATTCCGAACCTAAGGGCAGGTTCCCACGCGTTACGCACCCGTGCGCCACTAGACCCGAAGGTCTCGTTCGACTTTCATGTGTTAGGCATGCCTCCAGCGTTCGTTCTGAGCCAGGATCAAACTCTCAAGTTTGTGTCACAGACCACCCAGGCACGAGCCGAAGCTCGCCGACCTGAGAGGCATGAGCTTCAAGGAGCCGATACCTGCACTGTCAAACGTAATGGATACGAATGAACATGCATCACCCTGCCCGGACGTGGAGTCCGCACAGGATGTGGCGTCGGCTTAAATGGACCGGTTACCGGAGCCTTGAGCTCCCCGGACCGGGCGCCGTCGCCCACATGTCCCTTCATCAAAAATCGACGATGTCAAAGAGCCATCCAACAAAAGAGGCGGACAACTAATCGATCCCCGATTTTAGACCGGGGGACCGGTTGTCCGTTCTGTGTTGGCGACCGATGCGACAGGAGCCGGAAAAACCGGCAGCGCCGCGTCGGTGAGGGCCATATATGGACGGTGTTGGATTCGGTCAACGCCTTTTTGCAATTTTGTTGCGTGAAGCGCTAAATTCGCTGAAAATCAGCTGGTTACAGGTAGTCGCGAGCGGCCGGAGGTCAAGGTGTACGGCGAATCAGGGGCTTCGCGGGAGCGCGGAGCGGAGAAAGGAAGGTTTCGTGCAGAGATCGCAGAGGACGCCGAGGGGTGCGCTCGCAGAGGCGCGAAGGCACAGAGGCAGCGAAGTTGCGGCGCAGCCGTTTTGCCCTTCCCGCGAACGAAGTCATGGCGCCCCTTATCGACGGATCCCCTCTGTGCCTTCGCGCCTCTGTGAACGTAATCGCTCTCCCGACTTCCTCTGCGATCTCTGCGGCCTCTGCGCGAACCATCCGATCTCGTGTCATCCGCACAGGACTGGCGTGTGCCGAGTCCGGGTGTTAGCGCTACCTCGAAAGTTGATGCAGCCGATCCGGCAAAGATGAGAGGGCGATCGTGAAATTCTTCGGCAGACTGGCCATGGCGGCAACGGCGCTCTCCAGCTTGGTGGCACTGGGCGCTTCTTCTGCCTCCCTCGCGGCGCCGGGCGCCTCGGAGTCGGCCGCGCCGCAATTCTCATGGACGTCGTCGCCGCAGCTGATCTCGCCGCAACCCGGCGCGCCCCATCTGGCCCTGAAGGATGCCTCGATCGTCCGCGTCAACGGCAAGTACCACGTGTTCATGACCACCGCCGCGCGCACCGGCTGGCACATGGCGCATGCGAGCTTCTCCGACTGGTCGGAGGCGGCGAGCGCTCCGGTGACCCCGCTGGACATGTCCGGCATCGGCCCCGGATATCGGGCGGCGCCGCAAGTGTTCTATTTCGAGCCCCAGAAGCTGTGGTACCTCGTCTACCAAGCCGGGCCGCCGTTCTATTCGACGACGGCGAACATCGAGGACCCGCTCTCGTGGAGCGCGCCCAAGCCGTTCTTCGCCGAGACGCCCGAGGCGGTAAAGGCGTTCACCGGCGAGGAGGCCTGGCTCGACTTCTGGGTCATCTGCGACGAGGCGATGTGCCACTTGTTCAACACCGACGACAACGGCCACCTGTTCCGGTCGCAGACCAGCCTCGAGCAGTTCCCCAACGGGTTCACGGGCACCGCCTCGGTCCTGTCCGGGCCGCGCGACGACATTTTCGAAGCCAGCATGCATTACCGAATCGCCGGGACCGGCCAGTACCTGACCGTGATCGAGGCGATCGGCCCGCAAGGCCGGCGCTATTTCCGCTCTTGGCTCAGCGACCGCCTCGACGGCGAATGGCGCCCGCTCGCCGACAGTTACCTCGACCCCTTCGCCGGCGCCGCCAACGTGGCATTCGAGGGTCCGGCCTGGTCCGAAGGCATCTCGCACGGCGAGCTGATCCGCAGCGGCTTCGATCAGACGCTGACGATCGACCCCTGCGCCGCGCTGCAGTTCCTCTATCAGGGCCTCGAAGCCCATCCGCCGGGGACGGAGTACATCGAGCTGCCGTACCGGCTGGGGCTGTTGAGGGCGGACGGGTCGAATCCGATCAGCCGCATGTGCGACAAGCGCGCCGGGGCGAACTGACCGTACAGCCCGCCTAAACCAAATCTTATCGCGCGATGGTTAATCCGCCCGCGATGGAACCGGAACCCACCCCAGCCGCCGGCGCCTCGCTGCGCGACGAGGTGAAGGCCGCGGTGATCTGGCGTTCGGGCAGCCAGATCGCGGCGCAGCTCGTTGCGTGGTGCTCGACCCTGGCGGTGATCCGGATTCTCGACCCGGCCGACTACGGGATCTTCGCGATGACCCAAGTGGTGCTCGCGTTCCTCAGCTTCCTTAACGGCTGGGGCTTTGCCAGCGCTCTGGTGCAGGATCGCGAGATCGACGAGCGCAAGGTACGCCAGGCTTTCGGCATGATGCTGCTCGTCAACATCGCGATCGGACTGATCCAACTCGCACTCGCGCCGCTGGCGGCGCACTATTACCGCCAGCCGATCGTCGCCGAACTGCTGAGCGTGCAGGCCCTGATCTTCCTCGCCACGCCGTTCATCGCCTTGCCCGAGGCGCTGCTCATCCGCGAGCTCGACTTCAAGCGCCCGGCGATCGCCAATCTTTCCGCAACCCTCGTGTCGGCGAGCGTCGCGCTCACGTGCGCGCTTGCCGGGCTGGGCGTGTGGACGCTGGTCTACGCCCCGTTGTCGTTCTTCTGGGTACGCGCAATCGTGCTCGTGATTGCGGCACGGTTCTTCATACTCCCGAGCTTTCGTTTCGCTGGTGCGGGAGGGATGTTCAACTTCGGGCTGACCCTGATCGGCGGCTTCTTCTTCTGGACGATCCTCACTCAGGCCGACGTGTTCATCGCCGCACGCTTTCTCTCCCCGCACGATCTCGGCCTCTATGCCGAGGCGTTGTTCCTGACGACGATCGTCGCCGCCAAGTTCGTGCCGCCGCTCAACGAAGTCGCGTTCCCGGCCTATGCCCGCATCCAGGACGATCTGCCGGCTCTCAGGGCCGCATTCCTGAAAGCCGTACGGCTGATAATGCTGGTGACCTGTCCGCTTTATCTCGGCCTCGCGGTCGTCGCGCAGGATGCCGTCGATCTGGTGCTCGGTGCGAAGTGGCACGAGATGGCGCCGATTGTCACCGCTCTCGCTTTCGGGATGCCGATGTTCACGCTCTACAGCCTGTTCGCGCCCGCGGTGATCGCGCTCGGACGCACCAGCATTACCATGCGCAGCGCGATGTGCGGCGCGCTCGTCATGCCGCTCGCGTTCCTTTTTGCCGTCCAGTGGGGCGCGATCGGCCTCGCCTGGGCCTGGGTGCTTGCGTTCCCGCTGGTCCCGGTCGCTGCTTTCGTCCAGTCACGCCGCCCCCTCGGCCTGACGGCACGGAGCTTGGCAGCCGCCATCGCTCCCGGGCTTGCCGCCAGCGCTGCGATGGCCGGCGGCGTTGCGCTCGCAGGGCTCGCGCTCGAAAGCCTGGCAAGCTGGCAGCGGCTGCCCTTGCTCGTGGCGCTCGGCGGCGCGACGTACCTTGCGTTGCTCTATGCCGCGTCGCGCAAGACACTCCTCGAGGTCGTCGAGCTGGTAGCGCGGCGCAAGCACGAGCCCGCTCTGCAACCTGCCGAGTAAACTCGATAAGCGGCAATTGGCCGTCCTCCAGAGGTGTGGTATTCTGCGCCTGCGCTCCGCATCTGCGCGAGGCGCGGGGGAGAAGCGTATGAGCTGGCACCCATTCGCGGTCGCCGCCGCCCTGGCCACGAGCCTGACGGGCGCCGTTGCGCAAACCCCGCCGTCGTCAGATCCCGGCGTCGAGATCCTCGAAATCGAGCGCGAACGCTATCAACGCATGACCGTGCCGGTCACAATCCAGGGCCAGGGTCCGTTCGATTTCCTCATCGACACCGGCGCCCAGGCGACAGTGCTCTCGCGTGCGCTCGCAGACCGGCTCATGCTGCATGACCGCGACACGGCGACGCTGGTGGGTATGGCGAGCGCCCGGCGGGTCGAAACCACGCCGATAGACGATTTCAGTCTCGGCAGCCGCAGCTTCTACATCCGACAGGCGCCGGTGGTCGAAGGTGAGCATATCGGCAGCGCCGATGGGATCCTCGGGCTCGATAGCTTGCAGAACCAGCGCGTGCTGCTGGACTTCGCGCGGCGGGAGATTGCCGTCGCCGATGCCGAGCAGCTCGGCGGTAACCGCGGCTACGAGATCGTGGTCCGGGCTCGCGAGCGGTTCGGCCAGCTGATCATCACCACAGCGCGGCTCGATGGCGTGCAGGTCGAAGTGATCGTGGACACCGGCGCGCAAGGCAGCGTCGGCAACCTCGCGCTGTTCAACCGGCTGCGTCGCAACAAGGAACTCGCCGAGACCGAGATGACCGACATCAACGGCATCACGCTCGGCGGCGTGGTGCGGGTCGCGCGCGAGCTCAAGCTCGGCCGGGCGAGCGTGCAGAACTTCCCGATCTTGTTTGCGGATTCACGCCCGTTCCATTCGCTCGGCCTCGCCGACAAACCGGCGTTGATCCTGGGCATGTCCGAGCTGAAGCTGTTCCGGCGAGTGGCGATCGACTTCAAGACCCGCCGGGTGCTGTTCGATCTGCCGCCCAACGTGGCATTGTCGAACCGCTTCGGTACGATGGGGACCTGATAGGATTCCTGCGTTGCCGCGTGGGCCGCGGCTCCCCACCTGAGGGGTGATGGCGGAGAAGGGACAACGCGCGGGGGACGTCAAGGACTGGGCTGGTTGGCCGACAGTCCGCCGCTTCCTGCCTTACCTGTGGCCCAGGGGCCGGCCCGAGCTGCGTGGGCGCATCGCCGGCGCGGTGTTCTTCGTCGTGCTCGCCAAGACCGTCGTCCTCGTGCTCCCGTTCGCCTACGCGGGAGCGGTCGATGCGATGTCGGCTGGCGGGGACGAGGCGCTGTGGGTCGCGCTAGCGTTGGTCATCGCGTACGCCGCCGGCCGCTTCTCGACGGTGCTGTTCGACAACGTCCGCAACATGATCTTCGAGCGCGTCGGCCAGGATGCGGTGCGCAGCCTGACCGAGGATGTGTTCGGACGGCTCCATCAGCTGAGCCTGCGTTTCCACCTCTCGCGCCGTACCGGCGAGGTGACCAAGGTCGTCGAACGCGGCTCGAAGTCGATCAACACGATGATCTACTTCCTGCTGTTCAACATCGCGCCGACCGCGATCGAGATGGTCGTCGTGGCGGGGATCTTCTACTTCAAGTTCGGCTGGGAGGTGGTCGCCGCGACGGTGGTGACCGTGGTCTCCTACATCTGGCTGACGCGCGCGATCACCGAATGGCGCACCAAGCTGCGCGCACGAATGAACGACCTCGACGGGCTGGCGCTCGCTCGTGCGGTCGATTCGCTGCTCAACTACGAGACGGTGAAGTACTTCGGTGCCGAGAAACGCGAGCAGGAACGCTATGGCCAGGCGGCGCGCGCCTATGCCGAAGCGGCAATCAAGAGCGAGAACTCGCTCGGCCTGCTCAACATCGCTCAGTCGACGATCATGAACCTGATGATGGGCGGAGCAATGGCCTTTACCGTCTATGGCTGGAGCCGGGGGCGCCTGAGCGTCGGCGATCTGGTGCTGATCAACACCTACCTGATGCAGCTGTTTCGGCCGCTCGACATGCTCGGCTGGGTGTACCGCACGATCCGCCAGGGGCTGATCGACATGGCGGCGATGTTCCGCCTGATCGACACCGAGGTCGAGGTGGAGGACAAGCCCGGCGCGCCGGCGCTGGTCGTCGGTCGCCCGACCGTCGTGTTCGACGAGGTGGTGTTCGGCTACGACCGCGATCGCGAGATCCTGCACGGCCTCAGCTTCGAGGTCCCGGCGGGGGCGCATGTCGCGATCGTCGGGCCGTCGGGCGCGGGCAAGTCGACCATCGGACGGCTCCTGTTCCGGTTCTACGATCCCTGGCAGGGTCGCATCCTGATCGACGGCCAGGATATCGCCGAGGTCACGCAGGAAAGCCTGCGCGCGCAGATCGGGATCGTCCCCCAGGATTCGGTGCTGTTCAACGACACGATCGGCTACAACATCGGCTACGGCCGCGACGGAGCGAGCGACGAGGAGGTCGCCGTTGTGGCGCGCGACGCGGCGATCCTGCCGTTCATCGAAATGCTGCCGCAGGGCTTTGCGACCGAGGTCGGCGAGCGCGGGCTCAAGCTGTCGGGCGGCGAGAAACAGCGCGTTGCTATCGCCCGAACGCTGCTCAAGAACCCGCCGATCCTGCTGCTCGACGAGGCGACCAGCGCGCTCGACACCCGTACCGAGCAGGACATCCTGGCGACGCTACATCGGGTGTCCGAGCACCGCACCACGCTGGCCATCGCGCACCGGCTGTCGACCGTCGCCGACGCGGACACGATCTTCGTGCTCGATCACGGACGGCTCGCCGAAGCCGGGTCGCACGCCGCGCTGCTGCGCCGCGACGGGCTCTACGCCGAGATGTGGAACCGCCAGCTCGCCGAGCGCGAGGAAGCGATGGACGAAGCGGCGCAGTAACTCAGCGCGGAATCGAGGGCGGCGTAATTGGCGCAATGCACCTTGAGAGTAAGGGACCGGGCGAGTACACCCGCCGAAACTGGGGTGGGGAGGGAACGATGATACGACGGGGCCTGCTGGCGGCGATGCTCTGCGTCGCGACACCCGCCCTCGCGCAGACCCCCGACTCATCCGGTTGGAAGCCCCTGTTCAACGGCAAGGACTTCGAGGGCTGGACGATCGCCTGGGCGCAGCCGCCGGCCGACGAACGCCCTGCCTCGAGCGTGTTCACGGTCGAGAACGGCATGATTCACGCTTACGCCGGCCAGGAAGCCGGAACGAGGCAGCAGCAGGCCTATATTCTTTCCGACGGCGACTATCGCGATTATCGGCTCAGCCTCGAATACAAGTGGGGACCCAAGAAATTCGCGCCGCGGACGGACCTGGTCCGCGATGCCGGGCTGCTCTTCCACGTCTACGATCACAACATGGCCGACTGGCCGCACAGCGTCGAGGCGCAGATCCAGGAAGGGGACACCGGCGACCTCTGGGCCATCTCGAGCCGCGCGAGCAGCACGATCTTGCCGCTGACCGGGCGCTATAGGGAACCGGCCGGCGGCGGCGTTCCGGTCACGGTCGGCGCCTATCGGGACTTCGAGCGAATCCGCCACGGTGCGCTCAACGAACTGCCCGAATGGAACACGTTGGAGATCGTCGTGCGCGGCGACACCGCCACCTACATCGTCAACGGCTTCGTCAATATGCGCGTGACCGGGCTGCAGCGCTGGGATGCGGAGACGGCCTCCTGGACGAGACTCGACCATGGCCGGATCGCGCTCCAGGCCGAATACGCCGAAGTCTACTACCGCAACATCCGCATCCGCCCGCTCACCGCGGACGATATGGAATGAAGCGCGCCGTTGCCTTGGCGGTCTTTTTGTTCCCACGGGGCGCTATCGCAATCCGCCGATAGTTCCGACGAAGCCGAACAAGCGCAAACGAAGGCCGGGAGCGCTCTGCACTCCCGGCCTTCGCCGAAATCAGAAGCGGCCGCCGAGACCGGCGACGATCTGGGTGTTGGTGCGCGCAAAGCCCGTGGCCATGCCGAACACGTTGTAGCTGCCGAGATCCTGGTAGCGCATCTCGAGCCGGCCGAAGAAGTTCTTGCCGAGCGCCAGCTCGCCACCGCCGCTGACGCGGAAACCGCCCTTGGTCTCGCTTTGCGAGAGCGTGCCGGTGCTGTCCGTGTAGCGCGAGGTGAGCTTCGAATCCACGTAGCCGCCGCCGACATACAGCAGCGTCTTCGGGCTGGCATGAAAGCCCACGCGGGCGCCCGCGTAGATGTTGCGGCCCGCGCTCGAGCTGAATTCGTCGCCCGCGACGATCAGGTCCTCGATGTCGTACGACGCGCTGGAATCGCTGAATTCGGCTTGGATGCCGATCACGACCCCACCGGTGTCATGGTCGTAGCCACCGGATATACCGTAGAGCACACCGCGGGTCGAATCGGCGGCGTTGTTCTGCTGAATGCTAAGCGCATCGACACCGCCGATCGCCGCGATCGAGATACCCTGGAAGACGCTCGAGTCATCCTGCGCAAACGCCGGCGTGGCAAAGCAAAGGGCGGCCGCAGCCGCACCGATCAGTTTCTTCATTGATTCCCCCCTGATGGATTGGAGGGCGGCACCTAGCTCGGGGTTTTCCCTTAAGCGAGAACGATTTGCGGCGCTGCCACGGCCCGGCTTCACTTGCCGGAAAGCTGTGGCAGAAGCGCTACACCCACGGCAAGCCTTCAGCGTCAGAGCACGTATTTGCTCAGGTCGGCGTCTTGCGCCAGCCCGGCGAGACGCTCGCGAACATAGGCGCCGTCGACCGTCACCGTCTCGCCCTGGCGATCCTCGGCCTCGAAGCTCAGCTCCTCAAGCAGCTTTTCCATAACTGTCTGGAGCCGGCGGGCGCCGATATTCTCGACGCTTTCGTTGACCTGCGCGGCGATCCTTGCGACCTCGCGGATCGCATCTTCGGTGATCTCGAGCGTGACTTGCTCGGTGCCGATCAGCGCCTTGTACTGTTCGACGAGGTTGGCGCGCGTGTCCGACAGGATCGCGACGAAGTCCTCTTCGGTCAGCGCCTTCAGCTCCACCCGGATCGGCAGGCGGCCCTGCAGCTCGGGAAGCATGTCGCTCGGCTTGGCAAGGTGGAACGCGCCCGAGCCGATGAACAGCACGTGGTCGGTCTTCATCGGGCCGTACTTGGTGGCCACCGTGGTGCCCTCGATCAGCGGCAGCAGGTCGCGCTGAACGCCTTCGCGGCTGACCGAGCCGCCGCGCACGTCTGAAACCGCGATCTTGTCGATCTCGTCGAGGAACACGATCCCGTTCGCCTCGGCATTGGCGAGCGCGACGCGGGCAACGTCGTCCTGGTCCATGCGCTTTTCGGCTTCCTCGTCGACGAGCTTGTCCCACGCGTCGGGTACCTTGAGCTTGCGGCGTTTGAGATTCTGGCGGCCCATCGCCTTGCTCATCATTTCGGAGAGGTTGATCATCCCGACGCCCCCCCCGGGCACGTCGAACGGCATCTGGGGCGAATCCTCGACCTCGATCTCGACCTCGACCTCGTTCATCGCGTTTTCGACGATGCGCTGCCGGAAGCTTTCGCGCGTCGCCTCGCTGGCGCTTTCGCCGACCAGCGCCTTGAGCAACCGGTCCATCGCCGCCTTCGACGCCGCCTCGCGGACCGCCTCGCGGCGGCGGTCCTTCTCGAGCCGGATGGCTTCCTCGGCAAGATCGCGGGCGATCTGCTCGACATCGCGGCCGACATAGCCGACCTCGGTGAACTTGGTCGCCTCGACCTTGACGAACGGTGCGTCGGCGAGCTTCGCCAGCCGCCGACTGATCTCGGTCTTGCCGCAGCCGGTTGGGCCGATCATCAGGATGTTCTTGGGTGTTACCTCGTCGCGCAGCTCGGGGCTGAGCCGCTGGCGGCGCCAGCGATTGCGCAGCGCCACGGCGACCGCGCGCTTCGCTTCGGCCTGGCCGATGATATGCTCGTCGAGCGCCTTGACGATAGCTTTGGGGGTAAGGGAGTCGTTCATTCGTTCCTCAATCCCCTCCCGCTTGCGGGAGGGGTTAGGGGTGGGTGAGTGGGCGATGGGCAGACTGGCCCACCCCCGACCCCTCCCGCAAGCGGGAGGGAAGCTAGATCACTTCGACCGTCACCCGGTCGTTGGTGAAGACGCAGACCTCGCTCGCCACCTGCATCGCGCGGCGAGCAATCTTTTCGGGGTCTTCCTCGTACGGATCGAGCGCCTTGGCGGCCGAGAGCGCATAGTTGCCGCCCGAACCGATCGCAGCGATGCCCCCCTCCGGCTCGAGCACGTCGCCGTTGCCGGTCAGCACCAACAGCACGTCCTTGTCGGCGACGATCATCAGCGCCTCGAGGTTGCGCAGGTATTTGTCGGTACGCCAGTCCTTGGCGAGCTCTACCGCGGCGCGCAGCAGTTGGCCGGAATGCTGCTCGAGCTTCTTCTCGAGCCGCTCGAACAGGGTGAAAGCGTCCGCCGTGGCGCCGGCGAATCCGGCGATCACCTTGCCCTCGGCGCCCAGGCGGCGGACCTTGCGGGCGTTGGGCTTCATCACCGTATTGCCCATCGAGACCTGGCCATCGCCGGCAATGACGGTCCTGCCGCCCTTGCTGACGCCGATAATGGTGGTGCCGTGCCACTGGATAAGGCCCCAAGAATGGCTGGGGCGCGCCTCTCGCTCGTCCATGGCCGCAGATATGGGCGAGCCCCGGCGGGGCTTCAATGCCTCTGGGCTAGCTGCCCTGTCCGCCGCCCGCTGCCGCGCCAGGGCCGGTTCCGACCTGGCCGATGTTGCCGAACAGGTCCTCGAGGAAGCTGCGGTCCTTGCCGAGCGTCGGAGTCTCGTCGTCCTCAGGGCTGATCCGCGCGACTTGCTCGAGGCCCGTACGCTCCGCGCTGATCACGTTGCCCGCCGCATCGAAGCGCACCGCGAGCACGGTGTGCTCGGAAATGCGCGGCGTGGTGAAGGGCCGCTGGTTGGTCGTGCTGGAGACGTAGTACCACACCGGCTCGCCGAACTGGCTCTGGAAGCTCGGCTGACCGAGCGCGCGCTGCACGGAATCGCGGTTGTCCACCCCCGGCTGGACCGACTGCAGGATCACCTCATCGGCGAGGTAGCCTTTGTGCCCGACGATCGAGCTGCAGCCCGCCGCCAGCGCGGCAACGCCTAGCACGACACCGATGCGCGCAATCCCCGCCATTCCTCGACTTCTCCGCCTTGGCGCCTATATCCGGCGCGACCTGTAGGGTCTGTGTTACCGGGTGGCAATGGCAGTTGCTGGCCGGCCATTGAATAGCCGCTGAATGGATAGAGCCCGTGTCCCTGCTTGCCCGCCTGTTTTCTTCCCAGCCCGATCCGCGCGAGGCGCTGCGGCCGTTGTGGCACCGTACGGTCGAGCTGTCGCGCGAACCGGCGCTCTATCGCGACGACGGCGTGGCCGATACCGTCGCCGGCCGGTTCGACATGATCGCCGCGATCCTGGCATTGGTCATGTTGCGGCTCGAGCGCGACGGACTGGCGGCCGAGACTGCCCTGCTGACCGAGCTGTTCGTTGCGGACATGGACGCGCAGCTGCGCGAGACCGGGGTTGGCGATATCGTGGTCGGCAAGCATGTCGGCAAACTGGTGGGAGTGCTCGGCGGCCGTATCGGCGCTTTGCGCGAGGCGCTGGCGAGCGAGGACCAGGCTCTGCTGAAGGCGGCGCTGGAGCGTAACGTGACGATGGCGGATGAACGCTCGACCGAAAGCCTGGCGCAACGCCTCCGGGCCTTCGCAAGCAAGCTGGCGACACTCGAAAGCCACGAGGTGCTGGCCGGAAGGATCGAGCTGTGAGCCGGCCGGAATTCCCCCGTCTCATGGATCAGCGGCACCTGACCGCAAAGCCGGTCGAGCTGACGGCGAGCGAGGAAGAGCGCACGGCCCTGGCGAAACGGTTCGGACTGGTGAGGATCGACCGTCTGGAAGCGATCGTGCGACTGGAAGCCGACGGCGAGGCGGTCAATGCGATCGGTCGCCTGTCGGCCGCAATCGTCCAGAGCTGCGCGGTCTCGGGCGAGGACTTGCCGGTCACTATCGACGAGCCGCTTTCGCTCCGCTTCGTACCCGCCGAGGCGCCGATCGAGGAGGAAGTCGAGCTCGCCGAGGAAGACCTCGACGAAGTCCCGTTCGAAGGCCACACCTTCGACCTCGGCGAGGCGGTCGCGCAGAGCCTGGCGCTGGCCATCGACCCTTACGCCACCGGTCCGGCGGCTGATCGGGTGCGCAAGGAAGCGGGCCTGCAGGACGAAGCCGCGAGCGGCCCTTTTGCAGCACTGGCTGCATTGAAGAAGAAATAGTTCCTCCCCCACGGGGGAGGGGGACCATGCGAAGCATGGTGGAGGGGCACCATCGGATGGTTCTGACCTTCGAGGGTGTGGCCACTCGCCCGTGCCCCTCCACCACCCTTCGGGCGGTCCCCCACCCCGTGCCAGGTGCAACAGGGTCTAGAACGGGATGTCGTCGTCCAAATCGTCGCCGTAACCACCCGCGGGCGCGCCGCCCTGGTTGCGCCCGCCACCACCGCCCGACGAGCCGCCCCCCTGATCCCAATCTCCGCCGCCACCGCTGCGCTGGCCGCCACCGCCGCCTGGAGCGCCGTCGAGCATGGTCATCACGCCGCCAATGCCGCCGACCGAGACCTCGGTGGTGTAGCGGTCGTTTCCGGACTGGTCCTGCCATTTACGAGTGCGCAGCTGGCCCTCGATGTAGACCTTGCTACCTTTGCGCAGATAGCGTTCCGCCACTCCGACCAGTCCTTCCGACTGCAGCACCACCGTATGCCACTCGGTGCGCTCCTTGCGCTCACCGGTGTTCTTGTCCTTCCAGTTCTCGGACGTGGCGATGCGCAGATTGGCGATGCGGCCGCCGTTCTGGAAGCTCTTCACTTCCGGATCCTGCCCGAGGTTGCCGATCAGGATGACCTTGTTGACGCTGCCGGCCATGAAAACTCTCTCCGCGGATTAGAGGCCGGCGGCAGTCGCCAGCCAGTAGGTGATTCCCGCGAAGATGTAGGCCAACCCGAACAGGTAAGCCAACATGAACAAGGGCCATTTCCAACCGTTCGTTTCGCGCCGAGCGACCGCGATAGTCGACAGGCACTGCGGCGCGAACACGAACCAGGCGAGGAAGGCGAGCGCGGTCGGCAGGGTCCAGCCGGCCTGGAGTTTGGGAATAAGCCCCTCGGCGGCGGCCTCTTCGTCCTCGGCATCGATCGCGTAAGTCGTCGCAAGCGAGGCGACCGCGACTTCGCGCGCCGCCATCGCAGGGATCAATGCGAGCGCGATCTCGTGGTTGAACCCTATCGGGCGGACCACGACTTCGAGCCCGCTGGCGATGTGCCCGGCGATGCTCGCCTCAGACTGGCTTTCGCCGGGGCCGGCCTTTGGGAAACTGAGCAGGAGCCACAGCACGATCGTGACCGTGAAGATGATCGTGCCGGCTCGGCGCAGGAACACCCAGGCGCGCTGCCACAACCCGATCGCGAGGTCGCGCAGTGGCGGCCACTGGTATTTGGGCAGCTCCATGATGAAGCCGGAAGCTGAGCCCTTGGTGACCGAGCGCCTGAGCACCAGAGCGGCCATCATCGCCCCGGCGATCCCGGCAACATAAAGCGCGAACAGCACCAGGCCCTGGAGGCCGATGCCCCAGCCGACCGTGGTTGCCGGGATGAACGCGGCGATGATCACCGCGTAGACAGGCAATCGAGCGGAACATGTCATCAGGGGCGCGATCAGGATCGTGGTCAGCCTGTCCTTCGGATCGGCGATCGCGCGCGTCGCCATGATCCCGGGAATCGCGCAGGCGAAGCTGGACAGCAGCGGAATGAAGCTGCGTCCCGACAATCCTACGCCGGCCATCAACCGGTCCATGATGAACGCGGCGCGGGCCATGTAGCCTGACTGCTCCATCACCAGGATGAACGCGAACAGGATCACGATCTGCGGCAGGAACACGATCACCGAGCCGACGCCGGAAAGCACGCCCTGGGTGAGGAGATCCCGGAAGAACCCGGCCGGGAGATTGGCATTGGCGAGCCCGATCAGCGCGCTGACCCCGCCGTCGAGCGCATCCGCGAATGGCGTCGCCCATGCGAACACCGCCTGGAAGATCACGAACAGCAGCGCGAACAGGATCGGCGGGCCGAGCCATGGATGGAGCAGCACCTTGTCGAGCTGAGCGTGGAGCCGGTGCCGCGCCGTTTCGCTGACGATCGCGCCTTCCGCCATGTGGCGCGCGGCGAGGCGGCGCTCGGGCAGCGTCAGGTGCTGGTGGGGCCGCGAGCGCTGGTCGGTTCCAATGCGCGCTTCGGCGGCCGCCACCGCCTCGCGCAGCGCGTCGAGCCCGCGCTTGCGCACCGCCACGGTGGGAATCACCGGCACGCCGAGCGACTGCGACAGCGCTTGCGCGTCGAGCACCAGCCCGTCGCGCTCGGCGAGGTCGACCATGTTGAGCACTACGACCACCGGCCGGCCGAGCTCGATCAGCTCCTGGGCGAAGACCAGATGCTGCTCGAGGTTGGCGGCGTCGAGCACGATCACCAGCACTTCGGGCATGGCCTCGCCGGGAAACTCGCCGAGGATGACCCGGCGCGTGACTTCCTCGTCGGGACTCGCCGCGTCGAGCGCATAGCTTCCGGGGAGATCGTAAAGCTCGACCGGCTCGCCCGAAGGCAGCACCATCCGGCCCGCTTTCCGCTCGACGGTGACGCCCGGATAGTTGGCGATCTTCTGGCGCGCACCGGTCAAGGCGTTGAACAACGCGCTCTTGCCCGAATTCGGGTTGCCGACCAGAGCGGCGGTGCGCAATCGGCTCATACTTCCTGGACCGTCATAGCGCGCGCATGGCTGCGGCGAATCGCCACTGTCATCCGCCCGACCATCAGCGCGATCGGGTCGCGTCCTGCGAAGATACCCCGGTGCGAGATCGCCACCCGAACGCCCTCGTCGATTCCAATCGCACGCAGGCGCTTGGCCTCGTCCGGCGCCAGCAAGCTCCAGTCGATCGCTACGATTTCGGCGCATTGCAGCGGCGGCAGCAGGTCCAGGGTCATGTCGGAAGTCACGAAGCGGCTGTGCCGGAACACCGCACTAATTGCAACTGGTTCTCAATAGGGTCAGCGTGCGGGATACCTGAGCCGTCCCAGGAACCTCGCCACGTCGAACCCGTCGCGGTTCCCGAGGAGCTGCGCCTTGGTCTTTTCGAACTGCATCACGTTCTCGATGCGGCGGTCGAGGAAGGCGCGGGTTTCTTCCTTGCCCTCGCTCCGGTCTTCGACGAACACCGCCAGCGTCGCGGTATAGATGCCGCACAGGAGCGCGCGTTTGGTGTAGTGGTTGTAGTCGGTCGCGGTGTCGCCAGCGAGACGCCACATCAGGTCGGCGCTGCGCCAGCCTGTCTTGAGCGTGCGCGCCAGGTTCTGCGGCATCGCCTGGATCGCGAGGGCGCGCCGCAACGCCTCCTCCATTCCCGCCAGCGCATCGAGCCGGAACTGCAGCAGCGTGCAGATGCGGTCGCGGACCTTGAGCGTGCCCAGGTGTCCATCGGCGAAGGCCGCATGCATCTTGGTATCGGTCGAATCGATCCAAGCGCCGATCATGTCCATCGCGCCGCCCGGAAAGGCGAGGCGGGCGACAGCCGCATCGACTCCGGCGAGCGCCGCGGCTTGATTCAGTGCCGCATCGGTCCAGCCGTCGAACACTGCCGAGCGGGCGACTTCGGGCGCGAGAGCGAGCCGCAGCTCGTCGAGCGTGCGGTCGTCCCCGGCCATCGTCAGAGGCTCGGTCCGTAGGTGCCCGTCTCGGCCCGCGGCTGGCCGCCGTTCTCGTCGTTGCGTTCGATCTCGGCGAAGACCAGGCTGTCCCGGCCTTCGAGCTCGGCATAGTCGCGAGCCGAGCGGCCGGAGTTGTCGGATCGATCCGGGTCGGCTCCGGCCTGCAGCAGGACGCGCATCATCGCCGTGTCGCGGCGATGAACCGCAAGGATCAGCGGCGTCTCGCCGGTGGCATTCGGCGCATCGACACGGGCGCCTTTCGCAACCAGCTGCTGCACGCCATCAAAGAACCCGAGCTGGCTGGCACGCATCAGCGGAGTCACGCCGCGGCGGTCCGCGATGTTGGGATTGGCGCCACGGTTGAGCAGGTAAGCGAGCCAGGCCACATCGCGCCGGTCGGCCGCGATGTGCAGGCCGGTGCGGCCGCTGGTGAGATCGCGCGAGTTGATCAGCGTCGAGCCCGGCTTGCCGAGCAGCTCGTCGGCCTTGCTGACGTCCTGGTCCTGTACCGCCTTGAGGAAGAGATATCCGTCCGAATAGTTCTGTCCCGTTGCCGGCGCGCCGAGAGCCAGCATCGTCGCCAGTGTTCCGACGGTGATCGAACGACGCAAGCTGCCCCCGGACAATGTCCTTCCTCCTGATCAAAGCTGCGGACGGGCGAGCCGTCCACCGGCCATCTACCCTTGCCGCCTGCCCGTTAGCAGAGCATGAACCGGCACGCCATGTCCACGGTTCGTGCCTGTTTTCTCGGCTTTTGCCTGCCCATCGCCCTGTTCGCCGCCGGCTGCGATGCGCCCGCCGGCGAGCCGCCGCTTGCCGGCGCCGCGATCGGTGGCCCCTTCGAGCTCGTCGACAGCTCAGGCAAGACCGTGCGCTGGAGTGATTTCGACGGCAAGTACCGGATCGTCTATTTCGGCTATACCTATTGTCCCGACGCCTGTCCGTTCGACGTCCAGCGCCTGATGCAGGGATATCACAAGTTCAAGCAGGCTGATCCAGCCCGCGCTGCGCAGGTCCAGCCGATCTTCATTACGGTCGACCCCGAGCGCGATACGCCGAAAGTCGTCGGAGAGTTTGCCGGCGCCTTCTCGGACGATCTCCTCGGCCTCACCGGAACGCCCGCCCAGATCGACAAGGCGGCAAAGGCCTTCGTCGCGCCCTACTCGAAGCTGGAGGCCGGCTCCGGCGGCGGCTACCTGATGGACCACCCGCGCATCGCCTACTTGATGGGGCGCGACGGGGAACCGATCGCCTTTCTGCCGATCGACGTCGAAGACACCGGCGAGGCCGTCGCCGCCGAGCTCGAGCGATGGGTGAGATGAGAGAGCGCTTCTGGGAGCTGCCGCTCGAAGCGCTGACGCGCGCCGAATGGGAAGCCCTGTGCGACGGCTGCGGGCGCTGCTGCCTGCACAAGCTCGAGGACGAGGAGAGCGGCGAGGTCATCGAGACCAATGTCGCCTGTCGCCTGCTCGACCCGGCGAACGCGCGGTGCACCGACTACAAGCATCGCAAGGCCTTCGTTCCCGATTGCCTGCGCCTGACCCCGAAGCTCGTCGCGCAGGTCAGCTGGCTGCCACCGACCTGTGCCTATCGCCGCCGCGCCGACGGCAAGCCCTTGCCGCCGTGGCATTACCTCCTGACCGGCAGCCGCGAGACCATGGTCCGCGCCGGAGTCTGCGTCGCCGGCCGGGTGGTGAGCGAGGATGACGCCGGCCCACTCGAGCACCATATCGTCGATTGGGCGAAAGGATAACGGCGCGGATGATCGATTGGCTGCGGCGCGAGAACCAGGAACCCAGCGTCACCATCGCTGGCCGCGAAGTGCCGCTGGCGATTCGCCGTCATCCGCGCGCGACGCGGTTGACGATGAGACTTGCACCCGACGGCAGCGAAGTGCGTATCACGCTGCCGCGGTGGGGCCGCACCAGCGACGCATTGGTCTTTGCGCACAAGCGGCTCGACTGGCTCGAAAGCCAGCTCGCCGCCGTGCCCCGCGCCACGCCGCCCGAGCCGGGCGGGACAGTGCTCTATCGTGGGCTACCGGTTGCAATCGAGTGGGAACCAGACCTGCCGCGCAAGCCCCTGTTGAACGACGATCGCCTCAGGCTTGGCGGCCCCGCGGAGACGGTAGCGAGGCGGGTGCACCGGTGGCTGGAAGCGGAGGCGCTGCGCCTGCTCGGCGCCGACCTCGCGCATTATTGCACCCGCGCCGGCGTGTCGGCGCCCCAACTGCGCCTCTCGCGCGCGGCGCGGCGCTGGGGGAGCTGCTCGGGCGCCGGATGCATCCGGATCAACTGGCGGCTGGTCCAGGCACCCGACGACGTGCGCCGCTCGGTCGTCGCGCACGAAGTCGCGCACCTCAGGCATTTCGATCATTCGCCTGCGTTCCGGGCGATGCTTGGCGAACTGTTCGAAGGCGATCTGAAGGCCGCCGACGCGTGGCTCAAGCGTGAGGGGCGCGCGCTCTACGCGCCTTTCGGCTAGTCCCTAACTAGCCATTAACCCTGAGTGGTGCATGAAGGACGCATGACCCGCCCAGGACACCTCCCAATGGTGGTCGGCGCCACGGCGTTCGCGCTTCTTTCGGCCACTCCCGTGGCGGCGAGCGATTCGTCGTGCGAGCTTTGCCTGATGACAGCCCGCCCCGAACGGCCGCTCGAAATCCAGATCGAGAGCGGACTGCAGTTCAGCCGCCTCGGGCTGCGCGGCAAGGCTGACGGGAGGGCGGAGATCGACCCGCAGACCGGCGAGAAGCGTGTCGATGCCGGCATGATCGACCTGGGCGGCCTCAGTTACCAGGGTCGCGCGCGAGTGACCGGCGAGCCGCTGCGGCCGGTGCGCATAGAGCTGCCGCAACGCGTTCAGTTGCGCAGCCCCGACGGCGCCGAGGCCGAGCTCAGCGGTTTCGTGACCGACCTTCCGGCGGTCACCATGCTCGACGAGAACGGCACGCTGGAATTTGCCTTCGGCGCACAGCTTTCGAGCCAGGGCGCGCGCAGCGGCAATTTCCGTGGCCGAATCGCGATCCGCGTCGACTATTTCTGAGTCAAGGAGCCGGACTAGCGGTCCGCCGCCCGAAGGCCTATCTTGGCCGCATGCGCTACATGAACCGATTTTCGCCGCGCGGTGCGGTCGACGCGCTCACCGATCTGCTCGAATACTGGCGGCAACCGACGCCGTACCGCTGGCAGATCCTCGGCCTCTCGGTGGCGCTGACCTTCACGTTGATGGTGCTGTTCATTCCAGAGAGCCAGCGCGCCGAGCCGCGCGAGCCCGACGTGACCTACATTTCTACTTTCGCGCCCGACCGGACGGATGAGGAAATCGCCGCCTCGAACCTCGCGAACCAGAAGCGGCAGGAAGAGCTGGAGGCGGAACGGCTGGCACGCGAGGAACGGCGGAAGGAACGCGCCCGAGCCCTCGGCCGCGCGACCGGGATCGACGTCGATGCTCTGGAGGCTCAAATGAAGCGCCGGCTGGCCGAACAGGAAGCAGCCCAAGCGGCGGCGCGGCAGGCCCGGACCACGGGTGAGCAGTAACGAGGACGCCCGTTGGCTGGCCGCGGCTGCCGCCCTCGCCGAACGCGCCCGCCCGCTGAGTCACCCCAACCCCGCCGTCGGAGCCATCGTGGTGAAGGACGGTATCGTCGCCGGCCGAGGTTGGACGCAGCCCGGCGGGCGCCCTCATGCCGAAGCGGTCGCGCTGGCGGAAGCCGGGGAGGCAGCCGCCGGCGCCACGCTTTACGTGACGCTCGAACCTTGCGCGCACCGTGGCGAGCGCGGGCCCGCCTGCGCGGACCTCATCGGCGCGGCGGGAGTGAAGCGGATCGTCGCCGGCATCGAAGACCCCGACCCTCGCACTTCCGGCGCCGGATTGGTCCGATTGCGCGAGGCTGGGAGCGAAGTTGCGTGCCTCGACGATGAGCGATGCCGTGCCAGCCTGCGCGGCTATGTCCGCTCGAAAGCCACCGGCTTTCCCGAGACCACGCTCAAGCTCGCGATCACGGCGGACGGCTTCATTGCGAGACCGGATGGCACCAGCAAATGGATCACCGCCGAGCCGGCTCGGGCGCACGCCCACCGCGAGCGGGCCCGCGCCGATGCGATCCTCGTGGGCGGCGGAACCTTGCGGGCAGACAGCCCTTCGCTCGACGTGCGCTTGCCTGGGCTGGAGAAGCGAAGTCCGCAGAAGTTTGTGCTCACTCGCAGCACGGCGCCTGCGGACTGGACCGTCATCTCTGATCCTTCAGGCGTCGCGGGACGCGGCCTGCAATACCTGGTGGTCGAAGGCGGCGCGGAAGTCGCCGAGGCGTTCCTGGCTGCCGGCCTCGTGGACCGCCTGCTGCTCTACCGTTCGTCCACCCGGTTCGGCGAAGGCATTCCGGCGTTCCGCAATCCGGGACCGGCCGGGGT
>CBHCZH010000057.1:0-19748 GCA_965977975.1 uncultured bacterium
GGAACGAAAGCGCTTCGAGCGGGCGGTGGGCATCGGGCGCCGGTCGGCGGCCTAAGGTGATGTCGAGCTTGGTGCCCGGCGCGATCTCGCTCGGCGGCATTTCCGACGCAACCAGCGAGGCGATAAGATCGGCTTCGGCGGCGCCGACCCCGGCACGCTCGAGCATGCGCTCGAAGCTGTCGCCGCGCGCGAGCGTCGCCTCGAGATCGAGGCGCGGACGCTCGGGGGCGCTCTTCAGCGAGACCACCGCGGCGGTAGCGCCCATGCGCCGGCCGCTGTCGCCGCCCAGCGCGAGCGGCATGATCATCTGGCTGCGGAATTCGTCGCGCACCGGATCGTCGATCACCATCAGCGGCGCGGCCTCGACCGGAGCGAAACCGGGCCACCCGGCGAGCGCTATGGCCGAAAGCCCGAGCAGTGTGCCGGCACCACGCAGCCAGCGCCGCGAGCCGATATCCTGGGCAAGATCGGGCACCAGGTCGAGCGACGCAAAACGAGCCGAAGCGCGTTCTCGCCATTCGATGTAGCGTTCAACCGCACTGGCAAGGATGCCGGCGGGCGCGCATTCGGGTGCAACTTGCGCGTGCGACAAGTGCGCCGGCGGGTAGTCGTACCCGTCGGCGATTTCGGCCGCATCGCTCCCGCTGTCCTTGAACAAAAGCGCCCTCCAGTGCGGTGCGCACTTCTCCGCCGATCCATGCGGAGAAGGCGCGACCCGATCCCGGCGTTGTTTCTGGCAAAAGGGTGTGCCGCGATAAAGTTAATTTCCTCTAAACCGAGGCGAGCCGAGTCCGCCTTGCGGCGGGCCGTGGGCCTGGCCGCTCGGAGCGGCCGGAGCTTGCGTTAGAGGTGGCCTGACCCCACACTCAGGTGACCGTGACTGCTTCCCGCTCCGACAGCCGGCTGCGCGCCGTGCTCGGCCCGACCAACACCGGCAAGACGCATCTCGCGATCGAGCGGCTGTGCGGTCATTCGAGCGGAGCGATCGGCTTCCCGCTGCGGCTCCTGGCGCGCGAGGTCTACGACCGGGTCCGCGCGATCAAGGGCGATAAGCAGGTCGCGCTGATCACCGGCGAGGAACGGATCGAGCCGGAAAGCGCGCGCTATTTCCTGTGCACCGCCGAAGCGATGCCGAGAAATGGCGGAGGGCTGGCCTTCGTCGCTCTCGACGAGGCCCAGCTCGCAGCCGATCGCGAGCGCGGGCACATTTTCACCGACCGGTTGCTTCACGCACGCGGACGCGAGGAGACGATGTTGCTCGGCTCCTCGACGCTCGAGCCGATGGTCAGGGCCTTGCTCCCGCGTGCCGAGATCGAGACGCGGCCGCGCTTTTCGACGCTTGCTCACGCAGGGGCGAAGAAGCTCTCGCGCCTACCGCCCCGCTCGGCGGTGGTCGCGTTCTCGGTCGAGCAAGTCTATGCGGTCGCCGAGATGCTGCGCCGGTTCCGCGGCGGAGCCGCAGTGGTAATGGGTGGGCTCAGCCCCGAGACGCGCAATCGCCAGGTCCAACTGTTCCAGTCGGGCGAGGTCGACTACATCGTCGCCACCGACGCGATAGGAATGGGGCTGAACCTTGACGTCACGCACGTCGCCTTCGCCTCGCTGTCCAAATTCGACGGAGTTCGCCAGCGCCGCCTGACGCCGGCCGAGATGGCGCAGATCGCCGGCCGCGCCGGGCGCCACCAGCAGGACGGCACTTTCGGCACCCTGGGCGGCGGCCCTTCGACTGGCCCCGGACGCGCAGGCGAAATCGAGTTCACCGACGACGAGGTCTACGCGATCGAGCAGCACCGCTTCGCGCCGCTGACCAGGTTGTTCTGGCGGGAGGCCGAGCCGCGTCTTGACAGTATCGGCGCTCTGCTCGCTGACCTGGAGGCCAAACCGGACGAGCCCGCGCTGGCACCGGCGCCCGAGGCGATCGACCTCGCGGTGCTCAAGCGGCTGGCCGAGGATCCGGCCATTGCAACTGGCGTCACGACGCCCGGCCTGGTGCGGCGGTTCTGGGAAGCGTGCCAGCTGCCCGACTTCCGCCAGCAAGGCCCCGACACCCACGCCCGCTTCGTCGCCCGGCTATGGCAGGACTTGCGCGAAGGACACCTCGGTGCCGACTACGTCGCGGCGCGCATTGCCGAGCTCGGCCGCACCGAGGGCGATATCGACACGCTGCAGGGACGCATCGCGGCGATTCGCAGCTGGGCCTACATCTGCCAGCGTCCCGACTGGGTGCTCGCCCGCGACGAGATGGGCGCCCGGGCGCGCGACGCCGAGCGGCGCCTGTCCGACGCGCTGCACCAGCGCCTGACCGAGCGCTTCGTCAACCGCCGCACCACGATCCTGATGCGCACGCTGGGCAAGGATGCCGGGCTGCTGCGCGTGAATCTCGACGGGGCGGGCCGAGTGCTGGTCGAAGACCAGCCGATCGGCCATCTCGAGGGCTTCCGCTTCGTGGTCGACGCCGACGCGAGCCATGAAGATAGAAAGCTGATGCTCGCCGCAGCGGAAAAGCACCTGCCGCAGCTCCTCGCCATGAAGGCCCAGGCCCTGATCCGGGACGAACTCGGGGACCTGGCGATCGAGCAAGGCGAAGTTCGCCGCGCCGGACGCGCCATCGCCCGGCTCGAGCGAGGCAAGAGCCCAAGCCGGCCGCGTCTCGTGCTCGGCAAGGAGCTCGGCGTGCTCGACCCGGCGCACAAGGCCCGCTTGACCGAGGCGCTCGCGCTGTGGCTCGAAGGCGAGCTCGCGCCTCTCGGCCCCCTGCGTGCGATCGAGGATGCGACGTTCTCGCGCGATGCCGGCAGCGAAGTGCGCGCGCTCCTGCTGACGCTTGCGAGCGCGAACGGCGTGATCGCCCGCGAGCAGGCCGGCTTGGCGCATGTTCCGAAGGAGAAGCGGTCCCTGCTGCGAAGGCTTGGCGTCACCATCGGCGCGCTCGACGTGTTCGTGCCGGCGCTGCTCAAGCCCGCGCCGCGTCGCTTATTGCACGCGATCGGCGTCGATCCGCGCCCGGTGCGCGAAGCGATGGAGGCGGTGATCGAGACCGGTTCCGCGAGCAAAGGGAGACGAGTGCCCGCCGGCTATCGCCGCGCCGGCGGCCAGGCGATCCGCGTCGACCTGGCCGAGAAGCTGTTTCGCGCCGCGCACGAGCAGCGAGTCAAGGCATCGGGACGCGGCTTTCGGCTCGATTCGGGTCTCGCGACCTCGATGGGGCTCACGCCCAGCAACTACCGCCAGCTGATGCGTGATGCCGGTTTCCGCCCCGGTCAGGCCCGAACCTTGCCCGAAGGTGCCTTGGGGCCGCCTGCGCCGGTCTGGTGGTCGTGGCGCGCGCCCCGCAAGGACCGCGTGCCGGAAAGGCCCGGCCCAGGACGGCCGCCCGAGGGAGCCTTCGCCGCGCTCGCCGGGCTCGTGCGCTAGACGCGGCGCGATGCGGATCGACCGTCTGCTCTACGCGCTGCGGTTCGCCAAAAGCCGCACGCTGGCGCAGCGCTGGATCGCCGCATGCCATATCCGCCGCAACGGCGAGCGGGTGCTGCGGCAGGACCTCGACATCGATGTCGGCGATGTCCTCACCCTGCCGCTTCGGAGCAAGGTGCTGGTGATCGAGTTGCTGGCGCTTCCGGCACGGCGTGGACCGGCAAGCGAAGCTCGCGCGTGCTATCGTCCGCTTGACGCTGACGCGACAAACGGCATAGCGGGCAGCGACGCACCGGCCGCAAACGATCCGGAGCGTGCAGAAGGGGAAGCACAGCCATGACCTATGTCGTCACCGACGCTTGCATCAAGTGCAAGTACACCGACTGCGTCGAGGTCTGCCCGGTCGACTGCTTCTACGAAGGCGAGACCATGCTGGTCATCAATCCCAGCGAGTGCATCGATTGCGGCGTCTGCGAGCCCGAATGCCCCGCCGAAGCGATCCTGCCCGATACCGAGGGCGGGCTCGAACAATGGCTCGAGTTGAACGCCAAGTATTCTGCCGAATGGCCCAATATCACCGAGAAGAAGGATCCGCCGGCCGACGCCGACGAGTTCAAGGGCGTCGACGGCAAGTTCGACCAATATTTCACGCCGGAGCCCGGCGAAGGCGACTGAAGCCGCGCGCCGAACGGCGCTCGATCACGACCGGTTTCGCCCTCCGTTGCCCGCCTTTTGGGCAGGGGTGGCAATTTTGTTGCGAATCTGCTATATAGCGCTTCGACCGCTCCGCGTTGCCAGGGCGGATGTCGTGTAAGGAAGGCAGGCCTCCGCCAAATTGCATCGCTCCGGGTCATTCGGGCCGCCGATGGATCGTGCGGTCGGAACGATGGACGATGCGTCGCGCGAAATCCAGCCTGCCCGTGAGAAAGGACAATTGATGGCTGTGAATGCCCCCGCATTCGATGTCGGCGATTACGTGGTCTATCCCAAGCACGGGGTCGGCCGGGTGGTCGAGCTGCAGAGCGAGGAAATCGCCGGTATGAAGCTCGAACTCTATGTGCTGCGCTTCGAGAAGGAGCGCATGACGCTGCGCGTGCCCGTCAACAAGGTCGAGGCGATCGGCATGCGCAAGCTGTCGAGCGACAAGACGCTCAAGGAGGCGATGGAAACGCTGAAGGGCAAGCCCAAGGTCAAGCGCACAATGTGGTCGCGCCGGGCCCAGGAATACGAAGCCAAGATCAACTCGGGCGACCTGGTGTCTATCGCCGAAGTGACGCGCGACCTGTTCCGCCCCGAGGACCAGCCCGAGCAGTCCTATTCCGAGCGGCAGATCTTCGAAGCCGCCTCGAGCCGACTCGCGCGCGAGCTGGCAGCGATGGAAAAGACCGACGAGCCTGCCGCGCTCGCGAAGATCCTCGACGTGCTCAAGAAGCACGCGCCACAGTATTACGAATCGACCACCGAAGACGCCTGATCGGGATCGACGGCGAGACAACGAGGCCGTCCGGGGGAACCCGGGCGGCCTTTTTTACGCGCGGACCTTCGGCGAAACCGCAACGGCGCTCGACGAAGGCGATTGAGCCGCGCTCCGGCATCGTGTATTGCCGTGTTAATACACGATTGCAGGAGGATTCGCCGATGCGCCTCGATGAGCTGTTCAGGAACCTGGGGTATCTTGCGGCCTCGATCGGATCGCAAATGCGCGACAGCGCCTTCGACGGCGTTCGCCTGGAAGATCTCGACCTGACCGGTCCCGCCCCGCACACGGTATCGCTTCTCGGCCCGGCGCAGATCGTGCTGAGCGAAGGCGAGGTGTTCCGTATCAATGTCGAACCCGGTTACGCGAGCGAGCCGGTGCTGTTCTCCCTGCACGATGGCCGGCTCGGCGTGGGAGGTGGCGATACGGAGACGGTAGTTCGCATCACCACGCCGGCCCCCCGGAAGCTTGCGGTGGCCGGATCGGGTCGCATGACGGCCGAGAAGCTGGCGCCGGACGGTGAGGTGTCCATAGCCGGTTCCGGCCGGCTCGAAGTCGCCGCGGCCGAAGGTGGGCGCCTCAAGATCGACATCGCCGGCAGTGGACGGCTCGCCATCGACGGCCATGTCGATGAGCTCGAGCTGTCGATCGCCGGCAGCGGCAGCTGCGATGCCGAGGGCCTGATGGTCGGCAAAGCCGCGGTGCACGTCGCTGGGTCGGGTGACGCGATTTTCGCCTGCAACGGAGACGTCGCGGCGCACCTGATGGGTTCGGGCAACGTGATCGTGCGCGGTTCGGCGCGCTGCAGCGTGCATTCGATGGGTTCGGGCACGGTGACTTGCGAACGCGAGCGGGAGACCGCCGATTAGGATCGCAGGGCGGCTTGTTGCGCATCCAGGGCACCGCTAGTCTCGCCGAATGCCGACACCCCCGACCGGACGGAGATTGCGCAAGCGCGAGATCGCGTTCGCGCTGGTCATGGGCGCGCTCGCCGCGGGCGGCGCCGGGGCGTTGCTGTCGACGGAAGACGACCACGGCGCCCCCCCGCCGCAAGCCGCGGCCGTCGAGGAGCAGACTTACACGCTCGGCGAGTTCGAGCGTATCGCGACTTTCGGCCCGCAGGACATCGAGATCGAGTACGGCGAGACCCACTCGGTTCGCGCCGAAGGATTGCTCTCCAGCCTCGAAGTTCTCGTCGAGAACGGCGAGCTGATCATCCGCCCGCGCGGCGGAATAGGCTCGGACTGGCCGGGTTTCGATTCGACGCGGTTCTACGTGACCGTGCCGCGGCTTACCCGCGTTGCCCTGAACGGGCCGGGCGAAATCAGCATCGACAAGGTCGTGAGCAACCGTTTCGTCGCGGCGATCGAGGGGTCCGGAGGCGAGCTCGAGATCGACGGGCTCGAGGTCGAAGAAGCCGAGTTCACCATCGACGGTCCGGGCAGCATCGCAGCCGCCGGCACAACCCGGGCAACACGGGTGACGATCAATGGACCCGGGGAAGTCCAGGCCGGCGAGCTCCAGAGCCGGACCGCGGTGATCGCCGTGCGCGGACCGGGCGACGTCGAGCTCGCAGTCGAAGAGGAAGCCGACGTCTCGGTCGATGGACCGGGCGAGGTCGATATCGACGGTCCGGCGCGCTGCATCGTTTCGGCCTCAGGATCCGGCAGCGTCAGCTGCCGCGGCCAGGACCGCGATTAGTTCACGCGAGCGCAATGCATCTCTACCTACGGAGATGCACCCGAGGAGACGGCCCATGCCCCCTACCCTTCGACTGATCCTCATCGGCGCCGCCGCTTTCGCGCTGCAAGGCTGCCTGGCGCGGACAGCGGTCAGCGCGGTAACGTTGCCAGTCAAGGTCGCCAGCCGCGGCGTCGACCTCGCCACCACCAGCCAGTCCGAAGCCGATCAGGCGCGCGGGCGCGAGATCCGGCAGCGCGAGGAACGGCTCGGCCGCCTGCGCCGCGACTATGAACGGCAGATCGACAAATGCGGCGAAGGCGACCGGCGGGCTTGCGACCAGGCACGGCTGACTTATGCCGAGATGCAGGTGCTCCTGCCCTCGATCCCGGCCGAGCCCGAAACCGAGTAGAGCCGACTATTCCGAGGAGCCCGCCCGCCGCAAGCGGTCGTTGATCGCGGCGCCGATTCCTTCGTTGGGGACCGGGGCGACCGCAATGCGCGACCTGGTGGATGCAGCCGCGTCATGGAGACACGAGTAAAGCCGCGTCGCGGCCAGCGCGAGATCGCCTTCTTCGGATAGCGAGCAATCGCCGGGCACCGGGCCGAACCCGATCAAGAATTCGTCGTCCGCCGCCTCGCGCACCTCGAGCCGCACCGGCTTGCCGGGGGAATAATGCCGCGCCAGTTGGCCCGGCGCCTCGATTCCGGCATCGCGGAGCTCAGCAGGCGGTCCGAGGAGGCTGACCAACTCTTCCTCCGTAATCGGCCCCGGGCGCAGCAACTGCCAGTTGCCGTTGTCGCGCAGGGCCACGATGGTCGATTCGACGCCACGAAGGCAGGGTCCGCCATCGAGGATCGCGGTGACCTCGCTGCCCAGCGATTGTGCCACATGCTCCGGCGCGGTCGGGCTGACCCCGCCGCTGCGGTTGGCCGAAGGCGCCGCCAGCGGCAGCGCGACCGTCTCGAGCAGGCGCCGCATCGCGGGGTGGTCGGGCATGCGCAGCGCGATCGTCGGCAGGCCGGCGGTAACGGCCGGCATGATCGGGCCTTCCTTCGCCGGCAGCACGAGCGTCAAAGGTCCCGGCCAGTACCGCGCTGCGAGCATCTCCGCGCGCGCATCGAGCCGCGCCAGCTCGCGTGCCATCGCCAGCGACGCGACATGCACGATCAGCGGGTTGAAATCCGGCCGGCCTTTGGCGCGGAAGATTCCGGCGACGGCCGCTTCGCTATCGGCGCGCGCTGCAAGGCCGTACACCGTCTCGGTCGGCACGGCGACCAGCGCGCCGGCGCGCAGCAGCTCGGCCGCGCGCGCGATCCCGCCCGCGTCCGCGTCCAGCCATTCGAGTGCCTTGCCGCTCATCGCGCGGCCCTATAGGCGAGCAGGTCATGAAAGACCAAGCCGACGACTGGCAAGCCGCGCCCGCCTATGTCTGGGACCGCGCGGCGGGGCGTCCCGTGCCGCGAATCGACGCGCCACGGCTCGAGCTGCTGCGCGGAATCGACCAGCAGAAGACAGCCGCTGCCGAAAACGTCCTGCGTCTCGCGCGCGGGCACGCAGCGCACGACATGCTGCTGTGGGGCGCGCGGGGGATGGGCAAGTCGGCGCTCGTCCGCTCGGCGGTGCTCGCCGCACAGCAGGCCGAGCCCGGCAAGATCGCGCTCGTCCAGGTTGCGACCGACGCAGTGGCGTCGCTATCCGCGCTATTCGCCGCGCTCGCCCCGCTCGAGCGCCGCTTCGTGGTGTTCGTCGACGATCTCGGCTTCGCCCCCGGCGACGCGATGGGGCCGCGCCATTTGCGCTCGTGGCTCGACGGCGGAGTGGAAGCCCGGCCAGGCAACGTCCGCCTGGCGGTGACCTCGAACCGCCGCGCGATCCTCGCGCGCACGGCCGGCGAACAGGACGATCCGCTCAATCCGCGCGACGCGCTGGACGACCAGCTCGCGCTCGCCGACCGATTCGGACTCTCGCTCGGTTTCCACGCTTGCTCGCAGGACGAATACCTCGCGATCGTGCGCGGCTATGCCGACGAACACGGTCTGGCTTGGAGCGAGGCCGAGGCTCTCGAATGGGCCAAGCGTCGCGGCGCCCGCTCGGGCCGCGTCGCCTGGCATTTCATCACCGAGCTCGCGGGGCGCGCCGGGCAATCTTTGGATTGAACGTCAAAGCTGCCCCGGCGCCATTCCTGCCGGCGTTTCCTCGAACGCCCGCCTGGGATCGCTGGTCAGCTCGCGCTGCGGCGGCATGCGCTCACCGCGAAGCCGCACTTGCCGACCGGCCGGCCGAGCGCCGGGTGCGGTGACGCGCCAGATGATACTGGCGGTATCGTCGCTGACCAGGAGCGCGCCGGTCCTGTCCCAGGCGACCCAGGTCGGGCGCCCGTGCGTCTGGCCCTCGCCGGCAAGGAAGCTGCCGAGCACCTTGAGCGGCTTGCCTTGCGGATTGCCGCGCGCGTCGAAGCGTACGAACACCACGTCGTAGCCTGCGGGCGGCTTGCGGTTCCACGAACCGTGCCGGGCAATGAACGCCCCGCGCCCGAAGGCTTCTCCCATCGTCGAACCCTCGCGGGTGAAGGCCAGCCCGAGCGCGGCGACGTGCGGCCCGAGCGCGAACTCGGGCGTACGGCTGTATTGAGTGAGGAAATTGGGCATCGGCGACACTTCGCGCTCGACCCGGTCATCGATGTTCTCGCCCCAGTAGAGCCATGGCCACCCATAAGTGACGCCCACGGGCACGTTGGTCAGGTAATCGGGCACGAGGTCGCTGCCGAGCATGTCGCGCTCGTTGACCGTGGTCCACAGCTCGCCGCTCCACGGATTCCAGGCCAGCCCGTTGGGGTTGCGCAGCCCGCTTCCGAAGATCCGCGATTCGCCGGTTTCGAGATCGAGTTCGTGGATCGCGGCGCGGCCTTCTTCGGCGTCCATCCCGCTTTCGCCGTAGTTCGAAGCCGAACCGACCGCGACGTAGAGCCTGGTGCCGTCCTCGTTAAGCAGCAGGTTGCGCATCCAGTGGTTGCCGGCCGGCGGCAGGTCCATCAGCTTGCGCGGCGTTCCGGTCAGCGAAGTGGCGCCGTCCTCGTAGTCGAAGGCCAGCACCGCGTCGTGGTTGGCGACGTAGAGAGTCCCGTCGTGCCAGGCGATGCCGGAGGGCGAAGCGAGATCGTCGCGCAGCACATGGCGCGCTTCGGCAGTCCCGTCGCCGTCGGCGTCGCGCAGCAGCACGAGCCGGTTCGGTGACGGCACGGCGGCGCCGGCGCGGCGGAACAGGAAACCGGCGACGAAGTTGGTGATCCCGCCGCCCGCGATCGGCCGTTCGGGGGCATTGGTTTCGGCGACCAGGATGTCGCCGCCCGGCATCGCATAGATCACGCGCGGATGCTCGAGCCCTTCGGCAAAACGGTTGACCGCGAGGCCCTCGGCCGCGTCGGGCGCGGCGCCGTCGGGCCAGCCGATCGGCTCCGCGACCTCGACCGTCGGGATTGTCTGCTCGTCGGGTTCGGCAAGCAGCGGATCGGTGCCGGTCACCTGCGCCAGGCTGTATTCGGCCGGCGAGCCACGCAGCACCCACCAACCGGCGACGACAAGGATGAGGACTATGACCAGGAGGCCGATGGCGATCTTCTTGAGGATGCGCATCGGCGCTGGATAGGCCAAGGCCCGCTTTGCGGCAACGAATTCCAGGGCTAGGGCGCTACCGCATGTACGCCTTTTCCGCCGACCCCGCGTTGCCCAAGCCCGAGCTGTACCGGGAGTTGCTGAGCGCGGCGGATGCCTTGACGTCGGGCGAGCCCGATGCGGTCGCCAATATGGCCAACCTTGCCGCGCTGATCCGCGAGTTGGTGCCGGATCTCAATTGGGCGGGTTTTTATCGCCGCATCGGCGACGAGCTCGTGCTCGGTCCGTTCTCGGGCAAGCCCGCTTGCATCCGCATCGCGCTCGGCCAGGGTGTGTGCGGCACGGCGGCCGCCGTGCGGACGAGCCAGCGGGTCGACGACGTCCACGCTTTTGCGGGCCATATCGCCTGCGATCCGGACAGCCGCTCCGAGCTCGTCGTCCCGGTGCTGCGCGAAGACGAGGTCATCGCCGTCATCGATCTCGACAGCCCGCATCCGGGCCGGTTCGACGCGGAAGACCAGACGGGGATCGAGGCGCTCGCTGCGCTCGTCGCAGGCCGGATTTGAGCGACCCGTTTCGGGACACGGCGCGCAGCAGGCTTGGGAATTCGGCGCCACGCGATAGTCAAGACTGGGTTAACGCGCGCGCGGCCGCGTTTCCGTTCGCGCTCAAGGGGAATTCGCCAATGACGATCCGCTCCGCTTCGTTGCTCGCCGCCGTCGCGCTTGCCGCGATGGCCGCTCCCGCGTTCGCCCAGGACGGCTACGATCCCGGTCCGCCACCGCCCCTGCCCACCTGGGAAGAAGAGTGGGAGGAGCATGCGGAGGGCGATTACGCCGAGGACGAGGACGCCTGGGAGGACCACGGCGACCTTTACGGCGACCGCGTCGATCATCCCGGCATGCCGGCACACCGATCGGGACCGGCGATGGGCTATCCGCCGGAGCAGCGCGCCGCCTGGCTCGAACAATGCCGCGCGACCTATTACGACGAGAGCGGACGTCGCCACGGCCAGGTCATCGGCGGCCTGCTCGGCGCGGTGGCCGGCGGAGTCGCCGGCAGCGAGATTGCCGAGGGGGATGACAATCTCGGCGGCACGCTGATCGGTGCCGGCGCCGGCGGGCTCGCTGGGGCGGCCATCGGCGGCGCGATCGGTGCGGACGCCGACCGTGACCGGATCGACGAGTGCGAAGCCTACCTGCTGCGCTACGAGCACGGCTTGCGGGGCTACGGTCCGAGCCCCCACTACGGCCATGGCCCCGGAGCCTATGGCTATCACTATCCCTACCCGTATCCGGTGATGTGGGTAAAGGTCCCGATCGTCACCGAGCGCCGCGATTGCGGCTGCGAGACCGTGGTCGAGGAATGGGTCGAGGAAGAGCCGGCACCGCCGCGCATCCGCCGGGTCGCGCCGCCGCGCGGCAAGCGGGTCCGGATCAGCAAGTAGCTTCTCAGGGGGACGGCGTAAGCGACGATCCGGACGGCGGCGCGGTCGCCTGCGCGACCGTGGTCGCCGCGCGCAGCCTGATCGTGCCGAGCCGGTCGACCGTCTTCTCGGGCCCGAGCTCGACCTGAGTAGCGAGATCGGGCGCGACGCCGAGCGCGGCCTGGGTGTCGGGCGCCAGTTGCAGCCGGTACCGGCCGTAGACCACGCGATCGAAAAGGAAAAACCCGTCGTATTCGGTCATCGCGCGGGCCACGACTTGCCCCGAGCCGTCAACCAGCTCGAGTCCGGCGCCCGCGAGCGGAGTGCCTTCGGGCCCGTTGAGTATGCCCTCGACTTCGCCGGTCGGCGCCACGGCGAGCTCGACCACTGCCGCCACGCCCGGCCTTGGCGTGACCACCACCCCTCGGCCACGCGGCGTCAGGAACGGATCGGGCAGAGTCGATTCGTCGATCGACAGCAGGACTTTCTCGTACGGCTGCAGGCCTTCGACAAACGTGTGCCCGTGTTCGTCCGTAGGCTCGCCCGTACCGCCGCGGCCGGCGGTGACTCTGACTTCCGGCAAAGCCTCCTCGCCCGACGAGCGCCGGCCATCACCGTTCTCGTCGAGGTAGACCGCAACCGCGGCGTGACCGCGCTGGGCGAGCTTCTCGCTCGACATACGCCAACCGCCGCCGAGCGGATCGGGACCGAAGCTGAAGCTGACCCCCAGGCTCGCGCCCACCCCTCCATCGGTGTCGGCCTGCGCGCCGGCACGCACCGCGATCTGGCGGAAATGGCGGACATAGGCGAGATCGAACTCGGTCCGACCGCGCCACTGGCTATGCTCGACCTCGAGCCGCAAGTCCGACCGATCGCTCAGCGCGCGCTCAAGTGTCAGGTTGGCCGTGTCGAAGCCCTTGCGAGGGCCGGTGAGGCGGTACGACGCTTCGCCGCGGGCAGTCAGCCCGAGGAAGCGGGTATTGGCGAGCATGCCCACGCGAGTGCCGTCCTCGGGATCGACGATACCCTCGGTGTCGCGATAGTGCACGAACCCGGTCAGTGACAATCGCGGAAGGAGCAGCGACGCTCGCCCTAACAATTCGTTAACTTCCCGGCCGTTGCGCTGGGTCGTGCGGCGGAAACCGGCCGATAGCGACAGCGGCCTGCGGCCGAGATCCACGAGAGTGTCGACCGTCACGCTGTGCGCGCTCTTCTCATTTTCGCCGACCAGGCCGCTGGTGAAGCCGCCATCGACGAAGAAGCTCTGCGCCTGGACGTTTATCTTTCCGAATTGTCCAAGTAAATCAGCACGATAGGCACGCCCACGGCCGAATTCCTGGGCCGCGCTCAGGTTGAGCAACATGGATCCCAGCGACCGCTGCAGGTTCAGCTCGGCATAGTCGCGGCGTCGGCGATCGATGAACAGCGAATGCGCGTTCGCCCCGATCACCGTGCGGCGATCGAGGCCGTATTGCATTCCTGCAGCAAATTGCCAGCCGTCGTCGAAGCGGGCGCTCGGCGGGGGGCGTCCGAACGAAATCAGGTCGTGATTGCGTTCGATCACGCCGGCCCAGTATTCGATCTTGCCCGCCGCCAGAGTGCCGTGGCCGATCGGGATCGACTGGCTCTCCCGCCTGACCTGTCCTTGCGGCCCGTAGAGGACCACTTCGAGCTCGTTGGCGCCGAACAGCAGGTTGACCTCGAACTCGTAACGTCCGTCGGGCGTGCTGCCCTGGAACGCCAGCAACTGCCCGTTGCGATACAGCTCTGCGTCCCATCCTAGCGGCAACGTGCCGCGTAGCACGGTTTTGCCGAAGCGGTCCGACTGCTGAAGCGCGCGATTGCTCAGGAATACGCCGCGCCCGACGCCCGGCGCGCCGGCGAGGTTGCCCGAGAGCATGTCGACGTCGCCGGCGATCAGCTGCGTCGCGCGCAGCGGGCCGAGCATGCCGCCCTCGGGGTCCTTGCGATAGGCGCGCATCCGCAGGCTGTCGGGCACGCCGTGTTCGTCGGAGGCCAGCCGCACGTCGACGCTGGCTCGCGCGACTTCGCCGCTGGCGAATATCTCGTAGCGGGTGTTCAATCGGCCGCTGCGCGAGCCCGAGGCCGACCGGTAGTCGCTCTGGGCGACGACATCGACCGAAGGCAGGCGCCACATCGCGTAGGGCTGCCGGGCCTGGGGATAGGCACTGAGATCCTGAACGGAGCGTTCGGGTCGAAGTCGCGCGGCGCGACTTTGCCGTTCGATTGCCTCGATGAACGGTAGCGTCCGCTCGATCTAGAGCAGCAGCGTGGAATAGCGCAAGTTCGCGGTCAACGTGACACCCATCCAGCCGCCGAGCGTTCGCGTGTCGACGCACCAGCCTTCCGGAGTATCATGGATTTCGCCGGGCTGAATCGCGCGGCTGTTGTTCACTATTTGTACCGTATTCGAATCGCGATCGAGAGTGAACTTTTGATCCTCCGCGAAGATCCAGCCGGTTGCGCGGCGCGACTTCTTGTCGAGCCGGATCGGCAAGTCGAGTGACTGAATGACGTCGGCGAGATCAACGCATACGCCGCCGGGCGTCTGGTAGCCGCGCAAATCGTTGGCGAGGCGGTAGCCTCTGACCTGAAGCTGGAGGAGGATCGCGTCTTCCTCGCTCGGTGTGTAGCCGCCGCTTTGGGCGGCCGCGGTTCCGCTCCCCAACAGCGCAAAAGCCGCCGCGATTGCCGCGACGGCTCGTGAGCGCAAGGGGTGGAAGCCGGACATGGCGACGACCGGGGCCGGCGAGCCTCGTTACCGCAGGACCGTGTCGACGGCGGCGATAAGCGCACCGCCGTACTGCACCGGTTCGCGCAGCTCGACTCTGACGGGCCCGCGCATCATCGTCGCCTGATCGGGCGATACCACGAACGCCGAATGGCGGCTTTCGATCTCGGGATAGACGCCGATTCCGCGGGCGACGAACGCCGGGTCGTTTGCGCCTTGCGGATAGACGAGCAGGTCGCCGTACAGCGAAGCCTGGCCCGAGCGGGCAATGTCGACCGCAAAGACGGTGCCTTCCGCCGTTTCCTCGAGCTTCGGATTCGCCAGCGCGCCGGTGACCTCGAGCTCGCCTTTGCGGACGATGATCGGCATCGTGATGCCGTAAACGGGGATGATGCTGATCGAGAGCCCTTGCGCCGGTTGGGTTTCGTCCGCCGGGGCGACCGGGCGAACCTTGGGCAGCGCGGCGAACGACATATGGACGCGATACTCGCCGTCCGGCAGTTCCGCGCCCGGCCGCGCGCTGATGCGGATCGCCTGCGGCTCTCCCGGCGGCAGGATGACCCGGCGGGGGGCGTAGCGGATCATTTCCAGCGCGGCCTTCTCGGTAAGGTTCGCGGCGCTTTCGTCGACGGGCTCGAGCTCGCCTTCGGGCGTCATGCGCCGCAGCTCCAGAGTCACCCGATAGGTAGCTTCTTCTTCGCCGATGTTGGACAGGATCACTTCGCCGCCCCGGCGCCCGTCGAGGACCAGGCGTGTCGGAGCGATCAGCAGATCGCCCTGGGCGCCCAGCGGGGCAGGCAGCGCAATCCCCAGTCCGAACATGGCAAGAAGAAGGCCGGCGAAGCGGCGCGGTCCGGCAGGCAGCATGGTGTCCCCATCCCTAAGGCGAATTGCGTATCCGGCAGTTTCCCTACCAGAGCGCGGTTAATTCGCCGTAAACCAGGGGTCGGCCCGCCGGGCCCAAAGGGAAAGGGCCGCCCCGCGCGTGGCGGAGCGGCCCTCGTCAGACTGCCGGCGCGCGGGCGCCGGGAAGGATCAGTTGTAGACGACGTTGACTTCGAGCTGGCCGGTATAGGTGCCGACAGCCTGGTTGGCGCCCACGGTGAGCACGCCGCCGACGTCGAAGGTGCCGACGCCGCTGCCGTCGAGGACGAGCGAAGCGGCGCTGGCCGAAAGCGCCACGCCCATCGTGTTCGCGCCCGAGGTCAGCGTGATGGCAGCGCTGGTCAGCGAGATGTTGACCGTCGCACCGGCTTCGCCGTCGATGTCGAAGTTCGGGGTTTCGGTGGTGCCGGCGCATACCAGGCCCGCACCGCAGGTGAGGCCGCCGGCCGGAGTCAGCGTGACGGTACCGCCAGTGCCGCTTTCCGCGATCGACCCGAAGTCGAGCGTGTTGCGAGTGGCGTCCAGATTGACATCGAGCGCCGCGAGGATCTCGGCCTCGGCATTGGCGGTTTCGGTGGCGGCCCAGGCCGACCCCGAAACGCCGAGCGAGGCGATCGCCGCGCCCGCGGCAACAGTGCGAAGAACAATTTTCATGGTGTAACCCCTTCCAAGCGTGAACCTTACTGCCGCGGACTTTCCCGCCCGCTCAAACGGGCAAATCCCCCGTCCGGTGGCCCCACTTAACTCGCAGCGTGTTCAGACTTGGTCGGCGAACATGGTTAATTATAGGTGTTTTTACTTAGCCCAAAACCCGGCCGGTTCTGCACGTCGTGACGGAGCCGATTTGGCCGGGTCTGGGCCGGAGGGTCAGATTCCCCCGCCGGTCAGCCGCTGACAGATCAGATCGAGCTGGTCGAGCGTGCGGTAGCGGATGGTTACCGCGCCCGAGCGCGGGTCGGTGTCGGCCGCGATCCTTACCGGCAGGCCGAGGAAGTCCTCGAGATGGTTCTGCACCGCGGCGATATCGGCATCCTTGGTCGTATCGCGTCCCTCGCGCGCCTGACGCCGGCTCCGGCCCGGTTCGGCGCGGCGGACCAGCCTCTCCACCTCGCGTACGGTAAGGTTCCCGTCGACCGCGCGCTGCGCCAGCTCCGCAGCGTCCTTGTGGCCGACCAGCGCGCGGGCGTGGCCCATATCCAGCTTCCCGGCCTCGAGATAATCGAGCACCGTGGCGGGGAGCGACAGCAGGCGGATGAAGTTGGCTACATGACTCCGCGATTTTCCGACGAGGCGCGCGATTTCCATGTGAGGCAGGTCTTCGAGCTGAGCCAGCCGCTTGTAGGCGCGCGCCTCCTCGACCGGGTTCAGGTCCTCGCGCTGGATGTTCTCGATCAGCGCCAACGCCGTTACGTCGCGCTCGTCAAGATCGCGGATTAGTGCAGGGATTTCATGGAGTTGGGCCCTCTGCGCGGCGCGCCAGCGGCGTTCGCCTGCGACCAATTGGTAGCGCCCGCCGGCGAGCGGACGGACGATGACCGGCTGTATCACGCCGCGCCTGGCGATCGAGGTGGCGAGCTCCTCGAGCGCGGTTTCGTCGAAATGGCGCCGCGGCTGCTCGGGATGAGGCTCGATCGCGGCGACCGGAAGTTGGGCGAGCCCGTCGTTGCGCTGCCCCAAGGGCGGCGCTCCCGACTCGCCGGCGTCGGCCGCCGCGTCTCTCGGGAGCGTCACGAGCGGCTCTTCCCGGCGAACCTCGCCGAGCAACGCCCCGAGCCCCCGGCCCAATCCGCGCTTGGGCGGATGCCGCGAATCGGCTCGCGAATCGATGGGATCGTCGGTCACGCGGCAACCCTTTCCTTCGGAAGCCGGCCGATCAGCTCGCGCGCGAGCGCCATGTAGGCGCGGCTTCCGGTGCACGCGTGATCGTAGATCAGGGCCGGCAATCCGTGGCTCGGCGCTTCGGACAGGCGGACGTTGCGAGGAATGACCGAATCGAACACCAGCTTGCCGAGGCATTCGCGCACGTCGTCCGCGACCTGGTCGGTCAGGCGGTTGCGGCGATCGAACATCGTCAGCGCTATCCCGACGATGCCCAGCTCGGGATTGAAGCGCTGCTGGACGTGCTCGACCGTCTGCAGGAGCTGACTGAGGCCTTCCAAAGCAAAGAATTCGCACTGCAGGGGCACCAGCAGCGTGTCGGCCGCCGACAGCGCGTTCAGCGTCAGCAGGCCGAGCGACGGCGGGCAGTCGATGAAGCACACGCCGTGCCCGCGATGGCGCTCGAGCGCGGTCCGCAGCCGCGCCGTGCGCTCTTCGACGCCCACCAGCTCGATCTCGGCGCCGCTCAAATCCACGGTGGCGGGAACCGCGTCGAGGCCCGGGATCGAGGTCGGCACGATGCACCGTTCCAGCGGAGTTCGGTCGACGAGCAGGTCGTAGCTGGAATATTCGCGCCGCGCGGCGGGAATTCCCAACCCGGTCGACGCGTTGCCCTGCGGATCGAGGTCGATCAGGAGGGTTTTCCACCCGGTCGCGGCCATCGCCGTGGCGATGTTGATCGCGGTCGTGGTCTTCCCGACCCCTCCCTTTTGGTTGGCTATCGCGATCCGGATCATCGGATATCTGGCGTCCCTTGGCCCACGAGGATGCCGCCGGCTGCGTCGGTTTGCGACTGTTCCACGTGGAACAGTCGCCGGACCGGCTTCGGCTGCTCCGCCAGTTCTTGCGCCGCGGACCGCCCTTTCGGCAACAGCCAAATCGTGGCCCGTGTGGAAAACCGGGCGGACAACGCCAGCAATTTGCCCAGAGGAGCGAAGGCGCGCGCCGTAATCGCCCCAGCTTCGAAGCTTTCCACACTTTCGAGACGCGATCCGAGGATTCGGCAATTTTCGAGACCCAGCGCGCCGGCGGCCTGCGCGAGCCATTCGACGCGCCGCTTGCGCGATTCGACCAAGACCACGGCCGAATCGGGCCGGGCTATCGCCAACGCCAGCCCGGGGAAACCCGCCCCGCTGCCCAGATCGAGCCAGGGGGCTCCTGTTTCACGTGGAACGTGATCGAAGAGTTGGAGACTGTCCGCGAAGTGGCGCTGCCAGACCGACTCGAGGCTGGCGGTCGAGACCAGGTTCTGCCGCCGATTCTCGGCGGCCAACAGGGCGGCGAATCGCTCGAGCCGTTCCAGACCCGCGGCATCGGTGCGCTCGGCGCAAAACTGCCGCGCCTCCGATTCGCTGGCGATCATGCCGCGCGCCGCGCGAAAACGAGCACCGCCGCGAGCGCCGCGGGCGTGATGCCCCGGACTCGCCCGGCCGCGGCCAGAGTCGCCGGCCGGGCCGCGGCGAGACGTTCGACCATTTCGTTCGAAAGACCGGGCACGCTTGCGTAGGGGAAATCGGCGCCGAGCGGCACCCCGTCGCTCGCGCGCAGGTCGCGCAATTCGCCGTCCTGGCGTTCGAGATACGGCGCGTAGGCCGCGTCTTCCGCCACCTCGGACGCGAGCTCGCCGGCAGTGTCGAGCGCCGAACCGAGCCATGGGGCGAGGCCGGCGAGGTCGACATCGGGGAAACGCAGCCATTCGGCGAGCGATTGGCGCCCGGCATCGCGCCGCACCGGCAGTCCGGCCCTTGCGAGGTCGCCCGCGGGCACCTCGCGCGACAGCGCCTCGCTCCATCGCTCCCGCACGGCTTCGCGCGCCTCGAACCAACGGCGCCGATCCCGGCCGACGCAGCCGGCGGCGAGAGCCAGCGCCGTGAGGCGCGTCGCCGCGTTGGTGGCGCGCAGCCGCAGGCGGTACTCGGCCCGCGCGGTCAGCATGCGGTAGGGCTCGCTCACGCCGTGCAGCGTCAGGTCGTCGATCATCACCGCCAGATAGCTGTTGCCGCGGTCGAGCGGCGGCGGCTGGCGGCCCAACACCGCGGCGGCCGCCCGCATCCCGGCGTAGAGACCCTGCGCGGCGGCCTCCTCGTACCCGGTCGTGCCGTTGATCTGCCCGGCGCAGTACAGCCCGGGTATAGCTTGCAATTGGAGGTCCGGGCCGAGCGCGCGCGGATCGACGTGATCGTATTCGACCGCGTAACCCGGCACGTCCATCTCGACACGCTCGAGCCCCTCCATCGTGCGCAGCATGGCCAGCTGGACGTCGGCCGGCAGCGAGGTGCTGATCCCGTTGGGATAGACGAGCCGGGTGGCGAGGCCCTCGGGCTCGAGAAAGACCTGATGGCCCGCCCGATCGGCAAAGCGGTGGATCTTGTCCTCGATCGACGGGCAATAGCGCGGCCCCGTCGCCTCGATCGCGCCGGTGAACAGCGGAGACCGGTGCAGGTTGTCGCGTATCAGCGCGTGGCTGCGCGCGTTGGTGCGGGTAATCGCGCAGAACACCTGGGGATTCGCGCGCGCGGGCGTCAACGGCGACATCGTCCACGGTTCGGCGTCCGAGGGTTGCTCCTCGAGCCGCGCCCAGTCGATCGTGCGCCCGTCGAGCCGCGGCGGCGTGCCGGTCT
>CBHCZH010000058.1:0-19288 GCA_965977975.1 uncultured bacterium
CCAGCATCGGCACGCCGTAGATCGTCGCGGCGATGTTGCGCACGCCCTGCGGCGTCGCCCAGTTCTCCCCCGCCGGTGTATTGGCGCCGAGCGTGCCGATGTAGAGCGTCTTCCGGTCGGGGCCGCCGAAGGTCGCGGTGATCGATCGGCGCGGCGTCGGGATGATCCCGACCTGCTTGCCCGCGCTGTCGAACACGTAAACGCCCGCCCCGCCGGTCACGTAGAGCCGGCCTTCGGCATCGACCGTCAGCCCGTCGCCGCCGAAGCTGCCTTGCGGCTCGCTGCCGAGCGTCGCGAAATCGCGGCGGTTCGAAAGCCCGCCGTCGGCTGCGACGTCGAAGGCGAGGATCGTGGTGCGGTTGGTAACGTAGAGCGTCTTGCCGTCGGGGCTGAGCTCGAGCCCGTTAGTGAACACCCCGCCCTGCTGCGGGTTGCCGCCGGCGACGATGGTCTCGACCGTGCCATCGGCCTTGGCGTGGAACAGGCCGCCTTGCGTGTAGTAGGCACCGCCGTGCCCGTCGGCCCTCAGGTCGTTGATACGCCCGAGCGTGGTCCCGTCGGAGAACCTGTCGGCGATAGTCTTCCGCTCGGGCGTCAGCTGCACGATCTTCGACAGCACGGTGCAATTCGCGCCCAGGCCGAGGCCGGGATCGGTGCACGAGCGGTCGGCAGCGAAAGCACGCCCCTGCGCATCGATCGAAACCGAGCCGGCGCCGGCGACGAACGGCCACTGAACCCACCACTTGCCATCGGGCCAGACCTTGATGATCGAGTTGCTCTGCTCCTGCGCGAACAGCACGTTGCCGTCCGCGTCACTGGTCATGCCGTCGACGATCATTGGGCCCGACCAAATCGTTTGCCACTGCGCATCGCCCGAAACCACACCCGGGATCGCGGCAATATGCGCTGCGGCTTCCGCCGGCGGCTGGCCCTGTGCCCACGCCGCCGGCGCAGCCAGCCCGAGCGCCAGCGCCGCGATCGTTGCGGTGATTCTCATTGCCGTTCCTCCTCGTCGGCGGGCGGCTCGATCGTGTTGAGCCCGTTCTCGTTGCCGGTGCGGTCGTTCGAGAAATCCATCTGAACCATGCGGTCGAACCCTTCGTCGCGGACGTGGGTGATCGTCGCGCTCCAGGGTTCGGTCAGGGTTACCGGATCCTCTATCTTGAAATCGAGGACCAGGCGGTCGTCTTCCATGCGGATGCGCTCGAAATAGCGGGCTTCTTCGGAGAAGGTCGGAGCGCCGTGAAAGTAGGTGTAAGGCATCTGGACCTGCACCGTCTCGATCGCCAGGGTATCGCCCTCCCAGTGCCCGATCGATGTGCCCCACACGGTCGGCCACATGTCCTCGGCCGCCGGGAAAGGCCGGCCGTCGGTGTAGATGTGGCGCACTTCGCCGTAGGCGTTGACGATCATCGTCTCCTCGGGCGTGATCATGACCTGGAACGGCGTGGCTGCATCCATCATCATCGGATAGCCCCAGCCATCCGCCCTGCGCCCTCCCCTCGTCCGCGCCGCTTCGGCCTGGCGACGCTTGCCCTCTTCATTCCAAGGCGCGTCGGGACCGTTGAGCTTTTGCAACGGCGGGCTGCCCGCGGGGCGTGGCGGGGCCGTGCCGCTGATAGTGGTGCCGGCGTACTGTTCGCTGACCCAGTAGCCGGGCCAATAGGGCAAGCTGGCAAAAGCCTCGACTCGGCCGCCGGCCGAAGCCCGGGAGCCTTCGGCGGAATCCTGCGCGAGCGCCGGGCCGGCAGTCGCCAGGGACACCGCGGCGGCTGCGGCAACCAAGCGCAAGCTCATCTGTTGGTGCCGATCGGTTTGCCGGTAGCGTCGGTCACCTCGCGCACCACTCCCCCGGGCCTGCCGCTACGCAGCGGGTGGAGAGTGACGTTGACCCGCATTCCAGCCCTGAGCGACCTCGGCCGCCAGCCACGCGCGTAGAGATACATCGGCGCGCCCATCTCCATGCTCCATTCGACGTCGCGCCCGGCGTCGTCCCTGGCGACCACTTGGATATAGGCATGCGGATTGGTCCACTGGAACTGCCGGACCGTGCCGCTGACGGTGACTTCCCTGCTCATGTCGAACATGGCGAAGCTGTGATGGGCCAAAGACGGCTCGGGCGCCCCGCCCGCAGCCAGCGCCAAGGCGATCGCGCCGGCGCACGCGACCTTGAACTTCATGCATCCGTCTCCCGGCCGTTATTCGGCTCGGGCGCATTCTGACACCTCGAAGCGGGTTCGTCATCACTCGAAATTGATGAAGTCCGTCAACAGCCTGAAGGAGCGGCTACTCGTGCCGGAGCGCGTCGATGGGATCGAGCTTAGAGGCGCGCCGCGCAGGATAATAACCGAAGGCGATGCCCAGCAGAGCGCAGAACAGGAACGCAACGATATTGGGCATGGGGTCGAAAACCCATGGCACTTCCATCAAACCCGCCAGCCAATAGGACAGGCCGAGAGCGAGCAAGACGCCAAGCAGACCGCCGAAGCAGCACAGCACCACCGCCTCGGTCAGGAACTGCAGCCGCACCTCGCGAGCCATGGCGCCGATCGCCAGGCGGATGCCGATCTCGCGGGTGCGCTCTGTGACGGAGACGAGCATGATGTTCATGATCCCGATCCCGCCGACTACCAGCGCGATACCGGCGATCGCAGCGACCATCGCGGTCATCAGCCCGATCGTGGTCGCCAGCGCCTCGTTCGCCTGGGCGGTATCGATGATCTCGAAGTCCGGGTCCTGGCCCTCGGGCACCAGCCGTCGCTCGCGCATCAGGTCGACCAACGCGCTCTGCATCGCGACGCTGTCATAACCCGCGTCGTAGGAGACGACGATGAAACCGATGTCGTCGTTGCCGATGAAGCGGCGCTGGATGTTCTTCAGCGGCATCAGGATGTTGTTGTCGAGATCCTGATTGCTGCCGCCGGCCGAGCGCGTCTTGAACAGGCCAATCACCCGGCACGCGACGTTGTTGACGCGCATCTCCTCGCCGACCGGGCTGACGCCGGGAACGAAGATCTCCTCCTGCACGGTCGGGCCGATGATGCACACGTTGGCCCCGCTCCGCTCCTCGGCCTCGCTGAACCGGCGTCCTTCCTCGAGCTCGATGTTGCGCGCGATCAGGTAGTCGTTGCCGACGCCTTCGACCCTGGCGGCCCAGTTCTGGCCGTTGTGGAACGCGGTGACCTGTTGCTCGACTTGCCCGGCCGCGATCTTCACGCCGGCGATCTGCTCCATGATCGCCTCGACGTCGCCGGCCTTCATCGGCTTCCACGGCTGGTTGTTGACCTGCGTCGGGAAGACGAAGAACGCGTTCGTGCCGAACGCGTTGATCTGCTCCTCGATCGAAGCGCTCACGCCTTTGCCGAGCGTGACCATCGTCACCACTCCGGCGATGCCGATGATGATGCCGAGCGTGGTCAGGATCGAGCGCAGCACGTGGCGCCTGATCTCGCGCATCGCAAGGAGCAGCGTGGCACCGAACATCAGGCCGTGATCCGTTCGCCGACGCGGTGGCCGCGTTCGATGCTTTCGACCAGGCCGTCGCGGAAATGCACGATCGTGCGGGCGAAGCTCGCCATTTCGGCTTCGTGCGTGACCATCAGGATGGTGATCCCGATGCTGTTGAGGTCGGCGAGCAGATGCATGATCTCGATCGAACGCTCGGTATCGAGATTGCCCGTCGGCTCATCGGCGAGCAACACGACCGGATTGCTGACCAGCGCGCGGGCGATGGCGACGCGCTGCTGCTGCCCCCCGGAGAGTTCGGCCGGAGTGTGATCAGCCCACGGCACCAGCCCGACCTTGTCTAGCGCCTGCAGCGCCGCCTCGCGCCGCGTGGTCTTCTTCTCGCCGCGGTAGAGGAGCGGCAATTCGACGTTCTCGAGCGCGGTAGTGCGCGCGAGCAGGTTGAAGCCCTGAAACACGAAACCGAGATACTTGCGCCGCAGCATCGAGCGCTGGTCGGCGTTGAGCGACTGCACCTCGACGCCCTTGAACCGGAACACGCCCGATGTCGGCGTGTCGAGGCAACCGAGGATGTTCATCATCGTCGATTTCCCCGAGCCCGACGGCCCCATCACCGCGACGAAATCGCCCTCGTTGACGGTGAAGTCGACACCCTTGAGCGCCTGGAACGCGGCCGCGCCCTGACCATAAGTCTTGGTGACGCGTTCGATACCGATGATCGGTGTCACGGCTGGTTGGCCTTGATCCCGGTCACCACTTTCATTCCCGGCTTGAGCTCGCGCGAGGTGACTGCGGTCAGGCGGCCGTCGCTCTGTCCGGTGACGACATCGATCGCCTTGAGCGTGCCGTCGGCCTGCAACACGTGGACCTGTTGACGGCTGCCGACGCCGATCGTCGCCTGCGGGCCTTCGCGATCCAGACCGAGCTGAGGGTCGAGCGCGCTGGCCGTCTCTTTTTCCTCGCTCGGATCGAAACGCAGCGCACCGTTCGGGACGAGCAATCGAGTACCTGTACTCTGCGTGGCGATCGTCGCGGTTGCGGTCATACCGGGGCGCAGCAGCCCGTCCGGATTGGCAACCGAAAGCCGCGCCTCGTAGCTGACGACTTGGTTGGCTTGCCCGTTTTGCCCTTGCTGTCCCGCGGCTGCAGCGTTGGCGATCGAGTTCGAGCCCAGGTCGACCCGAGTCACCCGCGCCGGAAAGCGCCGCGCGGGGTAGGCATCGACCACGAAGCTCGCGCGCTGTCCGGGCTCGACCTGGCCGACATCGGCCTCGTCGATCGCGACGCGCAGCTGCATCGCCGAAAGATCCTCGGCGAGCACGAACAGCGTCGGGGTGTTGAACGAGGCGGCAACGGTCTGGCCCGGCTCGACCTGACGTGCGAGCACCACGCCCGAGACGGGCGAGCGGATCACCGCCCGGTTGCGGTTGGTCACGCTCGATGAAAGCTGCGCCTGCGCCGAGACCACGTTCGCCTGGGCGGAATTCACCGCCGCCCGATCGCGCGCGACATTCGCTTCGGCGGCTTCCAGTTCGGTGCGCGAGGGCACCTTCCCATCGGACAGGCGATAGACTTCCTGCAATCGGGCCAGCTGTGCCGCGTCGACGTTCAGGGTCGCCCGCGCCTGGGCGACCTGAGCGCGCGCCGCATCGAGATTGGCCTGGCTCTGCTTGATCTGGTCCTCGATCACATCGGTGTTGATTTGCGCGAGGATCTGCCCACGGGCGACGCGGTCGTTGACGTCGACATAGATCCGGTCGATCCGCCCGGAAACCTCGGAGCCGACCTGAACCTGGTTGGTCGGCCGCAGACTGCCGGTCGCGGTCACCGTCAGATCAAGCGAACGCTGGGTGACCGTCTGCGTGATATATTCGGGCTTGTCGTCGCCGCCGCTGGTGGTGAACCACAGCACGAGTAGCAACACGATCAGTCCCGGCACCCAGTACTTGGCCCACCGCTTCCACCGCGGCTTCTTCTCGACGCCGAGAAACTCCTCGACACTTGTCGGTTGCTCGGCAGCGGGAACGGTTGCGATCGTCTCGTTCATGGTCGGGTCCTGTCGATGGCCGCCAAAGGATAGTCGGCGGGTTGCCAGCCGCCGCCAAGCGCCTGAGTCAGGCGGACGAAGGCGCTGGCGCGCTCGGCTTCGGCGCTGACTTGCGAATTGCGCGCCGAAAGCAGCTGGTTCTCGGATGTGAGCAGATTGCGGAAGTCGGTCAGCCCGGCCTGGTACTGGCTGCGCGCGAGCACAGCCGAATTGTTCGCCGCTTCCAGGGCCTCCCCGAACAGCGTCACGCGCTCGTTGGCCTTCTCGAGGTCGACCGCGGAAGTCTCGACTTCCTCGAGCGCGCCGAGGATCGACAGCCGCCACGCGGCAAGCGCTCCTTCGGCGGCCGCTTCCGCGCTGTCGATCTGCGCGCGTGTGCGACCGCCGTCGAAGATCAGCTGGCTGACGGTGCCGAACACGTTTCCGGTGATGAGGTCGAACAGGTTGTCGAGCCCGATCGAGGAGCTGCCGATAGTGCCGCCGAGGCGGACCAGGGGCAGGAGCTGCGCACGCGCGCCTTCGATCCGCGCGGTACGCGAGAGCAGCGTCGCCTCGGCGAAGCGAACGTCCGGACGACGGCGCAGCACTTCGGCCGGCGCCTCGAAGCCCGCGAGCACTGGTGGATCGGGCACCTCGGCCGATTCCTCCAGCAGATCGAGCACCCGACCTGGCGGCTCTCCGATCAGAGTCGAAATCGCGTTGGCAGTCGCCGCGAGATTGCTCTCGAGCAAAGGGATGCTGGCGGCCGTCTGCGCACGCTGGCTGCGTGCCTGTTCGACGTCGAGGCTCGAGACGAGTCCGGCCTCGACCCGCCAGCGAGCGATCTGCAGGTTCTCATCCTGATAGGCGAGCGTATCACGCGCGATAGCAAGCTGGACTGCGGTGGCGCGAGCTGAAATCGTCGCCAGCGCGACCTGGCCGGCGATCAGCCGCTGCAGGTCGGCCAGCGAATAGCCGGCGGCGGTGAGGTCGGCCTCGGACGCGGCGACGTCGGCGCCGATCCGGCCGAACAGGTCGGCTTCCCAACTTGCATCGGCTCCCAGCGAGAACTGCAGCTCGTCCCGGGCGAGATCGCCGACATCGCGCCCGATCTGGCCGCTGCCGGAGACTTGCGGCAGGAAGCCCGCTCGCGCACCCCGCAGTTGCGCCCGCGCCTGCTCAAGCCGAGACGCGCTTTGCGCCAGGTCAAGGTTATTGGCCGCCGCCGCCTCGACGAACGCGGTCAGCAGCGGATCGTCGAGCAGTCGCCAGTAGTCGGTCAAGTCGAGCGCGGCGGGCGTGACGCGCGTTTCGACCCACGCATCGGGCACAGCAATCCCCGCTTCGGGCATAGCCAGGTCGGGCGAGGCGCAGCCTGCGGTTGCCGCAAGTATGAGCGCCACGATGCCGTACCTTGTCTTGGCCGCCATTCGGTCCCCCCTTCGCCCAGATCCCGTTCCAGCGATGCAGCGATCTAATACACCAACACAGGCAATGTCCAGATAGCCGCGGCGCGTGTTTCCACCAACCGTCGACGACTGTCGATGGAATCCATTGTCGTAATTGGTCGCGAGATTTCCGAGCTAACCTTAGACCTTGTCTAACCGCTGACGGCGTCGATCTCAATGCGGCGAGCCGGCAAGCCGTCGGCTTCGACTTCGATAGTGATCGGACCGGCTTCGGTTCCTGCCCGCACGACGGCCACCGCGCGGCCGTGAAAGGTCTTGCGGTTGCCCGACTGCAGGCTGGTAGCATCCTGCGGGTTGCCGTTGCCAAACCCGGCCAACGCACCTGCGCCGGACACGGTCACACGCACGTTCCGGTCGCCGTCCTGCGCATAGATCGGAGTGCCGTTCGCATCCACGAGCTCGACAGTGACGTAGGCGAGGTCCTCGCCATTGGCGGCGACCTGGGACCGGTCGGCAGAAACCCGGGCGGAAACGGGCGCGCCGGCGGTCTGCAACGACCAGCGCCCTGCCTCGTGTCCATCGCGATAGCCGACGGCGACGATCTGCCCTGCGGCATAAGGCACCTCGTAAGCCGTCTTGTATTCGGTCTCGAGCCCGACTTCCTTGCGGCCGAGGCTCTTGCCGTTGAGGAACAGCTCGACTTCCGGGAACTCCGAATAGACCACCACCGCGAGCGGCTTGCCTTCCTGTCCGGGCCAGGTCCAGCTCGGATGGACGTCATCGAGGGCCCAATCGAGGTGATAGGGGTCGACCGGATACAAGTGGCGATCAGGGAGGTCTTCGGTCCCTTTCGGCTGCCGCACGAAGGCGCTGATCGGATCGATGCCAGTCTTCCACAGGACCTGGCGGTAGTACGCGGCGGGCCGTTTGCGCCCGGTGGCGTCGATCTCGCCACTGTAGGCCAGGTGCCAAGGGTAAGGCCCGAGCTTCTGCCAATCCTGCGAGTAACCCATCCAGCCGATGCCCGACTCGCCGAGATAGTCAACCGCGGTCCAGACGAAATCGCCCACCACCCACGGCTTGCTCTCCACCTCACGCCAATACGGGAAGGCGTGTTTTGGCAAGGACTCAGCCGTGTACATCACCTTTTCGGGCAGTTTCTCGTGGTCTCTGGTGAACAGCTCCGCGTGATAATTGTAGCCGACGACGTCGAGCACCGCGGCCTGGTTGGTGCTGAGCGGCTGATCGTTGTTGATCGCTTGTGTGATGGGGCGGGTCGGATCCATCGCCCGCACCCGCGCGGCGAGGCGCATGCCGGTCTCGACACCCTCCGGCGTCCCGCTCTCGGGGATTTCGTTGCCGATGCTCCAGAGAATCACGCTCGGATGGTTGCGCCCGCTGACGACCAGGCTGTCGATGTCTTCTTCCCAGGCGGCCTGGAAGAAGCGGCTGTAGTCCTGGTCACGCTTGGACTTGTTCCAGCTGTCGAAAGCTTCGTCGATGACGAGCATGCCGAGTTCGTCGGCGGCGTCGAGCGTGGCCTGGCTCGCAGGGTTGTGCGCACTGCGAATGGCGTTGTAGCCCGCGGCCTTCATCAGCTCGACCTTGCGCCGGTCGGCGTCGGGAGCGCCGGCCGCGCCGATCATGTAATTGTCGTGATGGAAGTTGCCGCCGCGCATCTCCAGAGGCTGGCCGTTGATGCGCAGGCCGCTCTGCGCGTCGAAGGTGACCGTGCGAATGCCGAACCGGGTGCGTCGCTCGTCGACCGGTACCTCGTCGACACGCACCTCTTGCACCAGGGTGTAGAGATTGGGTGAATCCGGCGACCACAGCAGCGGCCGCGAAAGCTCGAGGCTCTGCTCGGCGTCCAGCTGCGCGCCAGGGGCGATCGATCGGCTCTCGCGCCCCTCGGCCAACTTAGCCCCCTGGGCCGAGAGCACTCGAGAGATCAGCTCGACTCTCTGACGCTTGCCGGAACGGTTCATCACCGCCGCCTTCACCGAAACCACGCCGCGTTGTTCCGTCGCCACGGGCGTAGTGACGTAGATGCTGTCGGGGTCCAGGTGCACTCGCTCGAGGATCTCGAGCGTGACAGGGCGAATGATGCCGGAACCCGCGTACCAGCGCGAGGAGGGGTCCGGATGGTCGACACGCACGGCGATGACGTTGTCGCCGGCGCGAACCTTGCCCGTCAGGTCGATCGAGAAGGCGGTGTAGCCGTAATGATGCCGGATCAGGCGTTCGCCGTTCACCCACACGTCGGCGTCCATGTAGACCGCCTCGAAGTTAAGGCGCACGACTTTCGCGGCCTCGTCGGGTGTCAGAGTGAAATGGCGTCGGTACCAGCCGATTCCGCCCGCGAGATAACCGGAGTCCTGGCCGGCCGTCATAGCGGGCTCGAACGGCGGGCTGCCGTCCGGCTTGTCCATGATCGACCAGTCGTGGGGGACGACCACACCGCGCCATCCGCTGTCGTCGAATTGCACGCCCTCTGCGTCCTGCGCGCCGCCCTTGTGGAATAGCCATCCCTGCGAAAGGCTGCGGGTTTCCGCCATGGATGGCGCCGCGAACAGGAAAACCAGGAGAGCGCAAGCAAGGCTTAGCGGTCGCGACACGGAGTCACTCCAGTATTACGGTTGAATGCTATTTGTCTGATTTATCCGAGCCGACGAGTCAAATCAGTCGGACGAACACCCTCTTCCGAGCCTTCAGGAAAGGAATGTCTAGGCCGGTGCGCGTTGCCGCGCGCCAGGCCGCACAAATTCTTTCAGCAGGCAGGGGCTATCCGCTGCTCCGAAGATCAGCCCGGCTTGCGGAAACGCAGCGCGAACTTCTCCGTTTCGCCCTGCACAGACGGATCGCGCACGCCGACGTTCTTGGGGTCGGCGGGGTTCTTAAGCAGGTCCGATTGCGCCTCGAACGCGAAGCCGGCCGCCGTCACTTCCGCGATCGCCTGCGCCGGTTCGATTCGATGCAGCTCCTGGGTCACCGCAGGGCCCGCACCGTCCACAGCCGCGTGGTCCTCGACGAAGTAGATCCCGCCGGGCTTGAGCGCCGCAAGGGCGGCGGCGTTGACGCCTGCGAAACTCGGCGCCGGGCCATTGTGCATGTCATGGTAATTCTCGGTCGTCCACGCGAGATCGACCGGCTTGTCGAGCTTGAACTGAGTCAAGTCGGTCGCCACGACTGTAACATTGCCCAGCGAGGTGGCCAGCGCATTGAGCGCGTCGAGCCCTCCTGGCCGCTGGGCGTAGCCAGCCGGGACCAGCGCGTAGACATGCCCCTGCGGCCCGACGGTCTTGGAAAGGATGCGGGTATAGTAACCGCCGCCCGGCAGAAACTCGGCCACCACGTCGCCCGGTTCCACGCCGGCGAAGGCGACAATCTCGGCCGGCTTGCGCGCCGCATCGCGCGCGCGGTCGGCGTCGGGGCGAGCGGGATCGGCGACAGCTGCAGCGGCCGCCGCCGTGGCTTCAGGGGTCTGCGCCCCGGCCACCCCACCAATGATCAGGCCTGCAGAAAGAAGGACAACCGCCAAACGCCGCATCGATTCTCTCCCACCTTTCGCTGTTGCGCTTGCAATGCCATCGAAAGTTGTGAACGGCCAGTGTGTTGCGTCGGTTCGAGGCCAAGGAGATAACATGCCGGGTGGTTTGGTCGCACTGCTCGACGATGTGGCTGCGCTCGCCAAATTAGCCGCTGCTTCGGTCGACGATGTCGCCGGAGCCGCCGGCCGCGCGGGAACCAAAGCAGCTGGCGTGGTGATCGACGACACCGCAGTCACCCCGAACTACGTCGTCGGGCTTTCGCCCGAACGCGAGCTGCCGATCATCTACAAGATCACCAAGGGCAGCCTGCGCAACAAGCTCCTTTTCCTGCTGCCCATCGCTTTGGCGCTCAGCGCGCTTGCACCTTGGGCGATCGTGCCGCTGCTGATGGTCGGCGGTGCGTACTTGTGCTTCGAGGCGACCGAGAAGATCTGGGAAGCGCTGACTCACACCACTCACGCCGAGGAAGTGATCGAGATCACCGATCCGCAGGAGCTTGAAGACCGCCAGGTAGGCGGTGCGGTGCGCACCGATTTCATCCTTTCGGCCGAGATTATGGCTATAGCGCTCGCCGAGTTGCCCGACATGTCGCTGATCCGGCAAGCAGCCGTGCTGGCGGTGGTCGCGATTGCGATCACGCTAGGGGTCTACGGCTCGGTCGCGCTGATCGTGAAGATGGACGATGTCGGTCTGCACCTCAGCCTGCGCCGGCGCGCGTACTTGCGCGCAATCGGGCATGGATTGGTGCGTCTGATGCCGATCCTGCTCGAAGCGCTGTCGCTGATCGGCACCGCGGCGATGCTGTGGGTCGGCGGCGGCATCTTCAGCCATGGGCTTGAGGAATTCGGTCTCGGCGTGGTGCCGCACACGGTGCATGGCGTTGCGGTGGCGGCCGGACACGCAGTTCCCGCTGCGCAAGGCATCGTCGAATGGGTAGTCGAGGCACTCGGTTCGGCCATCGTCGGGATCATGGTCGGTGCTGTGGTGGTGATCGCGTTCCACCTCTGGCCGCGGAAAAAGAAGTCAGCGTGACGCGTGCTGTTCGATGAGCGAGGTTAAAGCTCCGCCGAGCGTCTGAACCGCTCGGCCGCCTTGAGCGCCTTGGTGCGCGCCTCCTCGTCCGGAACGCTCTTCGCCAACTCCTCGATCTGTTCGGCCGCGATCATCAGCAGGTATTGCAGCGCGACCTTTTCCTGCTGCGCATTGCCCAACTCGTGCAGGAGCTCACGCTGCGTCTTTTGCTCGTCCGTCACGGCCCCTCCCGAGCATGACCCGCCAGTGTCAGATCGATCCAAACGCGCGAGACGCATAAACGGTCCCCGCTAAGAGTATTTACCGAGGATTCAGCTTCGCTGCTTCGAGTGCCATAGAATCCACGGAGGCGAACATCGCGATGCCGAACAAGGGCGTCAAAGCAGGCCGCGTGCCGCAGGAGAAAGGCCGCGCACCGCCTCGCGCGAAAGGACACGCTCGAAATCGACGGAGGGACGCGCGCTTCGCGGGATGAAGGCACCTTGCACCGAATGGCGCCAGCTCGCCGTCGTATTGGGCCCGTGACCGTGCCACATCGATCCGTCAAAGACGATCAGCGATCCGGCTCGACCACAAGCCGTCTCGGTTGGATGCCCCTTGCTCCCTGCCTCCGAGAACTCGGCAAGCCCGCGAGAGCCGGGTAGGAACCGCGTCGCGCCGTTCCGTTCGGTGAACGGGTCGAGCATCAGGATGAAGCCGGCCAGCGGCCAAGCCTCGTCGTCCGGAGCGACATCCTGGTGCAACGCCTGGCTGCGCGCGCCCGGCCTGACGCTGCGCGAGTGAAAGCTGCTCAACCGAAATGCGCCGCCGATGATTTCGCGCGCGGCATCCAGGAGTGCCTCGTGGTCGAGCAGAGCACCCAGCTCGGGCACCCTGTCGAGGATACCGTTGACGCGCACACTGGTCGAGCCGGTGTGAACCTCAGCCCCGTCGGCGCACGCCACCGCGTTAGCGACGGCTTGCCGCGCGGCGATGAGCCCAGCATCTGCGAGGGGCCCGCACAGAACCGCATAGCCTGCGACGCCGATGGCCACAGCCGCGGCTCGGCTCGTGTCAGGCCGCCCCGTGGCAGTGCTTGTATTTCATCCCCGATCCGCACGGACACGGTTCGTTGCGACTGACCCCCATCCCTGCGTAAGGATCGCTTTCGCCTTCGGCACCCGTCGCCCCGGCACTCGCCATCGGGCTCGCCGCTAGCGCGCGGAGGATCGCTTCGGCGCCGGTCGCACGGCTGCTGCCGTCGGCGTCGTCCGTGCCGAAGAACGGGTCGATGTGGCCGGTCAGGAAATCGGGCAGTTCGGGCAGGTCCACCGGGGGCGGTGGCTGCATCCGCAGCGTCGCGGTCATCAGCACGCGAGTGACGTCCTCACGGATCGCCTCGAGCATCGATTCGAACAGCCCGAACGCTTCCTGCTTGTACTCGTTGATCGGCTGTTTCTGCGCGTAAGCGCGCAGGAACACGACTTGGCGCAGCGCGTCGAGCGTCGCCAGGTGCTCCTTCCAGTGGTGGTCGAGCCGATCGAGCAAAATCTGCTTTTCGACCTGGCGCCAGATCGAAGGATCGCTGTCCGCAATCTTGGCAGCCATCTTCTCCTCGGCGAGCGCGACCAGTCGCTCCTCGAAGATCTCGGGCTCGATCGCCTCCTCGTCCATCCACTGGTCTATCGGAGCGTCGATGCCGAGCACGTCGGCGACCTTCGTCTTGAGCCCGGCGACGTCCCACTGCTCAGGGTACGAACCCGGCGGACACGCGGTGCCGACGATCGAGTTGATGCAATCGACTCGCATGTCGACCACCACGTCGTCGACCGTTTCGGCGTCCATCACGTCCGAGCGCTGCTCGTAGATTACCTTGCGCTGGTCGTTCATCACGTTGTCGTATTCGACGACTTGCTTGCGGACCTCGTAGTTGCGCGCCTCGACCTTCTTCTGCGCGGTTTCGATCGCCTTCGACAGCCACTTGCTGCCGATCGCCTCGCCGTCGGCAAGGTTCGAGTTCATCATCTTGGCGAACAGCGTGTCCGGACCGAAGATGCGCAGCAGGTCGTCCTCGAGGCAGAGATAGAACTTGCTGAGACCCGGATCACCCTGGCGGCCCGAGCGGCCCCGCAGCTGGTTGTCGATGCGGCGGCTCTCGTGCCGTTCGGTACCGAGCACGAACAGCCCGCCCGCCTCGAGCACCTTCTCGCGCTCGGCGGCGATTTCGGCCTTGATGCGCCCTATCTCGATGTCACGCTTGTAGCCTTCCTCGAGATCGGAGAGCTCGTCCTGGATGCGGAACTCGACGTTACCGCCGAGCTGAATGTCGGTGCCGCGCCCCGCCATGTTGGTGGCGATGGTCACCGCGCCGAGCCGGCCCGCCTGGGCAACGATGTGCGCCTCCTGCTCGTGGAAGCGGGCGTTCAGAACCGCGTGCGCGACACCTTCCTTCTTGAGGTAGCCGCTGAGCAGCTCCGACTTCTCGATCGAGACGGTGCCGACCAGAACCGGCTGGCCGAGCTGCTGCTTCTCCTTGATCGACTTGGCGATCGCCTGGAACTTGTCGGCGGTGTTCTTGTAGAACTCGTCCTCCTCGTCGATGCGCTTCACCGGCACGTTGGTCGGAATTTCGACCACGTTGAGCTTGTAGATGTCCCAGAATTCCGACGCTTCGGTCGCGGCCGTGCCGGTCATGCCCGACAGCTTGGGATACATCCGGAAATAGTTCTGGAAGGTGATCGAGGCCATCGTCTGGTTCTCGGGCTCGATCCGCCCGCCTTCCTTGGCTTCGACCGCCTGGTGCAGCCCGTTCGACCAGCGACGGCCTTCCATCATTCGGCCGGTGAACTCATCGATGATGACGATCTTGCCGTCCTTGACGATGTAGTCGGTATCGCGCTTGAACATCACGTTGGCGCGCAGCGCCTGGTCGAGGTGATGGACGACCAGCGTATTTTCGACGTCATAGAGGTTGTCGGTGGCGATCACCCCGTCGGCGATCAGCTGCTGCTCGACATGCTCGACACCTTCCTCGGTGAGCTGGACGTTCTTGGACTTCTCGTCGGCCTCGTAGAGTTCCTTGGGAAGCGTCTTCACCAGCGTGTCGAGCGTCATGTAGAGCTCTGACTTGTCGTCGGTGGGGCCGGAAATGATCAGCGGGGTGCGGGCCTCGTCGATCAGGATCGAATCGACCTCGTCGACGATCGCGAAGTTGAACGGCCGGTGCACTTGCTGCGCGCGCTCGTGCTTCATGTTGTCGCGCAGGTAATCGAAACCGAACTCGTTATTGGTGCCGTAGGTGATGTCCGAGGCGTAGGCTTCGCGCCGCGCGTGCTCGGGCAGGTTGGGCACGATCACGCCGACCGTGAGGCCCAGGAACTTGTGCAGCCGCCCCATCCATTCGGCGTCGCGGCGAGCGAGGTAGTCGTTGACGGTAACGACGTGAACGCCCTTGCCCTCGATCGCGTTCAGGTAAGTGGCGAGCGTGGCGACGAGCGTCTTGCCTTCGCCCGTCTTCATCTCGGCGATCTCGCCGCGGTGAAGCACGATGCCGCCGACCATCTGGACGTCGAAGTGGCGCATGCCGAGCACGCGCTTGGACGCCTCACGCACGGTGGCAAAGGCTTCGGGCAGGATGTCGTCGAGCGTCTTGCCCGCGGCGAGCTGGCCGCGGAACTTGTCGGTCTGGGCGTGGAGCTCCTCGTCGGAGAAGGTCTCCAGCTGCGGCTCGAGCGCGTTGATGTGCGCGACGATCTTGTCGAGCGACTTGACGTAACGGTCGTTGGCGGAGCCGAAAACGGCCTTCGCGAGCGCGCCGATCATGGGCGTGGGTCCTGACTTGGCTAGGGAATGCACGGGCGGCCGCGCGGTACGCACGGCCGAAAACGGGTCGGGTTATTGGGTGCGCCGCGCTATTCGCGCGCGCGGTCTGCCTGCAGCATCACCGTCGGGACAATGAGCACGACCTTCGGGGGCCGCGGGCACAGTTTCGGCTGGACCTCGGCGCGATCCTTGCGCAGTACCCCCGCGAGCCGCGCGCTGCGCGTGCCGGCCTGCGCGGTGCAAGCGTAGCCGGCATCCACCGCCCGCACGCTCTCCACATCGAACACCCGCGCCTGCGCGGGAGTCCCCGCGGCGGCAAGGCCGGTGACGAGCACGAGAAGCGCGAGCAGTTTCCGCAGCATAGCGGGCAACTATAAGTGCATGCAGCGACCTCGTCTACCTCTCTCGCGCCGCGCGCGCTGCAAGTGTCGCTACTTCATTCTCGTCGAGGTGAAAGCTCTGTCGGCCGCGCATCATCGCCGCCAGCTCGGTGTGGCGCTTCAGCGAATCGGCAATGTAATTGCAGGCGAGCCAGGGGTCGAAGGCCGGAGGATTGGCACCGTTCCACCGACAGTCGGTGACGCTACCATCCTCCAGAAAGACCATCGAGAGTCCCCGGTTCGCACGGTCCTCCCCATTGCCGCGCGGCGTAGCCAATTCGTCAATTTGCCGTTGGGAAACCCCAAGTTGGACCTCGCCGCGCACCAGATCCCCGTTCACGTTGCGCTGCTCGACCCACGACGAACGATCGCAGACCGGCCAAGGGTCGAGCGCCGGCGCGTTCCGGCCAATCCACCGGCAATCGGAGACGCTGCCATCTTCCTCGATGAAGGCGATGACCCCATAATTCCGCGTTCGTGGATCAGAGCGAGCGATGGCGGGGAAAGAGCGAAGAGCCTGCTCGAGTATCGTCTCGCCGCCGCTGTAACGCCCCGGCCCGCTGCTCGACACCTCGAACGCCGCGTTCACCTCGAGCTGATCGCAGAGCGAACTGTCGAACTGCTCGTCCCCGCTCCCTCGCGTGATGGTGCATTCCGTCACCTGTCCCGTCTCGTCGACTTGCAGGTCAAACATCGCTGTCCGATCGCCTTGGACGGCCGGATCGAACCGGAGATTGGGGAGGCTGACCCAGAGCCTCGTGTCGATGGGCTGCGGAGTGGTGGCGAGGGGGTCCGGCGCGTCCTCCGAACCCGACCAACGGACGCTCGTTTCGTAAACGGAAGGTGCCGCAACCCCCGAACTGTTCAGGAAAGGGTGGAAGCGCGCGCGCTCGATCAGCTTCGCGCAAGTGGTCGTGTCCAGGAGCTCGCTGCCGCTTGTAAGCTTGATGGTGCAGCGAGTGGGGACGCCCTTCTCGTCGACGTCGAGCCGCACCCGGGTCGTTCCCGAAAGCTCCTCGCGACGCGCTTGAGGCGGATAGTCGGCATAGGTGATCCATTCCCCCGGGTTGACGAGCGGCCGGGGCGCCTCGCCGTCGACAGCCCGCACCACCGTCTCCTCCTGCGCCGAAGCCCCAATCGGCCCAACGGTCGCGCAGGCAACCAATAATGCAACCACCCCCCTGAGCATCGCTTCTCCTCTCGTGACGCCTGCGCAGGCTATCTGTGCGTTGTCGCGCGCACAAGCCGCCGCTATCGGGGAGCCGCCATGGACCTCGAACGCTCCCCCCTCGCGCTGCCCTTCCCCGCGATCCCGCCCATCGATGGCGTGACGCTGCGTGTGGCGCGGGCGCGATACAAGGAGTGGAACCGCTGCGACCTGACTTACGCGGAGCTCGCCGAGGGGGCCACGGTCGCGGGGGTGTTCACGCGCAACGTATGCTGCTCGAGCGAAGTCGAGCTAGGTCGCGAGCAGGCGCAGCTTGGGAGGGCGCGGGCGCTGGTGGTCAACGCCGGCAACTCGAACGCCTTCACCGGCTATCGCGGGCGCGAGGCGGTCGAGCAGATCATGGCCCAGGTCGCGCATCACCTCGGCTGCGAGCCGAGCGAGGTGTTCGTCTGTTCGACTGGCGTGATCGGTGTGCCGCTGCCCAAGGACAAGGCACGGGACGGCGTGGCGTCAGTCCTGCAGGCAGCTCCCTGTTCGTGGGAAGAAGCGGCAGCAACTATCGGAACAACTGATACTTTTGAGAAAGGCGCACTAGCCACAGCGGTCGTCGATGGGCGTACTGTGACGATCGGCGGGATCATCAAGGGCTCGGGCATGATCGCGCCCGACATGGCGACCATGCTCGGCTACCTGTTCACCGACGCGGCGGTCGAGCCGGGCTTCCTGCAGCGCTGCCTGTCGGCGGCGAACGCGAGCACTTTCTCGTGCATCACGGTCGATAGCGACACTTCGACCAGCGACACCGTGCTCGCTTTCGCCACGGGCAAGGCGGGCAATAGCCCCCTTGCCTCGTTCGACGACGCAGGCGCCGATGCCTTTGCTGCAGCACTGCAGGACGTCTGTCGCCAGCTCGCCCTGCTGGTCGTGCGCGACGGCGAAGGGGCTCGGAAGCTCATCGAGATCGGCGTCACTGGCGCGGTTTCGGACGACAGCGCGCGCAGGATCGGCCTCGCCGTCGCCAACTCGCCGCTAGTGAAAACCGCGATCGCCGGCGAGGATGCGAACTGGGGCCGCGTGGTCATGGCGGTCGGCAAGGCGGGCGAGCCGGCCGACCGCGACAAACTCTCGATCGGCTTCGGCGGGGTCTGGGCGGCACGCGAAGGCCTCCCGCTCGCCGACTACGATGAAGCGCCGGTCGCCGCGCACCTGAAAGGCCGCGAGATCCAGATCGAGATCGACGTCGGCCTAGGTGAGGGCCGCGCCACCGTGTGGACCTGCGACCTGACTCACGGCTACATCGCGATCAATGCCGACTACCGGAGCTGATCTTACCGGCGGGTGCCTGTGCGGCGCCGTCCGCTACCGCCTCGCCAGCGCGCCATTCGACGCCGGCTGGTGCCATTGCCGGAGCTGCCAGCTCAATTCCGGCAGCCCGGCGATGGTCTTCGCCAGCGTGCCATCAGGCGACTATATGATCGAAAGCGGCGGCGAGCACGTTCGCCGCTACCCGTCGAGCGAAAAGGCCGAGCGCTGGTTCTGCAGCGAATGCGGCACACCGCTCTTGTTCCACGAGTTTGCAGGCGCGACTCACGACTTCAGCGTGGCAACGCTCGATGCGCCCGCCGCGGTGCTGCCCGAGTTCCACATCTACTATGACAGCAGAATCGCCTGGGCCGACGCCGCGGACGAATTGCCGCGGTTCGCGCGCGGACGCCATTGATGACTTCCACCGCGCTCCACGACGCGATGCTTACGCTGCTGCGCGATGTGACGCGCAAGATCATCCTGCCGCGTTACCAGAAGCTCGCCGAGCACGAGGTCACCGCCAAGATTGCTGACGATGTGGTCACCATCGCCGATCACGAATCGGAAGCGATGCTCGCCGAGGGTCTGGCGAAGATCGTCGATATCCCGGTTGTGGGAGAAGAGGCGGCGTTTGCAGACGAAAGCGTGTTCGACCGCTTGGCCGGCGATTGCTGGATCGTCGATCCGCTCGACGGCACGCGCAACTTCGCCAAAGGGCGGCCGCCATTCGGCATCCTGATCGCGATGGCTTCGGGCGGTGAGGCCCACGCCGGCTGGATCTACGATTGCCTGAGCGACCGCTTCTGTGTCGCCCATCGCGGCGAAGGCGCTTACATGGATGGCGAGAGGATCGCCGCACGGCCGACCGGCGAGGATCCTCCGGTCGCGGCGATCTCGCTGATCTTCATGGATCCGAGCAAACGCGAAGGCGTGAAGGCTGCCATCGCCGACTACACGCTGGCCGACATCCCCTATTGCGCCGCGGAACAGTATCCGCGTCTGGCGCTCGGGGTGAACGACGTCGCGATCTTCGAGCGGACGCTGCCGTGGGACCACGCGGCCGGCGCGCTGTGGCTCAACGAGGCCGGCGGTAAATGCGCACGGGTGGACGGCTCGCCTTATCGAGTGGACCGGTGGCGCGACAAAGGGCTGAT
>CBHCZH010000059.1:0-18941 GCA_965977975.1 uncultured bacterium
TGGTCCAGGAAGCGGCCGGAGCGGGCACCGACCAGGTGTTCACCAGCGTCAGCTACACCCTGGGAGCCGGCCAACACGTCGAGGCTCTGCGCACGACGAGCATGGCCGGGACCACCGCGATCAACCTCACCGGCAACGAGCTGGCCAACACCCTGCTCGGCAATGCCGGAGCCAATGCCCTCAACGGCCTGGGCGGCAACGACACGCTCCAGGGCCTCGGCGGGGCGGACACCTTCCGCTTCACCACCGCGCTCGGCGCCGGCAATGTCGATACCATCACCGGCTACGTCGTGGCCGACGATGCGATCGAGATCGACAACGCGGTGTTCACCGGGCTGGCCGCCGGAGCGCTGGCGGCCGGAGCATTCCGCACCGGCGCGGCGGCAGCCGATGCCGACGACCGGATCATCTACAACTCGGCCACCGGCGCGCTGCTGTTCGATGCCGACGGCAACGGCGCGGGTGCGGCGGTGCAGTTCGCCACGCTCTCCACCGGACTGGCGATGACGGCGGGTGAGTTCACGGTGATCTGACGGGACGAGAGGCCCGCGAACGCCTCCCTGAGCGTCCGGGATCGACCAGAACGTCGGCGGCTCTTTTCAGTAAACGTCCCCTGAAGGACTACTCGAGCATCGCCTTGCGGATCTGGTCCATGAAGGGCTTGAGCGCGTAGCTCAGGATCGAACGGTTGCCGGTGGTGAAGAACACCTCCACCGGCTGGCCGGCTCTCAACTGGCCGGCGCCGAGCGCGTTCATCTCGCTTTCCGCGATTTCGACTTCCACCCGGTAGTAGCTGAGCCCCGTCTGGCTGTCGTCGGTGCGCTCTGCTGCAATGAAAATGAGCTTGCCTGGGATCTCCGGCGAAAGGTTGCGATCCAGCGTAGAGAAACGCACGCGCGCCTCCTGACCGGTCCGCAAGGCATCGACATCGCCGGGGGCGACCTTGGCCGTGACGACCAGCCTGTCTTCTTCCGGCACCAGGCGGATGAAAGGCTCGCCGGGCGGCACTGCACTGCCGGGCGTCGTATAGAAGATCTGGTCCACGGTCCCCGCCTGGGGGGCAGCGACAGTCGCGCGTTGCAGCGAGTCCTGCATCGAGATTGTCCGCGAATCCTGCTCGGCCAACTGAGCGATCACCGCTGCAAGCTCCGCGCCGGCCTCCACCCTGCGGCTTTGGCTGACATTGAGGATCTGTTCCCGCGTTTCCGAAATGCGCGCTTCGGTTTGCGCGATATCCGCCTGCAGCGAGGCTTCGGTCGCGGAAAGCTGCACTGCCGTGCGTTCCATTTCGTTGAGCCTGTTGACGGTCACCAAGCCGCGACCCCGCAATTCGCGAAGGCCTTCAAGCTCCGGTTGAATCAACACCAGCTGCCGCTGCGTCGCGTCGATCTGAACCCTGTAGGAATTGATCTGCTCGTTGAGCTGGCGGACGCGCTGCTGCAAAAGGGCAAGGGTGCTTTCGCGCTCGGTCCGGCCCAGCTGGAACTGACGCCTCTCGCGCTCGATCGCAGCGGCGGCGCTGCTGTCGCGGCGCGAGATCAGTGCCGGCGGGAAGACGACGACCGGACGGTCGTCGCGTTCCGCCTCGAGCCTTGCGCGGAGCGCTAGCAGCTGGTCGCGGCCGAGCGCGGCATTGCGTGCGCTTGGACCGAGCACTGACTGATCCAGCAGCGCCAGGACCTGTCCCTGCTCGACGTGCTGGCCCTCGCGCACCCTGATCTGCGAAAGAACCCCCCCGGATGGATGTGTGATGATCTTGACGCGCGAATCGACATTCACCTCGCCCGTGCCGATCACCGCGCCCTTTACCGGGAACAGGGCGAGCACAACGAGGACGCCGGCCATTCCGAGCAGCAGACGGCGGGCCCGCCGCGATACACCCCGCAGCTCGCTGTCGCCGGAAATCCCGAGTTCCCCGTCGGCCTCCAAGGGCTTGCCGCGAAATGCACCAATGTCCAGCAGCATCGTCAGATCCTCTCGCGCTGGGGCTTGTCGGCAGCCGCGCGCGTCGAGGTCACCGTTCCATTTGGTGGCGACGCACGGTTGAGTGCGGCCAGAACCGTATCGCGCGGGCCGAACGCCTGTTGTTTACCCGCCCGTAGCACCAGCATCTGATTGACTTCCTTCAGCAGCGCCACGCGATGCGTCACCACGACCACAATGCCGCCGCGCTTCCGCACGCTGGCGATTGCCGCGCCCAGCGCCGTCTCGCCGTCCGGATCGAGGTTTGAATCGGGCTCGTCGAGCACCAGCAGAAAGGGATCGCCATAAAGCGCGCGAGCCAATGCCACGCGTTGGCGCTGCCCGGCGGAAAGCACCGCACCGCCTTCCCCAACGAAGCTGTCGTATCCATTCGGCAGCGTAAGCACGAGCTCGTGGATGCCGGCCGCGCGGGCGGCGGCCATGACCTTATCGGACGATGGATCCGGATCGAATCGGGCGATATTTTGCGCCACGCTGCCGGCGAACAGTTCCACTTCCTGCGGCAGGTAGCCGACGGCCGCGCGTAAGCCCGGTTCGTCGTATTGCTCGAGCGGCGCGCCGTCGAGACGAATGCTTCCGCTCGCCGGTGGCCAGATATTCGAGATCGCCCGCGAGAGGGTTGACTTCCCCGACCCGCTTGGCCCCACCATCGCCAGCGCATCGCCGGCCGTGAGCGCCAGGCTGACCTCGTTCACCACCGGCGCGGGAGCGCCGGGCGGAGCGACCGAAACCTTTTCCAGGCTCAGGCTCTTGGCCGGCATTTCCAATGTCACTGACAGCGTGGGCGCAGGAGGATTGTCTCGCAGCAACTGATCGAGTCGTTTCCACGCCTGCCGAGCGGCCACAAAGCCGCGCCAGTTGGCAATCGCCTGGTCGACCGGGGCCAGCGCCCGCCCGGCGAGGATCGAGGAGGCGAAGATGATCCCGGCCGATGCCTTGCCGTCAATCACCAGCACCGCGCCGACGGTCAATACGGCGGATTGGATGAACATCCTCAGCCCGCGGCTCAGCGCCGAGTATTTTGCAATGAGTCGAGAAAGCCCTGCCTGGCCTTCGACAAAGCGGTTGTGCGCTTCCTCGGCGAGCTCGTTCATCCGCCCGGTGATCGCCAGGCCCTTGATGGCGTCGAGCCCCCGCCGCATCCGCTCGGTCGCGGTAGTGCGCTCCCGGCCGAGGCGGTTGACCGCTTCGACCCGGTCCCGCGTCTGGCGGTCGTTGAGCCAGGTCACGATCCCGAGCGCGATCGCGCCGATGAGCGTGGTGAGACCGAGCGCCGGATGAAGCAGCGACAGAATGATCAGGAAGAACGCTATCCACGGCAGATCGATGATCGCCGCCGGCCCCTGGCTCGCCAGGAAGCTGCGGATCTGGTCGAGATCCCGCACGGGCGTCGAGGCCGCACCCGCCAGCTTTCCTTGCAGCGCCAATTCCGTGTCGAGCTGTTGCAGCCGCGGCGCGATCGCGCGATCGAATCCTTCCCCCGTCATCTGAAGCAGCTTCGCGCGCAGGGAATCGAAGATGCCCTGGAATATGTAGAGGACGATGAGGATGATGAAGATGGCCGTGAGCGTCTGGATACTGCCGCTCAGCAGCACCTTGTCGTACACCAGCATCAGGTAGATCGAGCCGGCGAGGGCGAGGATGTTCAGCATCACGCTCAACATCACGATGGAGGACGCCGCGTTCCGGAACGGGCGAAGGGCATCCCTGAGCTCGCCCGCGGGCAGCATGCCCGAAGGCGAAGGTAGTGCGGATAGGTTCATTTCAGGTGCCGTTTCCGACTTTTTCCGCTCCGCGGCAAGATGGCGTGCAATCGTGACGGTCATTAGCTACGGGCCGATGTGATGGAACGAGACCCGCGCATCGACCGCAAGATCGCCGCGGCGGCCGCGTTCGCGCGCCCAATCCTCGAGCACCTGCGCGCACTTGTCCATCGCACGGTGCCCGAAGCGGGCGAAGCAATCAAATGGGGCATGCCGCATTTCACCTACAAGGGAAAGAACATCGCCGGCATGGCCGCGTTCAAGGCGCACTGCGCGTTCATGATCCACGGCGAGGGCCGGCAGGGCGCCGAAGAAGGCGGGAGCGAAGGAATGGGCTCGTTCGGCAAGATTATCTCGCTCGACGACTTGCCGTCCGACGCGGTGCTTGCCGAGAAGCTGCGCGCCGCGAAAGCGCGGATCGATGTGGAAGGCACGGCAATGAAGCGCGCCGCCGCGACCAAGCCGAAAGAACCGCGCAGGATCGAGATGCCCGACGACGTCGGCGCCGCGCTGGCGGCCAATTCCGCGGCTACGCAGTATTGGGAAGGCCTCGCCCCGTCGCATCGCTACGAATACCTCGACTGGATCACTGAGGCAAAGCGGGAGGAAACCCGCGCCAAGCGGATCGGCCAAGCGCTCGAATGGCTCGCTGAAGGCAAGCGCAGGAACTGGAAGTACGAACGTTAGGCGCTCAGCGCACCACGGCGCGATAGGTCAGCCGCCCGTCGCCGCCGACCCTCCAGCGCAAGTGCGTCGCGCCGCTCGGAATGGCGTCGGGATCGGCAATGCGATGCCAGCTGCGTCCACCGTCGGTCGATACCTCGAGGCCGGGATGGCTTGCGCTCTTTAGCACGAGGCCGGCCGGGACAGGGCTGGTGACGGTATAATTGCCGCCGTGCGGCGCACTCCACGTGAGAATCGTCACCACCCGGTCGCCCCGCGTGAGGCGCGTGACCGGTTCGATCTGCGAGCGGCCTTCGGTGACGCGCTCGCGATAGACTGCGCTGTCGATTGCGACATCCTCTGCATTCGCGGGAAACGCGGCGAACAGGGTCGCCAGTGCAATCGTCCAACGCATGATCAAGCCCCCATTCGAGCGCGGGCTAGGTGGGCCGGAAGTAGCGAAAATATAGTTAACACCGGTGCAATTTTCGCTGCGTCACGCGGCTCGTCGCAGCGTGCGGGGAGGGCGGTTGACAGCCCGAAAGCGCTGCCCTAGGGGCGCTGCTCCCAAGCGGTGCCCATCTCGTCTATTTGGGCCCGAATGCGCGGGTGTAGCTCAGTTGGTTAGAGCGCCGGCCTGTCACGCCGGAGGTCGCGGGTTCAAGTCCCGTCACTCGCGCCACTTGGGACTTAGGGAGCCTATCCCTCACCAGCTGCCCGTCTCCATCCAGATCAGGAAGCGCCTGAGCGGCAGCAGCCAGGCGACGCCCAGAATGAGATAGACGAGCGCCTGCGCCAGCGTCGGCAACTGCTCGATCCACTGCGATGCCCAAACCACCGCGCCGATGTACACGGCGACGACAACGAGCAACGCCAGAATGCCGAGCGGAATCCGCAGCGTCGGCTGGTCCCTCATTCGAACGGTCCGAGCACCCGCGTCGGCGTGACGATCGCGGATAGCCGCATGTCGTGCAGCTCGGTCGGCAGCTCGGGCACTTCCTGGACGTCCCAGGCCATGCCGATCGCGGTGATCTGCGGATGCGCGGCGAGGAAGCGGTCGTAGTAGCCGCCGCCCTGGCCGAGGCGATCCCCGCGTGCGGTAAAGCCGACCAGCGGCATGAACAGCACTTCGGGCACGACCACCGGTGCGGTCACGCCCGGCTGGCGCAGGCCCCAGACGCCCGATTCGAGATCGCTTTCCTCGTACGGATCGGTGTGGAGGCGGAATTCCATCGGCTTGTCGAGCGTGGTGACGCGGGGAAGGGCGATCGGATGGCCGCGTTCGAAGAAGAACCTGATGTAGCTCGCCGATGGCGCTTCGCCGGCGTCCGAGCGGTAGAGCCCGATCGTGGCGCCCGACGGCACCAGCTCGAGCACCGGTCCGGGCGGGCGGTTGAACACCAGCGCGCTGACCTCGCGCGGCAAGTTCGCGGCATGCTCGACGCGCTTGCGGCGCAGCTCGGTACGCAGTTGTTTCTTGAGCTCGGTTACTTCCATGCCGGCGCCCCTATCCGCTCCTCCTCCCTTCGTCATGCTGAACTTGTTTCAGCACCCATCGGGCCGAATTCGCGGAGCACGCGAGCGTGGCGTAACGTTGCGGCGAGGTCGGTTTCGTGCGCGGAGTTCCGCGCCTGCGGAGAAATGGGCCCTGAAACAAGTTCAGGGTGACGGTAGGGGGGAGATAGGGTGTGTGGCGGAACCACCATGGGTCGGTGCCGGGAAATCCTCTGACGCCTCAACGTCAGGTGGGCGCCGTATGCATCGAACCTCAGGACGAACCCGCGATCCGAACAGGGACAGCTCCCAGGGATTGCTTATAGCCTCAGGGATGTTCTGTCGGCTCGTGCCGGGCAGTCCCGCCGAGGGTCTATGTAGGGGCTCGGGGCGCCGGTCTCAAGCATTCGCCTTTCGCATCGGGCTCTGTTAGTCGCACGCCGAGGTCAGGAGGGAGCGTTCGATGGCCGTGCTGGTTACCGGAGCCGCGGGTTTCATCGGCGCCGCCGTGGCGCGGCAGCTGCTCGCGCGGGGCGAAGTGGTGATCGGCCTCGATAACCTCAACGACTACTACCAGATCTCCCTCAAGCAGGACCGGCTCGATACGCTGCTGACCGAGTTTCCGGAGCGATTCACGTTCATCCGGCAGGACTTCGCTGACACAGCAGGTCTCGACGCCGCGCTTATGGGGTGCGAGTTCGACCGTATCGTCCACCTCGGCGCGCAGGCCGGGGTGCGTTACTCGATCGAGAACCCGCACGCCTACGCTCAGTCGAACCTGGTCGGCCACCTCAATCTCCTCGAGATCGCGCGGCATCGCGGCGTGGCGCACATGGTCTACGCGAGTTCGAGCTCGGTCTACGGCTGCAACGCGAAGCTGCCGTTCGCAGTCGAGGACCGGGTCGATCACCCGCTCTCGCTTTACGCCGCGACCAAGAAGGCGGACGAGCTGATGAGCGAGACTTACGCGCATCTCTACCGCCTGCGGTTGACGGGCTTGAGGTTCTTTACCGTCTACGGGCCGTGGGGACGGCCGGACATGATGATGTGGATCTTCACCCGCAAGATCCTCGCCGGCGAACCGATCCCGGTGTTCAACCACGGCGAGATGTGGCGCGATTTCACTTACATCGACGATATCGTCGCGGGAACCGTGGCCGCGCTCGACCATCCGCCAGCGGACGATGGGAGCATCAAGGCAGGCGGCAGCGAGAAACCGCACGCGCTCTACAACATCGGCAATCACCGCGCCGAGCACCTGATGCATGTCATCGACTTGCTCGAGCGTGAATGCGGGCGGCAGGCGGAACGGCAAATGCTCCCGATGCAGCCGGGCGACGTCCCGCAGACCTACGCCGACATCGAGGCCATCCAGCGGGATCTCGGCTACCAACCCTCGACCGGCATCGAGACCGGAGTCCCGGCCTTCGTCCGCTGGTACAAGGACTATCACGGGATCGGCTGAGGTCCGCCCGGCGGGCGTGTCTAGCCCTCGAGCTCGGCGGCCAACGTCTCCAGGCGATCGGCTAGGCTCTCCAGTATCTCCGCCGCGCCTTCATCGGGAGCGACCGGCGAAGCGCCAGCTTCCGAACGCAGCTCGTGCACCTCGTCCGCGAGGAGCAGGGCGGCGTAGAGCAGGCAGCGCGCTTCCGACTGGCTGGCAAGACCCGGCATGCCCTCGATCTTGGAGCCAATGATGCGGCCGAGCATCTCGATGTGCGGTTCCTCGCCCTGGCCGCAGGCGACGGTGAACTTGCGGCCGGCGATGTCGAGCGTGACGTTGCTCATGATCCGAGCGACCCGATCAAGCGGTCGAGCTCGGCGAGCGCGGCGCCGGTTTCGCTGCGAAGAACCTGATATCTGCGGGCCAGCGCGGGATCGCCATCGCCACACGCGGGGCGCTGGGCCGCAGCCTCGATCCGGCTTATCGCGGCGGTTATCCGTGCCGTTGCCCTGGAGATCCGATCCCCTTCCATGGCGGTACAGTTAACCAAAACAGTGTTGTCGGGCAAAATGTTGGCGAGCGGAGCTGTGAATAAGCGTTATCGGGATGACGGCCGTGGGGCGGGGGCGCGAGCTTGACGACACGGCAGGCGCTGCCCAAGGGGACCGCGCAGCCGATTCGCGGTCCCCACTCACCGGAGCCCACGCATGAGTCTTGATCCCGCCCGTTACGCGACGATGGCCAACGCCATCCGTGCGCTGTCGATGGACGCGGTCGAGGCGGCGAATTCGGGCCACCCGGGAATGCCGATGGGCATGGCCGACGTCGCTACGGTGCTGTGGTCCGAATACCTCAAGTTCGACCCGGCCGATCCCAAGTGGCCCGACCGCGACCGTTTCGTGCTCAGCGCCGGTCACGGTTCGATGCTGATCTATTCGCTGCTCAACCTGAGCGGCTACGCGCACCCGACGCTCGACGAGATCGCGCGGTTCCGCCAGCTCGGCAGTCCTTGCGCCGGGCACCCGGAGAATTTTCTGATCGAAGGCGTCGAATCGACCACCGGTCCGCTCGGGCAGGGCCTGGCGATGGCGGTCGGCATGGCGATCGCCGAGCGGCACCTGAACGCCGAGTTCGGCGACGGTCTGGTCGACCACAGGACCTGGGTGATCGCCGGTGACGGCTGCCTGATGGAAGGCGTCAATCACGAGGCGATCGGCCTCGCCGGGCACTTGAAGCTCGGCCGCATGATCGTGCTGTGGGACGACAACAAGATCACCATCGACGGCAGCACCGATCTCTCGACCAGCGAGGATGTGCTCGCGCGCTATGCCGCGACCGGCTGGCACACGACCTCGTGCGACGGGCACGACATCGCCGATATCCGCCGCGCGCTCGACGAAGCGGTCGAGGATGACCGCCCCTCGATCGTCGCGTGCCGCACGGTGATCGGCAAAGGCGCGCCCAACAAGGCCGGCACGCACAAGGTTCACGGTGCCGCGCTCGGCGCCGACGAAGTCGCGGCGACCCGCGTCGCGCTCGGCTGGGATTCGCCCGCGTTCGTCGTGCCCGAGGACATCTCGGCCGATTGGCGCGCGACCGGCGAGCGCGGCAAGCAGGCTCGCGCCGAATGGCAGCAGCGCCTCGCAAGCGATTCAAACAAGGCCGAATTCATTCGCCGCATGGAAGGCCGCCTGCCCTCGGGCGAGGAGGCCGGCAAAGTGTTCTCCTCGTGGCTCGAGAAGGACCAGAAGGTCGCCACCCGGCGCGCATCGGAGCTCGCGCTCGAAGTGCTGACGCCGCTGCTGCCCGAGATGATCGGCGGCTCGGCCGACCTCACCGGCTCGAACAACACCAAGACCCCCGCGACAACTCCGCTTACGTCGGAGAGCTACGTGGGCCGTTACGTATACTACGGCATTCGCGAGTTCGGGATGGCCGCGGCGATGAACGGTATGGCGCTGCACGGCGGGTTGATCCCGTACGGTGGCACATTCCTGATCTTCAGCGACTATTGCCGCAACGCAATCCGCCTCTCGGCGCTGCAGCAGGTGCGCGTGATCTACGTGCTCACGCACGACAGCATCGGCCTCGGCGAGGATGGCCCGACCCACCAGCCGGTCGAGCACGTGATGAGCTTGCGGTTGATCCCCAATCTCAACGTGTTCCGCCCGGCCGATGTGATCGAGACCGCGGAGTGCTGGAACCTCGCGTTGCAGGACGAGGACACTCCCTCGGTGCTCGCGCTCACCCGGCAAAACCTGCCGCAGCTCAGGCATGAAGGCGAGATGCTTTCCGCGCGCGGCGCGTACACACTCAAGCGCGCTGAGGCCGACCGCAAGGTGATCCTGATCGCGACCGGTTCCGAAGTCGCGCTCGCGGTCGACGTCGCCAAGGCGCTCGAGGCCGAGGGCATCGGCGCCGACGTGGTCTCCGCGCCCTGCCTCGAATTGTTCGACGCGCAGGACGAGGCGTATAAGCACGAGGTCCTCCCGCACGACGACCACATCCTCAAGGTTTCGATCGAAGCGGGGACGACATGGGGCTGGGAGCGCTACACCACGACCAACGGTCTCAATATCGGCCTCGATCGATTCGGAGCGTCCGCTCCGGCCGAGGACCTGTTCCATCGATTCGGCTTCTCCGTCGAAGCGATCGTTCCGAAAATCAAAGATAAACTAGCTGGTTAGCAGGAGTTCCTTTCATGGCGACGAAGGTGGCGATCAATGGGTTCGGGCGCATCGGGCGGCTGGTTGCGCGCGCGATCCTGGAACGTACCGACCATGACTTCGAGCTGGTCGCGATCAACGATCTCGCCGATCCGAAGTCGAACGCGCTGCTGTTCGCTTTCGACAGCACGCACGGCCGCTTCCCTGGCACGGTGACTTCGGACGGTGATTCGATCCAGGTCAACGGCCGCGACATTGCGGTGACCAAGGAGCGGGATCCGGGCAAGCTTCCGCACAAGGACCTGGGCGTCGAGTTCGTGCTCGAATGCACCGGCTTCTTCCAGTCCGACGAAGCGAGCCGTCCGCATCTCGCCGCGGGCGCCAAGCGGGTGCTCATCTCGGCGCCGGCGACGGGCGTTTCCAAGACCATCGTTTTCGGCGTCAACCAGGACACGCTGACGGCCGACGACGTGATCGTCTCGAACGCCAGCTGCACCACCAACTGCCTCGCGCCGGTCGCCAAGGTCCTGCACGACGCCGTCGGGATCGAGCGCGGCTTCATGACCACGATCCACAGCTATACCAACGACCAGCGCATGCTGGACCAGATCCATTCGGACCTGCGCCGCGCCCGCGCCGGGGCGATGAACATGATCCCGACCACCACCGGCGCTGCCCGCGCTGTCGGCCTGGTGCTTCCGGAGCTGAAGGGCAAGCTCGACGGCTCGTCGGTGCGCGTGCCGACGCCGAACGTCAGCCTGATCGACCTGGTGTTCACCCCCTCGCGCGACACCGACAAGGACGAGCTGAATGCTGCGCTCAAGGCCGCGGCCGAAGGCAAGATGAAAGGCGTGCTCGACTACACCGACCAGCCGCTCGTCAGCTCGGACTTCAACCACTATCCGGCCAGCTCGACCGTCGACAGCCTCGAGACCGCGGTGCTCGAAGGTAAACTCGCCCGCGTGGTGAGCTGGTATGACAACGAATGGGGCTTCTCGAACCGGATGATCGACACCGCCGGGGTGATGGCGAAGTTGATGTGAGGAGAGCCTCGATCCGAGGCCAAACTTAATCGTCGTCACCCTGAACTTGTTTCAGGGTCCATCGCGCAGCACTTCCGGAGCATGCCCATCGAGCACAAGCACGGCGAGGTGGGTGCCGACCGATGGTTCCGCGCGGGCGGCACCATGGGCCCTGAAGCAAGTTCAGGGTGACGAATCCGGGAGCAAGGATTAAGGCCAAGCCATGACCACCGGCCGTCTCGCAGGAATCGCCCGCCACGACCGCCCGATGGGGCCGATGGAGACGCTCGACCATGTCGCCGTCACCGCGGCCGAGGGCGTTCACGGCGATTTCCGCGGCGGTCTCGCTTCGTCGAAGCCGAGCCGCAAGCGCCAGGTCTCGCTGATCGAGGCGGAATGCGTCAGTGCCGCGATGGCCGAAGCGGGCGCTCTGCTCGATTGGTCGGACTGCCGGCGCAACCTCCTGGTCCAAGGCCTTCGATTGCCGCGGGAGGAAGGCCTCAGGGTCCAAATCGGCGATAGCCTGGTCATCGAGATCACCTGCGAATGCGACCCGTGCGAACGGATGGACGCGCTTCACGAAGGCCTGCGTGCCGCATTGACGCCAGACTGGCGCGGGGGCTTTCTCGGTCGGGTGGTCGAAGACGGCGAGATCGCGGTTGGGGACGAGATCAGGGTTCTTTGATGGCCAATTTCCGTACGCTGGATTCGCTTGGTGATGTCACCGGCAAAGTCGCGCTGGTGCGCGTCGACCTCAACCTGCCGATGGCGGATGGCCGCGCCACCGACCTGACTCGCGCCGAGGCGGTCGCCCCAACGATCCTCGAGCTCGCCGATGCCGGCGCCAAGGTGCTGCTGCTCGCCCATTTCGGCCGGCCGAAGGGCGAGCGGCATTCGACGATGTCGACGAGCTACCTCCAGGGCGCGGTCGAACACGTTCTCGGCCGCAAGCTGATGTACATCTCCGAAGTCTCCGGCCCGGTGGTGGAACAAGCGCTCGCGATCTTCCGCCCCGGCGACATCGGCCTGCTCGAGAACACCCGCTTCTGGCCGGGCGAGGAGAAGAACGATCCCGAATTCGCCAAGGCGATCGCGGCGAACGGCGACTTCTACGTCAACGACGCGTTCTCCGCCTCGCACCGTGCGCATGCCACTACCGAAGGCCTGGCGCACCTGCTTCCCGCCTATGCCGGCCGCGCCATGCAGGCCGAGCTCGAAGCGCTCGATAAGGCGCTCGGCAGCCCCGAGCCGCCGGTCGCGGCGGTGGTCGGCGGAGCCAAGGTATCGACCAAGCTCGCGGTGCTCGAGCATCTCGTCAGCAAGGTCCAGCACCTGATCATCGGCGGCGGCATGGCCAACACCTTCCTCGCCGCGCGCGGGATCGATGTCGGCAAGAGCCTTTGCGAGCACGACCTCGCCGCCAAGGCCGAGACGATCCTCGACGCCGCCGAAGCCGCCGGCTGCACGGTGCATCTGCCCTACGACGTCGTGGTGGCGAAAGAGTTCGCCGCCAACCCGCCGAGCTTGCGGACCTGCAACGTCCACGAAGTCGCCGCCGACGAGATGATCCTCGACGTCGGCCCACAAGCCGTTGAAGCGCTCGCCGATGCGCTCAAGACCTGCCGTACGCTGGTGTGGAACGGCCCGCTCGGCGCCTTCGAGACCCCGCCGTTCGACACGGCCACCGTGGCGCTGGCGAGAACCGCCGCGGCGCTCACTCGCGAAGGCTCGCTGGTCTCGGTCGCAGGCGGCGGCGACACCGTGGCGGCGCTCAATCACGCCGGCACGGCGGATGCGTTCACCTACGTGTCGACGGCCGGCGGTGCTTTCCTGGAATGGATGGAAGGCCGCGAGCTGCCCGGGGTGGCGGCGCTCGCCGGCTAAGCCTCCTCGTCAAGCACGCTCCCGATCCGGTCGAGCCGCGCTTCCCATGCTGAGCGGGATTGGCGGGCCCAGTTCTCCAGCTCGCGCAGCCCCTCCGGACGAAGACGGCACAAGCGTGTCCGGCCGCGCTTTTCCGAGAGGGCGAGTCCGGCGTGCTCGAGGACGCGCAGGTGCTGTCCGACGGCGGTCACGGTGATTTCCAGCGGCCGGCTTAGGGCGGAGACGCTGATTGGACCTTCGCCGAGAAGCGCGACTATCGAACGCCGCGTGGGATCGCCGAGCGCATCGAACAGCGCGGCGGTCGCCGGGCTCACGCGGGCTGCGCCTCGGCCAGCGAACGGGTCAGCGAATCCAGCATCGATTCCCACCCGGCCCGGCGCATCTCGGGGCCGTCGGCACCTTCATAGAACGCCGCCTGGTGCGTGAAGGTGAGGGTGCTGCCGCCATCGTCGGCGTCGGCGAGCTCGAACGTGAGCAACGCGGTGGAGATGCGCTTGCCCCCGAAGGTCATTGTGGTGGTCAGGACCACCCGCTCGCCGGCGACGATATCCTCGAAGCGCCCCTCGTTCTCGAGCAGGGTGCCCGGAAATGGGGTGTCCGGGCCGAGCGAGTACCTTTGCCGCTCGGCACCGCCGACGCGGAAATCCATTTCGAAGCTCAGCACGTCTGCCGACGGCCCCGCGTGCCAGCGCTGCTTGAGGGCGGGGTCGGACAGGACGGCGAAAAGCCGTTCGCGGCCGTGCGGATAGCGGCGCTCGAGGGTGAAGCGGTCGTGAACGATGGCCATGGACTCGTCTCCTGTTACTGAAGGTGATACTTCAGTAACAGCTGCGGCACATAAGTCAAGCCATGACTTCACCATTACAGCCCGCCCGCAAACGTGAAGCCGAACCGATATGGGGCTGGGGTGCCGGGTCGATCGCCGGCGACGCGGTCGGGTTGAATTTCGACCAGCGCGAGTTGCCCATCGGCGACCTCGATCGGCGCATCGCTGGCGATCTCGTGCGTCTCGCTGCCTGAGCCGAGGTCGACCCGCACCGAGAGCCGGACGCGGCCGGCCCAGACGCAGCGCGCGTTCATCGGACAGCGGCTGTCCTCGAGCACCGCAAGCGGAGTCACGTAAGGCCCGCCGACATAGATCCGATCGTTCAGTCCGGCGCGAGCGATGCCGTCCTGCGGCGGCGTGGTGGCGCAGGCGGCAAGCGCGAGCTGGGCGGCGAGAGCGCAAAAGGGCTTCATTCCCGACAGTGTGGGCTTGGCCGAATGAATGCCCCCGAAACGCACCCCGCAGCGATTTTCGCTTTCCTCCGATGCAGCAAATGTGCCAGCGCCGTCGCACTCGATGCCAAGGTGTGCTTCACCAACAATCTGACAAGATCGGGAGAGCCAGCAAATGAACCACGAGGAAATGACCGCCCGTATCGCCGCCGGTAACGGCTTCATCGCCGCGCTCGACCAGTCGGGCGGTTCGACTCCGAAAGCGTTGCGCGCTTACGGCGTGGCGGACGACGAGTGGAGCGGCGACGATGAGATGTTCGCCAAGATCCACGAGATGCGTAGCCGGATCATCCGTTCGTCCGCATTCACGGGCGACAAGGTCGTCGGCGCGATCCTGTTCGAGAAGACGATGGACGGCGCGGTCGACGGCGTGCCCGTGCCGCAGGCGCTCATCGCCAAGGGCGTGGTGCCGTTCCTCAAGATCGACAAGGGCCTCGAAGACGAGGCCGACGGGGTCCAGCTGATGAAGCCGATGCCCGGGCTCGACGCGCTGCTCGAGCGGGCCAAAGCGCTCGGCGTCTACGGGACCAAGGAGCGCTCGGTGATCAACGCCGCGAATCCGCAAGGCATCGCCGCGGTCGTCGCGCAGCAGTTCGAGGTCGGCAAGCAAGTGCTTGCGCACGGGCTGATGCCGATCCTCGAGCCCGAGTATTCGATCAAGGCTGCGGACCGCGCAGCGGGCGAGGCGATTCTGCGCGACGAGATCCTGCGCGGCCTCGATGCGCTGCCCGATGGCCGGCAAGTCATGCTCAAGCTCTCGATCCCGGTCGAAGCGAACGCCTTCAAGCCGCTCGTCGAGCATCCCAAGGTGCTCAAGGTCGTTGCGCTGTCGGGCGGCTTCTCGCGCAGCGAAGCTTGCGCCGAGCTCGCCCGCAACCACGGCATGATCGCGAGCTTCAGCCGCGCGCTGCTCGACGATTTGCGCGCGCAGATGAGCGACGCCGAGTTCGACGCCGCGCTGGGTGAAGCGATCGACGCGATCTACGGAGCCAGCACGCAGAAGGTCGCGGTCTAACTTCCCTCGAAGATGAACCGGTATTCGCCGCGCGGTCGCCGGCGCTCGTTCCACTTCTCGGGCCGGGCGGAAACCAGCGTGATCGTGTGGCCCATGACCGAATAGGGCTCGCCGAGCGTCAGCGGGACGGTCTCGTTCCAGTCGACGCCGTCCAGGCGGGTCGAGACTATCACCCGACCGGCCTGAACGCAGCGCACGGTGAGCGGGCAGCGGCTGTCCTCGATGACCGAGCGCGGGGTCGCCGCCAGCGCGCCCGGGATGACGAGCACGCTCTCGCCGAGCGCGGTAGGCATCCCTTCGAGGGGCGTGAACCCCGTGGCGCAGCCGGCCAGAAGAACGGGAAGGAGGAGAAAAGCTACCACTCTACGCATGAACCGATCCTCGTGAATCACCGTAAAGCCTGCCGTACCATGCCACGCAGCGTCTGCGCATCATGAATGGCGCTTGACGGGCAGCTTCTCGGGATAGAACAGCCCGCGCCAGTGCTTGTAGATCCACCCGGAGCAGCTGATGCGGACCGGGGGGGCAGCGGGAGCAAGGGCTTGGTCGGGCATGCCGAAGACAATGCGGGCAAAGGCGGTTCGGCTCCCGCGTGCCAGCTATATCTGATCTCGCCGCTCGACGTCGGCGGCGATTTCCCGGCGCGGCTTGAGCGCGCGCTGGCGGCGGGCCCGGTCGCGGCGTTCCAGTTCCGGGTCAAAGGTCTCGACCAGCACGAAGCGGCGCGGCTCGCCGAACCGCTCCAGGCGATTTGCCGCGCGCGCGACATCGCCTTCATCGTCAACGACAGCATCGCGCTGGCGAAGCGGCTCAAGGCCGACGGCGTCCACCTCGGCCAGCAGGACGGCAGCTTGCGCGAGGCTCGCGAAACGTTAGGGCGCGAGGCGCAGATCGGCGTGACTTGTCACGCCAGCCGGCACCTCGCCATGGAAGCCGGCGAAGCGGGGGCGGACTACGTCGCGTTCGGCGCCTTCTTCCCGAGCCCGACCAAGCCGAGCGAGCACCGCCCGGAGCCTGCGCTGCTCACCTGGTGGCAGGAGTTGATGGAGATCCCCTGCGTCGCGATCGGCGGGATCACGCCGGAGAACTGCGGGCCGCTGGTCGAGGCGGGCGCGGATTTCCTGGCGGTGAGCCACGCCGTCTGGGGCGGCGACGAGGCCGAAGCGGTGCGCGCTTTCGCCGAACGGCTGGGATAGGGAGCCTTTCGCGGCACTGGCGGTTTTGCTCCTCGAAGAGGAGTACTCATGGGCCGCATTTCCATTTCCACTTTCCTACAGCCATGCGAACGTGCCAATGTTCGCCCTATGTTCACTAAACCAGTATTTGTTGACGGACCGATCAGCCGGAAAGCGCCGAGCGCGGAAGGTCTCACTCGATCGCGCACTTTTGGCGATCAATCTACTGTAGAGACTGGAGAACCTGCGAAAGGTCACAGGCGGAAACATTCGCTTCTGCGTCAGGTTCTGGCGCTCCTCGCGGTGCCCCTGCTGGCCGCGTGCAGCTTCAATGGCACCGATCCGGACGAGGCCGAGCAGCAGGCCGCAAGCGAAGCGGCTCCCGTGCCCGCCGACCCAGAGCTCGCCGCATTCGAGACCGAGGACATCGCCGATCCGACGCCTCGCCCCGAAATGCAGTTGCAGGTCGTCCTCGACCAACAGGGCTTCGGTCCCGGTGTGATCGACGGTGGGATGGGCATGTCGACGCAGAACGCGCTCAAGGGCTTCCAGGAAGCCCGTTCGCTCGCCGCCACCGGCCGGCTCGACGCGGAGACCCGGCAGGCGCTTGCACAGTGGCGCGATATTCCCGCGACGCGGGTGGTGCGGATTCCCGAAAGCTGGCGCCAGCTCGAATTCGCCGACGTTCCCGAGGAGCCGGAAGATCAGGCCAGGATGGAGCATCTCGGCTACGAGAGCCTCGACGAGAAGCTGGCCGAGCGGTTCCACACCACGGTCGAGGTGCTGCACGAGCTCAATCCGGGCGGCCAACCCGCCGGGATGGCTACCGAGAGCGCCACCAGCACGGCGGGCACCGAGAAGCTCGCCGCCGGAGGCCAGGCGACCGCGCAGGGCAACGCCGGGGCGGCCCGGCGAGGGAGCGCATCGCCGTCGCCTTCCGCAAGCGAGACGCCGCAGCAGCCGGCATTTCGGCCCGGCCAGCTGGTTCGCGTGCCCAATATCGGGCTCGATGGCGGCGCGCCGGCGGGTAGCGGCGATGACCGGGAGTGGCAGCGCACGCTCGCCTCGCTCGGCGTGAGCGCGGACCAGCCGAAAGTCAGCCGCGTCGTCGTCGACAAATCCGAAAGCTGGCTCAAGGGCTACGACGAGAGCGGCAAGCTGGTGGCGATGTTCACGGTCACTTCCGGCTCGGGCTACGATCCGCTGCCGCTGGGCGAATGGAAGATTCTCGGAGTCAGCAGGAACCCGCCGTTCAACTACAATCCCGATCTGTTCTGGGATGCCGAGCCAAGCGACGAGAAGGCCAGGCTTCCGCCGGGGCCGAACGGCCCGGTCGGCGTGGTGTGGATCGATCTATCGAAGGAGCACTATGGCATCCACGGCACTCCCGAGCCGCAAACCATCGGCCGCGCGCAGAGCCATGGCTGCGTCCGGCTGACCAATTGGGACGCGGCGCGGCTTGCCGGCATGGTCGGCACTTCCACCGAAGTCGTATTCCAGGCTTGAGGCACCCATGGCCTTGAACCTCGCCGACCGGTTGCTGACCATCGTCGTCACCGCCACGCTGACTTCGGCCGCGTGGATCGTGGTCGGGAGTACCTACGTCGATCGGACAACAGAGTCGCGCTCGTCCAAAGCGCCAGAGCCGCGAGCGGCGGCAGCGTCGCTCTCGCCGGCCGATGGCCAGCTACTCATCCCGGTCGTCGGCGTCGCGGCATCGCAGCTTAGCGATACCTTCGACGACGTACGGGGCGGCGAGCGGACGCATGAAGCGCTCGACATCATGGCACCCGCCGGAACGCCGGTGATCGCGGCGGCTGGCGGACGGATCGAAAAGCTGTTTCGATCAGACGAGGGCGGCAACACCGTTTACGTCCGATCGCTCGACGGTCGGAAAATATACTACTACGCGCATCTGCAGGCCTACGCGCCCGGCTTGAAGGAGGGCGAAGCGGTTAAGCGCGGGCAGCGGATCGGCACGGTCGGCTCGACCGGCAATGCCGATCCGGCAGGGCCGCATCTCCATTTCGCCCTCATGCAGACCGATCCCAGCGCCGAGTGGTGGGAACCGGCAACGGCGATCAACCCATATCCGCTCCTGAGCGAACGATAGTTTTTGCAGCGCAAAAAGATATTGGCGACGGAAGCGGAACCCAATTGTTCGGGCGTCGTTGCTGTGACATTGTTCCGCGGCGAATCAACCATGGGGGTTCGATATGAAGTTGAGTAAGGCGCTTGCATCGCTCGCAGTCGCGACATCGCTCGTTGCTGCACCGGTTGTGGCTCAGGCTGCCCCTGCCGACCTGCGCACGTCCACGGAAGTCGAAGGCGAGAACCTGCGCGGTGGCTTCATCATTCCGCTGATCGCGCTCGTCGCCGTGATTCTCGGCATCCTTGCCGCGACCAGCGGCGGGAATGACGACGCTCCCCACAGCCCGTAACCGGAGCGACGAGAGATCGTCGGCGCGTTGCTGACGCCCAGGCTATCGTTCGACCAAGTTTGAAGCGGCCGGGCGACTGTCCGGCCGTTTTCTCGTTGCGGCGGTCAGCGTCC
>CBHCZH010000060.1:0-18799 GCA_965977975.1 uncultured bacterium
CCCAGTTGGGGTTGGCGAGCGCCGACACCACGACCCAGGTCGAGGTCGGCAGGTAACCCTCGGGCAGGTACTTCTTCCGGTGCGGGGCCAGAAAGCGGATAGCGCTCGCATCGGTCGAGTAGACGTTGAGGTGGACGAGGTTTTCCGGCCCCATGTTCGCTTCGGCAAGAATAGCCAGCACGTTCTTCCAGATTTCTTCGTGCTGCTCTTCGAACCCTTCGGCCAGCGTTCCGTCCGGCCGGATACCGGCCTGTCCTGCGATCGACAGGATTCGCGCCCCGGCCGGAATTTCTACCGAATGACTGTACGCCCCCACAGGGTTGGCGATGGATTGAGGATTTCTTACTACAAACATTCTGTCCGTCCTTTTGTAAACTGGAGGTTTTGTTGGATTGAAGAGGGTTCAGGAGCCGTGTGACCGGCCTAGGCAGCTGCCGCTGGGACCAGGCGAAGCGCAAGCTTCTCGAAACCTCGCAGGATGGCGTTGTCGGCCCGCTCGGCGTCGATCAGTTCAATCGCCCTGACCTTGCCAACCAGCGCGGTGAGCATTGCCGTGATCTCGAGCAGCGCCAGGTTCATGCCCACGCAGCGGTGAGCCGAGTGTCCGAAACCGACATGATCGGTGCTGTCGCGCTCGATCTGGAACCGGTCGGGATTCTCAAAACGACGGGGATCGCGATTAGCCGCGGCGTACATGACGAGCACGCGCGAGCCGGCCTTGATCGCGGTACCGTCGATTTCGGTATCCTCGGTCGCGACACGGGAGAAGAACTGCACCGGGCTCTCGATCCGGATGGCCTCGTGAATGGCACGCGGAATGAGGTTGGGACGGGCACGCAGCAATTCCCACTGGTCTGGGTTGTTGGCGAGCAGCCACAACAGGTTCGACATCGCGAATATGGTCGTGTCGAGCGATGGCATGAGATAGCCCTGCAGCATGCTCAGGAACTGATCGTAGTCGATCTCGCCGCGAACGGATGCCTCGTGCAGTTGAGCGGACCAGCTTCCGGGCCGAAGCCTCTCGGGCAGGCTGGGGTCCGCCACATAGCCGATCATCTCTCCTATCGTCTCAAGCGCGGGGGCGGTGCCGGGCATGATATCGGGGGCCATCCCGTTAAAGGTGGCGGCTGCCCAGGGAAGCATTCGCGCCGTGCCGTCGTCGGGCATCCCGACCAGCTCGGTAACCACCGTCAGCGGCAGGAAACGGGCGATCTGGGAAACGGCCTCCACCTCGGGGCCCTCCTCCAAGATGCGCTCCACTTGCCCTGCGCTGAGTTGCGAGAGCCTGTCGCGCATGGGGACGAGTTTCGCCGGCGTCAGCGGGCGGCCGAGAATCTCGCGCAAACGGGTGTGCTCTGGCGGGTCTGTGCCGACGATCGACCCCGCCATCGCTGCATTCATCGCCGCATTTTGCGCAACCCCTTCTGCCGACGAAAAAACCCTCTGATCCGCAAGGACCCGGCGCACGTCGGCGAAGCGGCTGACCGCGTAGAGATCCAGCGACCGCAGGTGAACGACCGGACCCATTTCCCGAAGTTCGTCGTAGAAAGCGTATGGATCCTGCCGCACGTCCAGCTCGAACGGATTGACATCCGAAAACGGGATCGAAGCCGTCATAGTCCCTCTCCTTGATACAGGTCGGCATGCATGGCGTGGCCTCAGGTATGGATGATCTTCTGGGAAGAGACGTCGGGCTTCCTCGTGGTGTCACCCTCCCGCAGATTGACCTCCGCGATATGATTTCCGCTCGGCGCCAGCCATGAGTTGTGGCGATCCCACACCTTGGGATCGTGTCCGGGGATGACCCGATCGATCTTCTGCTTCAGCGTCTCGCGGATCTGGCGGTAGACGCGCAGCTGGTTCATCGCGCTGCCCTGATGGTAGCCCGGAGGCCACATGCTCTCGATGTTCGAGTACCAGTAGACCACGTCACCAACGACGGCGAACGGGCCGTTGCGGGTCTGTACCTCGAACCATTGGCTCCCGAACGTGTGGCTATCCTTGGCCAGACGCGCCGTTATGCCCGGCAGCACCTCCTCATCCCCGCGAATGAAGCGAACGCGCCCCTCGGCCACGCCCTGCGCAGCCCGGATCAGGTCCTGGGGGTCGAACGAGGAGAAGACCCAGGCCTTCTCCTCCTCGGTTTCATACTGGTGCGCGGAGCAGACGACGTCCGTCCAGCCGAGATACTCGTCGAGCTGGATATAGAGCTTTGCATTGGGAAACGCTTCGAAATTGCCGATGTGATCGAAGTGCATGTGGGTGACCAGGATCACTTCGACATCTTCGGGCGCGAAACCGACGCGGGCCAGCACATCGCGCGGCTCCTCCCAGCTGGCAAACCCGTATTTCGCCGCCCAATGGTCATTGCGGAAACCGCAATCGACCAACGCGACGTGCTGCTTGCCTCCGACTTCCCCACCGACCAGCAGCGTGTAAATCATTGGCACGCGGATTGTGCCCATATTGCTGAACTTGATGGATCCGCCGAAGAAGTCCTGAGGCATTTCGGATTGACAGTAGGCCAAAGGCCAGATCGAATAATCGGTATCTAGGCGTGGCCCGAGACCAATGATCGGAGTACCCATTGCATTAAACTCCAAAATATTCTTTCAAGCTAACCAGTATCCAATGCGCACGTTAACCAATTGCCGGTTTTCCCTACGGACTGTGGCGGGCGAGCCTAGCCGTTCGCGATCGCTTCCTCGCTCCACGGCGCACTTTCCCGGCGCTTGCGCGGTGCGGTTTCGATCAGGCTGCACATCAGGACAGCACCAAGCGCGAGCCCGCCGAGCGCCAGATATAGCATGTACTGGACCCCGTAGGTTCCGATGATGTAACCGGCCAGAAGCAGCGCCATCCCGCCTCCGAAAATCTCCCCTACACCGATGATCAAACCAGATGCGGTGGAGAGCATTCCCGGGGGAGCAGACTCAGCCGCCACAGGCCCGGTCAGCAATGAGAGAACCCCGAAGCTGAAAGCGGTTGCACCAAACAGGGCCGCGAACAATTGCATCGGCTCGGCGCCCAGCGTGATGAAGAAGAAGAGGAAGGCAGCTCCGCCCGCGAAGCCCACGACGGCTATCACCCGGCGCCCGAAAATATCGGACAGGGCGGGGAGCATCCACAGGCCGACGAAGCCTCCGAAACCGATGGCCGAGGTCACCAGCCCCACCTCCATCGGCGCCAGCTTGAGATATTCGGACAGATAGATCGGCGTGTTCGCGCTGAGCACGAAGATGCCGCACATCGCACAGAGCAGTCCGACCATGGCGAGACGAATGTTTCGTACCTTCAGGACCTCGCGCGTGGAGGCGGGCGATGTCTTGGCGGCAAGAGGTTCATGGCCCTTCGCCGGCTCGCGAATGACTATCCAGAGAAGGATGGTAAGAATGATGCCTGGCAGCCCCACGATGGCGAATACGACACGCCACGACGTGAAGCCGAGCAGCCAGGCGGCAAGAATGGGGCCAAGCCCCAGTCCGAACAGAGCGAACATGCTCTGCTGAAGGCCCTGGTTAAATCCGATGCGGGCGGGCTTTGAAGCCTCGGCAGTCGCGGCGAAACTCACCGGACAGAAGGCCCCCTCTGCCACTCCCATCAATCCCCGGATCAAGAGCAGGCTGGTGAAGCCACCGGCCAGACCACTGAACGCCGAGGCGAGCGAGAAGATAAGGAGGGCCGGCAGCATGACCTTGCGGCGACCGATCCGATCCGAGAGCGTCCCCATGGCAACTGCGGCAACGCCCCAGGTCGTGCCCAGGATGGCGATCAGGACATTGATGAGCGGCAGGCTGATTCCGAGGTCGCGCATGATGTCGGGAGCCAGCGGAGCGATGATCCAGCGGTCCAGACCGACAAGGCCGAATCCGAGGCTGAGCAGCACCACCGCCTTCCACTCGTAACGCGGATCGTAATCGCTGGCCGGATTGCCTGCCATAACCGCCTCCTTAAGTACCAGATCACTCTGTCATGTCCCGGCCGGTCGCCAGGTCGGCCGGGATGCTCATTCATGCTTTCATCGCGCTGTTTCTTCCTTCCGGGCGCGAGCCGTTTTCACGATTGGCACGATCAGAAGTTGAAGCGCGCGCCGAGCTGGAAGAAGCGGGGCGGCTTGTAAGAGACCTCGTTGCATCCGCAGAAGGTCGCCAGGTCGAAGCCCTGGATCCCTTGGTGAACGTTGGTGATGTTCCTGACGCGGAAGTTCAGCTCCCAGATGTCGTTCGACCAGCCGAGACCGGCATTGACCATCACCGTCTCGCCGTACTTGTCCGCATCGAAGTTGCGGAGGTTGTAAAAGAAGGAGTCGGTGTAACTCGCGTCGCCTTGGACCGAGAGCGTGCCGCCAAAGGCGTCCCATTCGTACCGGACAAAGGCGCTGGCCTGAAGCGGCGGCGCATAGTTCGGCTCGACGTCGCGCCGGATGGGACCTCCCGCGCGAAGCGGCACATCCTTCACCTTCGAATCGAAGTAAGACACGGAAAGACCGACATCGAGCCCTCTGACGGGCGAGGTGAAGAGGTTGGCTTCACCACCGATGGTCGTCGCGTCGGCATTGATGACGATACCGCCGACGCCGGAGAAGAGGAACGCCTGGTAGTCTTTGTAATCATAGTAGAACGCAGCTGCGTTGAACCTCGTTCTGGCGTCCGGGAAAGTATATTTGACGCCGCCCTCGTAGTTGGTGAGGACTTCCGCGGCGTAAGGAATGGAACTCGTCGGTACCGCAAGGCCGCCCGGAACAGGGGCGTTGTAGCTGCCCGCCTTCACCCCGCGATTGACGCCTGCATAGATGAGCAGGTCCGGGTTGACCTGGAAGTCGAGCTGGACCTTGCCGGCCCACAGCGTGCGGCCGGACTTGTCGGCATAACCCGTCGGCCCACTCGCACCGAACAGCGGTCCAATGACGAAGGGTGCGCCGATCTGCGTCTCACGAGAGTCGGCGGTGCCCCATATTGCCTGGAAGAACTCAAAGTCCTTCTGTTCGCGGATGATGCGCGCGCCCGTGATCAAGGTAAGCTGCGGGGTGATGTGCCAATCCAACTGGCCAAAGGCCGAGTAGGAATTCGTCTTGAGCGTCGCATCGGCGCCGATGTCAAATGGCACTCCGGGCACAACGCTGCCCACGGGAAACTTCAGCCCCGAGCGCGAGTTGGCGTCGATGTGAAGGTAGTAAAGCCCTGCCGTCCAATCGACGAGATCGGTCTTTCCTGTCAGCCGAACTTCCTGGCTGAACGTGGTAGCGTCAACGCCCTGATACACGCCGGACTGGTTACCCGGTCCGGAATCCGTATCCACGAAGGCGATCTTGTAGAAATCCTTGTAATCGGTCACCGACGCCAGCGTCACGCTGTCGCTCAAGTCGAACTCGCCGTTGAGGTTGACGCCCCAGGTTCGTACGCGCCCGTGATCGCGGAAGGCAAAGTCGCTCGAGGTGCGAGGACCGCTCCCATCGGGATCTATGAAGCCAAAGAAGTCGCCGCCGGCCACGGGACGGCCAAAACTGTCGCCGAACACGGCGTCGTTGTTGAGGTCCGAGCCGAAGTCCTGACCATTGGCGCCGATTGAAGCGCGCGTCTCAGTAGGGGAAGCGTCGATCACATTGATCAGCTCGCCGGCCGCATCGAATATCCCGATCGTCGGCTTCTGCTGATACGGTGCCGTCGCCATGTGGGTTCTCGCCGCATTGACGGACAGCAGCAACCGTGCCCCGGCGCTGGGTTCAAACAATGTGGTGATGCGCCCGGCCAGGGTATCGTCGTCTCCCAGATTGGCGCCGGCACCGGGGCCCGGCGAACCGCCGACCGCGCCTACCGGATACTCGTTGCGCACGTATGGCTGAGCCCTGTTCCACATGACGGCGACGCGCGTCGCCATCGTGCTGCCCATCGGCAGGTTGACCGCAGCTTCCCCGTGGAATGCCGTCGGCGATCCCAGGGAGTCGTAAATCCCGTAGTTCAGGTCGACGAAGCCCTCGACGTAGTCGAGCTCGGGCTTCCGCGTGATGTAACGGACGAGGCCCCCGGTCGCATTGCGTCCGAACAGCGTGCCTTGCGGACCCTTGAGCACCTCGACCCGGTCGATATCGAACAGGGCGAAAGTCTGACCTTGGCCAATCGCTATGTAACCGTCGTCCAGATAAACGGCGTTCGGCGCCTCGACGACATCGTTGAAATCATTCTGGGTGACGCCGCGGATCGTGTACTGGCTGTTCTGGCCAGCGAGAGCGCCGCCAAGATGCACGCCAGGGGTAAGCGATGCGAGTTCCCGTGAATCCGTGACATTGAGCGCGCGCAACTGATCGCCTGAGAAAGCGGTGATGGCAATGCCCACGTCCTGGATGCTTTCCTCTCGACGCTGCGCGGTAACGATGATGTCGCCCGACAATGCCGAGCCATCGTCGGCCTGACTCTCGGAAGCTTGCTCCGGCTCAGCCGCGGCGGCAGGCGCCTCCGGGGCATCTTGGGCAAGCGCAGGACTTGCCAGCGTTCCGACGGCGCATAGTAACGCCGCTTTCATTTTTAGGCGCATCATCGTGACTATTCCCTCTGTTATTCGTCAATCTTGACTAAAGACCCTCACTGTTATTTAACTCATCCCCATTCGAAAAAGGTCTGAGCACGCTATTCGCTTTGGCGATCACCAATCCACGCGCAGCGGGCTAGAAAATGTCGCAGCCGGGCAGACCGCAGGAAATCAGGCGGTCAGACGGGAAGTTTGTGATGATCTCGCAACCATCCTTGGTGACCACTACCTCTTCCTCGATCCGGGCAGCGCCCGAGCCGTCCTCAGCGCCGCACCAAGTTTCGAGAGCGAACACCATGCCCTCGCGAAGAGGCTGGTTCTGGCCGCGGTAGCGCTTGGAGATGATCGGGCGCTCCCACAGCGACAGGCCCACGCCGTGGCCGTACTGAAGGAGAAACGCCTCCGCCTCGTCACGGTAACCGAACTCGGAAGCATCCGGCCAAACCTCGGCGACCTCGTCAGGCGTAACCCCGGGCCGGATCATGTCGATGGACGCGCTGATCCACTTGGAGGCCTTCTCGTAGGCGTCGATCTGGTATTTGTTGGGTTCGCCGCAAATAAAGGTCCGATAATAGCAGGTCCGGTAGCCGTTGAACGAATGCATGATGTCCAGGAACACCATGTCGCCCGGTTGAATCATGCGATCGGAAAAAGTGTGCGAATGCGGGCGGCCGCGCGGACCGGAGACCGAGTTGACGCACTCGACCCGCTCCGACCCCATGCGAAACAAGCGGTCATTGGCGATCGCCACGAGCTCGTTTTCGCGGGTACCCGGCCGGATCGCTCTTGCGACATCGACGTAGGTGGCGTCCACCATCGCCGCTGCCATCTTGAGCAGCTCGATCTCGTCGGGGGTCTTTATTTCGCGCGCGTCCAGCAGCGCCTGCTGACCGTCGACCACTTCGATACCCTCGGCCTCGAGCGCACGGAGCATGGGAAGTTCCATGACGTCGATGCCGAGCGGTTGCTTTTCGATCCCGAAATGGACGAGCGCCTTCTTGATCTGCTTTGCAAAGTCGCCCTGCACGTTCAGCCACGGCGGCAGCCCGCCTTGCATGGTCGAGATCGGCGCAGCCACATTGTCCGCGATCCACGGCGATGACAGCCGCTTGGCTGGTGGCGCCGGATCCCAAAGGAACGGCGGCCCTTCGGCCGGACAAAGCGCATAGCGCATGAATTTGTCGCGCGCCCATTCGCCGATATGTGTTCCAGTAACGTACCGGATATTGTCGAAATTGAAGCACAGGACTGCCCCAAGGCCGGCGTGACGGACTGCATCCTGCGCCCGCCTCAGTCTCGCTTTGAACAAGCGGTCGTAATCAATCCCCCGCTCCCAGTCCTTAGCCTGGGTACCAAAGCTTGCGCCGGCATGCGGTCGGTTATACTTCATTCTCAATTTCCTTGTCGGTCGCCCAAAGGTGAATTGCTGGTGCGCGATCGAATGACATCGCGAATCTAATCTTCGACGAGACTTTCTGATTCGGACGAAAGTCCTGCCCAAAGGCAAATCCACCGTGCGGTGATCGCAAGAACGATGAGGGCTATTTCTCATCGTTGCAGCAATTCTCGACAGCAGCCGTCCACTTCATGAAACCTCCATATGGGCTTGCCTCGTCCCGCGCCCTTGGCTCTCCTCGCGCCCTTACCAATTTCGTTTGAATGGTCGTTTGCGCCTAAATATCGTCATTTTGGCCTATAACGCCAAGATTGTCGATTTTTCTTGCGCTGTCAAGCGCCCCTGCGTAGCAAATGTGTCGGCCTCGCCACTCAGGCGCAGGCGGAGGAAAAGAGTCGGGTTTTGGCGGCAAGAGTCTGGAGGGATGGTTCCAGGCCGACGCGCCCCGAGCAGTGAAGGGATGCGCCGTGAACAGCGCCTTCGACGTGACGGATGGCTACGCGGTGCTGAGGGTCTTGTGCGGCGCCTTCTTCATTCCCCACGTCGTGGGGAAAATCACCGCACGCGAGGCCTCGGTAGCCTTCTTCAAGCTGGCTGGATTGAACCCGCCGCAGTTCTGGTCCTACGCAGCCATGGCGATCGAGATCGTGCTGGCGGTCTGCCTGGTGCTTGGCATTCTGACGGTCTACGCCGCCTACCTTGCGTGCCTTTACCTGCTGATTGCCGCAGCTGTGAACTTCGGCGTCTCGCGCAAATGGCTCTGGCATATCGGCGGGAGCGAATGGCCGGTGTTCTGGGCGTTATGCTGCGCGGCCGTCGGCTACTACGGATCGCGCTGATGAGCACTCGCTGTGAACTTGGAGCATTATCGTGAAGGTGGCTTTCATAGGTCTTGGACGCATGGGGCAAGCCATGGCCCGGCGGCTGCTTGCTGCCGGTCACGATCTCGTCGTGTGGAACCGCACGCCCGATCGGCTAGGCGAACTCTTGGACCTCGGCGCAACCATGGCCGAGTCGATCGCGCAAGTCGGAACGGTCGGTGCTCCTGTCATCACAATGCTTTCCGACGACGATGCCCTTGCGCAGGTCGCGCATGGCCCCGGCGGCCTGATCGCGAGCCTGCCGGCTGGCGGCATGCACATCGCGATGGGAACGCACCGCAGCGACACGATTCGCGCTCTGACCGCCGCGCACGCCGAGGCGGGTCAGGTTCTCGTTGCGGCTCCGGTGCTTGGCCGACCCACGGCGGTAGCCGCGGGGCAGCTCGGCATCATCGTCGCTGGACCAAATGATGCCATTGCCGAGGCGCGTCCGCTGTTCGACGCCATTGGCAGGCGGACCTTTCTCGCCGGCTCCGATCCCGTTACCGCGTCGCTGCTGAAACTCACCAACAATATGGTGCTGGCCTGTGCGATCGAGGTGATGGGCGAGGCGTTCAGCTTGGTCGAGAAGGCTGGAGCCGATCCCGAAACGCTGCGCGATGTGTTGACCGAAGGTCTGTTTTCCAGTCCGGCCTACACCGGTTATTCGCGCGCGATCCTGGATCGCAGCTGGGATTCAATCGGCTTTACCGCGGCGCTTGCGCTGAAGGACGTCGATCTCGCCTTGGCTACGGGCGCCGCCAGCGGCGTCCCTCTACCCAGCGCCGAGGTCTGCCGTGAGCGCCTGTCGCGCGCGATCGCCGATGGCGACGCCGAGCGGGACTGGATCGTCATGGCCCTCGCGCAGGCCCGCGCCAGCGGACTTGCCTGATTCCACCCAAACCCCTGTTTTCTCAACCTTCCAAGGAAAGCTCCAACCGATGACCAGCATGCTCTTCTCACCGATCACCCTGCGTGACCTCACCATCCCCAACCGCATTGTCGTCTCGCCGATGTGTCAGTACAACTCGAACGAGGGTTCGGCCAACGATTGGCACCTGGTCCACCTCGGCGGTCTGGCGATGGGCGCCGCGGGCCTGGTGATGACCGAAATGACCAATGTCTCGCTGGACGGACGGATTTCGCCGCGCTGCGCCACCCTGTGCACCGATGAGAACGAAGCCGCGCTGAAGCGCGTCGTGGACTTCTGCCGCACCTACGGTGTCGCCAAGCTCGGCATTCAGATCGGGCACGCCGGACGCAAGGGCTCGCAGCAGCCCCCGGCCCTCGGCAGCAAGGCATTGACCGCCGAGGAAGGTGCATGGGAAACGGTCGGACCGTCGGCCATTGCGTTCGGCAACTACCCCGCGCCTCGCGAGCTGACCAAGGCGGAGATCGTGGAGCTCATCGAGGCGCATCGCCAGGCCGTGGTGCGCGCCGAGCGGATCGGCTTCGACCTGATCGAGATGCATGGCGGACACGGCTACCTCATCCACCAGTTTCTCTCGCCGCTTGCCAACCAGCGAACCGACGAGTTCGGTGGATCGCTGGAAAACCGCATGCGCTTTCCGCTTGAGGTGTTCAAGGCGATGCGGGCCGAATGGCCGGCGCACAAGCCGCTGGGCATCCGCGTTTCGGCGACCGACTGGGTCGATGGCGGATTCAACCCAGACGAGGCGGTCGAGTTCGCCAAGGCGCTCAAGGCGCTTGGCTGCGACTTCATCGACGTCACCACGGGCGGGCTCGATCTTCGTCAGCAGATTCCGCTGGCACCCGGCTATCAGGTACCGTTCGGTGCACGGGTCCGCCAGGAGGCGGATATTGCAACGATGTCGGTCGGTCTGATCGGTACACCCCAGCAGGCCGAGGAGATCGTCGCGTCTGGCGAGGCAGATTTCGTGGTCATAGGCCGGGGCGCGCTCTACGACCCCCGCTGGGCATGGCATGCGGCCGAGGAGCTCGGGGCCACGACCGAATACGCACCCAAGTACCGGATGGCTCAGCCGGCGCTTCGGCCGGAGCTGTATCCCAATCACCGCGCCCCGGCCTGAGGTCGCGCGTGACGACTCGCAAGCAGGATATCCGGACGCCGGTCACGTTGTTGACCGGCTTCCTCGGCAGCGGAAAGACGACGCTGCTTAATCGCGCTCTGCGCGATCCGGCGATGGCGCGCACTGCCGTGGTGATCAACGAGTTCGGGGAGATCGGGATCGATCACGCCCTCACCACGGCGAGCGACGACACGATCATGGTGCTCGAGAACGGCTGCCTGTGCTGCACGGTGTTCGGCGACCTCATCCAGACCCTCAACCGGCTGTACCATGCCCGCGAGGCCGGAGAGGTCGAGTTCGATCACGTGGTCATCGAAACCTCCGGCCTCGCCGAGGCGGGGCCCATCCTCCAGGCCTTTCTGTCCGAACCGACGCTCGAAGGGCTGTTCCGGATGGGCGCTATCGTGGCGACCGTCGATGCCGTGAACGCCGAGGCGACCCTGGCGGAGCATCCGGTCTCCGTGCGGCAAGTCGCTTTGGGAGACAGCATTCTCCTGACCAAGCTGGACCTGCTCGAACCCGCGGAGCGCGAGGCGCGCAAGGCGGCGCTGATCACCCGCTTGGGCCAGATCAACGGCGCGGCCCTCGTCCTCGAGGGCGATGATCCGGCGGCGGATCCGGTTCGGCTGATGCGCCAGTTCATCGCCGATCCGAGCGAGAATCCGCGCGCAGCGAAGACCTGGATCGATGCTGCCCTCGGCGCTGCTGCTGGCCCGGGATCGCCTGGCGCACAGGGTGGTCACCAAGCACACGCGCCCCATGAGCACGACGCGGGGATCGCGTCGTTCAACCTGATCCGGGACGAACCGCTCCCGCGCGAGGCGCTGCATCTGTTGCTTGCTTCGCTCGAGAAGCATCTCGGCAGCAACCTGCTGCGGGTGAAAGGGCTTGTGAACGTCAAGGAAGAACCCGGCCGGCCCGCGGTGATCCAGGGCGCGCAGCATCTGCTGCACAATCTGACCTGGCTTCCCGAATGGCCCGATGAGGATCAGCGCACGCGGATTGTCTTCATCACGCAGGACCTGCCCAGCGGCGAGCTCGAGGAGATGGTGACGCTGCTCGATCGCGTCGCCCACCGCACCGCTCTCGCCCGCCTTAATGCGGGGGGAATGGAACCCGCACGGCCGATCTGATGGCAGCCTCACGCAGCGAGCGGCCGCATGGGAGTCCCGGGCCCGTGATTGCCGGGGACCAACTCCCGGTAACGGCGCGGCAGGAGCAGCGTCTTGCCGCGCGCGTGCTTCGGCGATGAGCCGGAGCCAGCCCGCAAGCGGCCCCTTTTCCGCCCAAGGACGGGGCATGAAGAGCGCGACGGCGAGCCAACAGACGCTGCAGAGATTCGACTTTCTCACGTGGGGTGCCTATCTGTTCTCCCTGCGGCTTTCCGTCTCCGAAGGACCAAGACGATAGACATGTACTTGAAAGACAAGGCTGCCAATTCAGCCGTGGACACCGTCCCCGCGCCCGAGGGGCCGGGAGAGCGGCAAGCGGCAACGCTGACTCAGTCCGTCTACGCGCAATTGCGCGCCGACATCCTCAGTGGACGGATGCGTCCGGGCGAGAAGATCCGCGCCGAAGCTCTGCGCAAGCGGTTCAACACCGCCAGCAGCCCGGTTCGCGAAGCGCTCAATCGGCTCCTTTCAGAGGGTTTCGTGGCGCTCGAGCAGCAGAAAGGCTTCCGCGTCGCGCCGGTCAGCGTCGAGGAACTGGAGGAACTGGTCAAGGCACGATGCTGGATCGACGGCTTGGCGATCCGTGAATCGATCGAGCGGTTCGAGTTGCCATGGGAGGAAAATCTCGTCCTGGCGCTCCATCATCTGTCGCGGACGCCTCGCGGAGAGTCCGGCCAAGCTGAAAACGCGGAATGGGAAAGTCGGCACAAGGCGTTCCACATGGCTCTGATTGGCGGGTGTGGTAGCCGGTGGATCAAGCGGATCAGCGAGCAGTTGTTCGACGCCGCGGAACGCTATCGCCTGCTTTCGTTCGAGCAAGTCCTCGAGCGCAACGAGCTGCAGGAGCATCGCGACCTGGTGGATGCCTGCATACATCGCGATGCCGAGCGGGCGGTCAACGTGCTCGGCCATCATTACCGCCAAACGTTCGAAGCGGTAGCAAGCTCTGGCTTGGATACCGGAACGGCTGCGGACGACAGGACGCGCCTCGAGGATTGAAGCCCGTATTGGGTCGCCGGGCTCGACGGGACGACGCGGTTCGGGCCGACTGCCGGGTGGCCCTACCGATTGCGACCCTTGACAGGCTGCACGTCCACGACGCTGCGACACAGGCAGACGATAGATCTCGCGCGGGGAGCGCCGCAGATCGGGGAAATCGCAGATCCGGCCGAGGTTGTACCTGCCGAGGTTGTACCTGAAGTGCCCGGCGCACGCTGACATGCGTGGCGGTCGCCGCGGGGGCCTGCGGAACGACCTTTGACGGCGCAGCGGCGTATACGGCCGCGCTGCTGCCGATGCACGCGCCGCCCCGCCGGATTTGAGCCGCCGCGCCGGGTACACTCTACGGTTTGCCTGCTTCCCCTTCCCATGGCGGCGCCGGCGTCCATGTCTCTCGGAGATGATCCAGCAATGCCGTTGCCCCCGCGGGCACGCCGTGCCGCGAATGCACGGCGCATATGCCCGCCTCGGCACTTCCCGTCACGTCCGGCAGAACGCGGACGAGGCGGCCACTCGCCAGATCCGCGCTCACGTCCCACAGCGACCTGAGCGCGATACCCACGCCCGCGATAGCCAGTTCGCGCACGGCTTCGCTGCTGTTCGTCCGGACATGGCTTTCGACCTCGACGCTGAACTCGCCGTTTGGGCCGGTCAGGCGCCATGGGCTTTGTCCCTCCGCTGCCAGGAACCGATGCCCCACGAGTTCGGCCGGTTGCGCGGGCCGGCCGCGTTCGGCCAGATAGCCCTGCGCAGCGCAGAGCACCCGCCGGTTCTCCGCCAGCCGGTGCAGCACGAGGCCCGGCGTGGGACGAGAGGTGATGCGGATCGCCAGATCGAAGCCGTCGCGCAAGATGTCGGTGAACCCATCCGACAGATCCAGGAAGAGCTCGACCTCCGGATAGCGGTCCAGAAAGGGCTTGATGTGCGGCAGCAGATGAAGCCGCCCGAACGATGTCGGCGCCGTCACGCGCAGCGGCCCGGACGGCGAGGCCGTGCGGTTCGTCACCCGCGCCTCCGCTTCGCCGAGCGTCTCCAGGATCGCGACGATGTCCGTGTAGAAGCGCTGCCCGCGGGTCGTGGGTTCAAGCTTGCGCGTCGTGCGGGTGAGCAGCCGGACGCCGAGCCTCGCTTCCAGGCGCGCGATGCGCTTCGAGACCATCGCCGCGGACATGCCCATGTTGCGCGCGGCAGCGCTCATGCTGCCCGCGTCGACCACGCGCGCAAACAACGCCAGATCGGGGTCCATATTATTTCTCCATATGAGAAACTGATTTTCTTTTGTGTCATCTACCGAACAAATGGAAGACGGTTCATACCTGCGCCATCGTGCAGGATCGGAGGTATGTAGCCATGGGCCGGATGATCGACCGGGCGGGACTGAAGGTGGACGCGCGCCTGGCCGCTTTCATCGAGGAGCAGGCGCTGCCCGGCACGGGTGTTGCCGCCGCTACGTTTTGGGCCGGTGCCGCTGCGATTTTCGAACGTTTCGCCGGCCCTAACAAGGCGCTGCTCGCCCGTCGTGGGGCGCTCCAGTCGAGCATCGACAGCTGGCACGACGCCCATAAGGGCGCGCCCATCGACGCCGCCGCCTATCAAGCCTTCCTGCGCGACATCGGGTATCTGGTCGAGGAACCCGCTCCCTTCACCATAACACCCGGCACGCTGGACGCGGAGATCGCGACGGTCGCAGGGCCCCAGCTCGTCGTGCCCATCCTCAACAGCCGATTCCTTCTCAACGCCGCCAATGCGCGCTGGGGAAGCCTCTACGACGCGCTCTACGGTACCGATGCGTTGGCGCCGCCGACCGCGAGCAAGGGCTATGACGCCGCGCGCGGCGCACAGGTCATCGCCTGGGCCAAGGCATTCCTGGACGAAGCTGTTCCGCTGGCCAGCGGCAGCTGGGCAGAGCTCGACGATGCCAATACCATTGCGCTTCGCGATCCGGCGCAACTCGTTGGCAAGTCGGACAAGAGCCGCCTGTTCCGCCACAATGGCCTGCACATCGAAGTCATCTTCGATGCCGCCCATCCCATCGGCGGCGACGATCCGGCGGGCATAGCCGACGTCGTGCTGGAATCGGCGCTCACCGCCATTTGCGACCTCGAGGACTCGGTTGCGGCAGTCGATGCGGAGGACAAGGTCGCCGCCTACGCCAACTGGCTGGGCCTGATGCGCGGCGATCTCGAGGCGAGCTTCCATAAGGGCGATGGTACGGTCAGGCGCCGCCTGAACGCCGACAGGCATTTTACGGCCCGGGACGGCAGCGCGCTCAGCCTGGCCGGCCGCAGCCTGCTGCTCGTGCGCAACGTCGGCCATCTGATGACCACACCCGCTCTCACCCTGGCCGACGGCAGCGAAGCGCCGGAAGGCATCCTGGACGCGCTCGTCACCATCCTCATCGGCCTGCATGACGTTCGGGGGCTCGGCGCCCACCGCAACAGCCGGTCGGGCGCCATCTATATCGTGAAGCCCAAGATGCACGGGCCCGAGGAAGCGGCCTTCACCGACGACCTGTTCAACGCGGTCGAGGACATGCTCGGACTGGCCCGCCATACGGTGAAGGTCGGCGTGATGGACGAGGAACGTCGCACCTCCGCCAATCTGGCGGCGTGCATCGCAGCAGTGAGGAACCGCATCTTCTTCATCAACACCGGATTCCTCGACCGCACGGGTGACGAGATGCACACCTCGATGCGTGCTGGCCCGATGATCCGCAAGGGCGACATGAAGACGTCGGCCTGGCTCAAGAGCTACGAGGACCGCAACGTGCAGATCGGCCTCGCCTGCGGCTTTTCCGGCACGGCGCAGATCGGCAAGGGCATGTGGGCCGCGCCCGACCGCATGGCGGACATGCTGGACGAGAAAATCGGCCATCCAAGATCCGGCGCCAGCACGGCATGGGTCCCCTCGCCGACGGCCGCGACACTGCACGCCACCCATTATCACCGCGTCGACGTCGCTGCCCGGCAGGCCGCGCGCGCGGACGAGCCGCTGGCGCCGCTCTCCGCCCTGCTTACTCCACCCGTCGCGCTGGATCGTAACTGGCAACCCGCCGAGATCGCGGCGGAGCTGGAGAACAATTCGCAGAGCATCCTTGGCTATGTCGTGCGGTGGATTGATCAGGGCGTCGGCTGCTCCAAGGTGCCGGATATCCACGACATCGGCCTGATGGAGGATCGCGCGACGCTGCGCATTTCCGCGCAGCACATCGCCAACTGGCTGCTGCACGGTATCGTGACGGCTGAGGAGATCGACGCGGCGTTCACCAAGATGGCCGCCAAGGTCGATCAGCAGAATGCTCGCGACCCGCTCTATCGCCCGATGGGAGGGCATGAGGCGGACAGTATCGCGTGGCATGCCGCCCGCGCGCTTGTGTTCGAGGGGACAGCTCAGCCAAATGGCTATACCGAACCGCTCCTCCACGCCTTTCGTGCAAAGGTGAAGGCGTCAGCCCGGACGGGCAAGCTCGCCGATGAGCGTGAATTCGGCGCTGGTCACGAAACGACTGTCGAACCGGCATTGTCAGGGCACCGCGCCACATGAAGGGCGGCTTTGCCCCTGCGCGCGGGCGCCATTCCGCCGATCGCCACCGATCCAGGCACTTAGCCGGCGACAAGCGAGACTGACAGCGCCTCCGCCTACCCATTGGGTGTCAGGGTGCGGTCGGTCCGGCAGTCCTGGCTGGTCACGCTGGACGCTCGGGCGGAGCTGGCCGGGTGTCGCGAGACTCCGGGAGCAGCTTGGCGGCCGGTGAAGGCGAGCGGACTTTCCACGAGGCCAAATTGGCAACGGCACGCTATTGCGCGGCGCACGCGCTGACCGATACCGCCGGTCGGCGGCGCAAAGTGGAGTGTGGCCATGAGACATTGGTGGCCGTCCCTCGTGATGCGCTCGGGGCGCACCGAGCGGCGAGTCCCAGTGACACGGCGGTATGCGAGAGGCGCTTCGTAGCAGCGCTCCTGGCCGTTAAGAGAGAGATCGGACTGGAGGTGCCATGATTGTACGCGACACACCGAGACTGGCCGACTTGATGTTCGCGGTGCGTGGTTCGATCGTGCCGGTGATCGCGCCGCGCATTGCCTTCCTCATGGTCATTGCGACTCTGATGGTCGGCCTGCACCTGCAGCTGCCCTATTTCCCGACAATCAACGATTTCGCATTCACCGTTTTCGGCGTGGCGCTCTCGCTGTTCCTGGGCTTCCGGAACAACGCCGCCTACGACCGCTGGTGGGAAGCCCGCAAGCTCTGGGGCGGATTGCTCGCCGACGTACGAAGCATCGCGCGCGAAGCAGAGATATTCGTGCGCGACGAGGGGCGCCGGCACGCCATACTTCGCTTGGCGCTGGATTTTCTCCACCTCCACCGCCGCAATCTGCGCGGCCTTGCCGACGACCCCGCGGCAGCGCCGTTCGCGCCCGACCTGGTCGGTGCCCCGCATCCTCCTTGCGCGGCTTTGGACCGCCTGACCCAGCAGGTGGCACAGGGGCACGCCGATGGCTTGATCGACGGGTTCGGCGCACGTGCGATGGCGAAGCGTGCCTCGTCGATAGCGGCGCACCAGGCCGGGTGCGAGCGCATCGCCGGCACGCCGCTCCCGTACGTCTATTCCTTGCTGATATACCGCACGACATACCTCTACTGTCTGCTGCTGCCCTTGGCGCTGGTCGAGGCCGCCGGTTGGCTGACGCCGATATTCGTCGGGGTCGTGGGATATGTGTTTCTCGGCTTGGCTGAAGTTAGCGAAGAACTCAGTCATCCATTCGGCACAACACCCAACGCTCTGCCTCTCGATGCCATTTGCCGCGCCGCCGAGATCAGCTTGGCGCCGCATCTCGGGGAGCGTGCTCCGGAACCGCTGAAGGCGCAGAATTTCTACCTGAACTGACCGCGCCGGCCCGCGATTGCCGCTCAATTCGAGCCGTCGTCGTCTCCTTGCCGTTCACTCGTCGCCGGCCAAGAGCGCGGGGCCGGAGCCTCGCCGCTGCATTCCGCACACCGCCGGTCCCGGCTCGCCGGACCGTTAGAGCGCGCCGGGGCGCCCGATCGTCCGCAATCCGGTTCGCCGCGACCGGCCGGCCAGCAGCACGTCGTTCCAGTCCGCCCCGGCCCGTTCCGGATAGCGAGCGCCGACGACCCGGTGCGCCAGCGCCCCGCGCGCGAGCGACTCGGCGCGCCGGCCGCCGTGATCGTTGTCGAGAAACAGCACCACTTCGCTCACCTCGGGCGGCAGCTCGACCAGGCGGAACCGCTCGGTGCCGAGGGTCGCCCAGCACGGCAGGCCGAACAGCGCCGTCGCCGACAGCGCGGTCTCGATTCCCTCGGCAAGCCCGATCCGCGGCGCCGGTCCCCCGAGCCGGACCACGCCGCGCCCGAGCGCTCCGAGCGCCCGGCGCGCGCCCTCGATCGCGGCGACCCGGCCGTGAGCCGGATCGATGAAAGTCCGGTGCACGGCGACCAGGCCGCTCTCGTCGCGCACCGCGGCGATCAGCCCAGGGCGGTAGTGCGTCAGCGGCCAGGGGTCGCAAGGCGCGCGGCGGTGGTAGCGAAGCTCGGCGGACTCCGAGGACAGGGCACGCTGCGCGAGGTAGCGTTCGCCGGGGGTTCCGGCGAGCGGGCGCGCCTCGCGCCAGAGGCGCCGTGCGGCGGCCGTTGTCCGGTCGGCGGACGGGGCGCCGGCGTCGTGGTGCTCAAGCCGCTGCAGGCGGCGCTCGACGATGGCGACGAGGTCTACGCGGTCGTCAAGGGATCGGCGATCAACAACGACGGCGCGTTCAAGGTCGGCTTCACGGCGCCCGC
>CBHCZH010000061.1:0-18413 GCA_965977975.1 uncultured bacterium
GTGCTCTGCGACCGGAAGTGAGGCCCACCCGCACGCCGCCAGCACCGCGCCGCGCGCTTGTGCCAGCTTGAGGGTCGACTGTGGGTTCTTGTTGAGGAACACTTCCTCCACCGCCGCCCGGTCAGGCCCATGCGCCGTGATCACCGCGGCAATCGCGTCGTACAAGTGATGCAACCGCGCAGCGATCGGCGCCTTGGCATCGGTTTCGACCTGGCCGTTGGCGACATGGCTCAGCCGCGCGCCTTCGCTCCGCACGATCCCCCAGCCGGTGCACGACAACGAAGGATCGAGACCGAGGATCAGCATTGGTCAGCCGTGGAAGCTGTCCATGGCTTGGGCAATCAGCAGCGAAGACACCAATATCATTACGATTAGAAACAAGATGGCGGCTCCGCCGACAAGGAGCACCTCTCGGCGGGTCACCCGATCTTCTCCATCACCTCGTCGGAGACCTCATAGTTGCCCCAGACGGTCTGCACGTCGTCGTCGTCCTCGAGCGCATCGATCAGCTTCATCAGCGTCTGCGCGTCGCCCTCGGCGACATCGACCGTCAGGTTCGGCTTCCATGCCAGCTTGACGCTTTCGGCCGGGCCGAGGCTCGCCTCGAGCGCTTTGGCGACTTCGTGCATGCCGTCCATGCCGGTCCAGATCGCGTGGCCCTCCTCGTCGCTCTCAACATCGTCGGCGCCAGCCTCGATCGCGGCTTCCATGACCTTGTCCTCGTCACCGGCGCTCGCCGGATACTCGATCATGCCCATGCGCTCGAAGCCGTGGCTGACCGCGCCGGTCGCGGCCAGGTTGCCACCGTTCTTGGAGAAGGCGGTGCGCACGTTGGTGGCAGTGCGGTTGCGGTTGTCGGTCAGCGCCTCGACGATCAGCGCCACGCCGCCCGGGCCGTAGCCTTCGTAACGGATCTCCTCGTAGTCGTCGCCTTCGCCCGCCTTGGCCTTGTCGATCGCGCGCTGGATGTTGTCCTTGGGCATCGAGGCGGCACGCGCATTGTTGACCGCAAGCCGCAGCCGCGGGTTCATGTCAGGATCGGGCATGCCCGACTTCGCCGCCACGGTGATTTCGCGGGAAAGCTTGGAGAATGCCGCCGAGCGCTTCTTATCCTGAGCGCCCTTGCGGTGCATGATGTTCTTGAATTTGGAATGGCCGGCCATGGGTGTCGCTATCTAGGTGGAAATCGGATGCGGCGCCTTACACCGGGCGCAAGCGTCAGAGCAACCGCTGCCACCAGCCGACATCGCGCCAGGCGCCGAGCTTCCAGCCGACCTCGCGGTACACGCCGACCGGTGTGAAGCCCATCGCTTCATGCAGGCCGATGCTGGCGTCGTTGGGAAGGGCGATGCCGGCGAAGGTCGCGTGGAAGCCTCTCCCTGCCAGTGCGGGCAGCAAGGCGTCGTAGAGGGCGCGCCCGATTCCCTGCCGCGAATGGGCCGGATCGACGTAGACCGCGACATCACACGAACTCGCATAGGCGGCTCTGGTCCGATGCGGCGAGCCGTAGGCGTATCCGGCCACTTCTCCGCCCGTTTCGGCGACCAGCCAGGCATGGCTGGCGCCGTAGTCGGCGATCCTCTGCGCCATTTCCTCGGTCGTGGGCGGATCGAGCTCGAAGCTCACCCAATTGTCGGTGACGAAGGGCGCATAGATGGCGGCACAGGCCGCCGCGTCGGCCCCGGCTGCCGGCCGAATCCTCAGAGCGAGACCGCCGTGCCGCTGACGCTGACCATCAGCATCGAGCCGTTCTGGCCGAGCACCTCGTAGTCGAGGTCGACTCCGATCACCGCGTTGGCGCCGAGCTGGCGGGCTTGCTCGGTCATCTCCTCGATCGCCTCGTTGCGCGCGCGAGCGAGCACTTCCTCGTACTTGCCCGAGCGGCCGCCGACGATGTCGGTGATCGCGGCGAAGACGTCGCGGAACAGGTTGGCGCCGACGATCACTTCGCCGGTGACGATGCCGAGATAGTCCTGGACGGGGCGTCCTTCGACCAGCGCCGTGGTCGTGACGATCATGCCGCCGCCGCTCGCGCGGCTCCACGGATTAGCCATTGACGATCGTCCCTCCGTTCGGGTGCAGCACCTGGCCCGACATATAGGATGAATCCTCACAGGCGAGAAAGAGGAATGCGGGCGCGACCTCGTTGGGCTGGCCGGGGCGGCCCATTGGCGTGTTCTCGCCGAATTTCTCGAGCTTCTCGGGGCTTGCACCGCCGCATGGGTTGAGCGGAGTCCAGATCGGCCCAGGCGCCACCGCGTTGACACGAATCCCCTCGCCGACGAGGTTCTCGCTGAGCGAGCGAGTGAACGCGGTGATCGCGCCCTTGGTGGCCGAATAGTCGAGAAGCTCCTTGCTGCCCTTGTAGTTGACCACGCTGGTGCAATTGATCACCGCAGCGCCCTTCTTGAAATGCGGCCGCGCAGCCTGGGTCAGGTAGAACATCGAATAGATGTTCGACTGAAAGGTGCGCTGCAGCTGCTCGGGCGTGATGTCGCGGATGTCCTTGTCCGGATGCTGCTCGCCGGCGTTGTTGACCAGCACGTCGAGCCGGCCCCATTTGGCGATGGTCTGCTCGACCAACTTCTTCGCCACCTCCGGATCGCCGAGATCGCCCGCGAACAGCAGCACCACGCTGCCCTCCTGCTCGATCGCGTCGGCGGTGATCCGCGCGTCGTCGTGCTCCTCGAGATACGCAATCGCGACCTTCGCGCCCTCACGTGCGAACAGAACCGCCGTCGCCCGTCCGATCCCGCTGTCGCCACCGGTGACGATCGCGACCTTATCCTTCAGGCGGCCCGAGCCGGGATAGCGCGGCTCCCAGTCGGGCTTGGGCTCGAGCTGCGTTTCGTGGCCGGGGAGCTTCGGCTCCTCGGGAATCTCCTCGATATGAGCCTTTTCGACGGTCTGGGTGTCGTCGGCCATGGCGAAATCCTTTCGCCCGACCAATGAGCGGCGCCGCGCCGCGTTCCGGTCAACCGAGGCCGAGCGCCGCCTTGTAGGTGTCGAGAATCGCTTCCATCTCGGCGCGATCGTCGGGCTTCATTTTCCTCAAGCGGACGATCTGGCGCATGATCTTGGCATCGTAGCCGACCGCCTTGGCCTCGGCGTAGACGTCGCGGATGTCGTCGGCGATGCCCTTCTTTTCTTCCTCGAGGCGTTCGACGCGCTCGATCAGGAGGCGCAGGCGGTCGTCGGTGGCGTTGGCCATCGGATAAAGTCTCCGGTGTTCGTGAATCGGTTCGGGACTTCGATAGCGAGCGCGGCGGCGGCGGTGAACCGGGTGGAAAACTTTTCCTAGGTCCCCTGGTTGCGCGCCACGCTCGCTTCCATGCGGGCGATCTGCTCGGGCGTGGCTTCGCTCTGGAAGCGGTCCTTCCACTCGGCCATCGGCATGCCGTGAATGACCTCGCGAGCGGTCTCCTTGTCGCCTGCGAAGCCGGCTTCGCGGATCCAGTCGGCGAGACAATTGCGGCAGAATCCGGCGAGGCCCATGAGGTCGATGTTCTGAGCATCGCTGCGATGACGCAGGTGGCGCACCAGCCTGCGGAAGGCGGCGGCGGCAATCGCATCGGGCAATTCGTCGAGCGGATCGGCGTCTCCGGCCACCTTAGCCTCCTTGTGTTGTGGCACCGCTCTGCCATAGGGCGCGGCGCATGGCAAAGCTCGAACCCCGCGGCCGCAAGGTCAAGATTCTCGCAACGCTCGGTCCCGCGAGCAGCCACCCCGACATGCTGCGCCGGCTGTTCCGCGCCGGTGCCGACGCATTTCGCATCAATCTGAGCCACGGCGAGCACAAGGTGCACGCCAAGACGATCGCGGCGGTGCGCGCGATGGAGAAGGAATTCAACCGGCCGATCGCGATCCTGTGCGACCTGCAGGGCCCCAAGCTGCGCGTCGGCAGCTTCGAAGGCGGCCAGGCGGTGATCCCGCACGGCCACAAGTTCACGCTCGACCGCGATCCCGCGCCGGGCGACACGGGGCGCGTGTGCTTACCGCATCCCGAGCTGTTCGAGGTCCTGAAAGTCGGCCAGCGGCTGCTGATCAACGACGGCAAGATTCGCCTGCGAGTGACCGAAGCGAAAGAGGACCGGATCGTCTGCACCGCCGAAGTCGGCGGAGTGATCTCCGACCGCAAGGGCGTCAACGTGCCCGATGCCGAAGTGCCGATCCCGGCGCTCACCGACAAGGACCGCCGCGACCTGGCCTTCGCGGTCGAGCAGGGCGCCGACTGGATCGCCTTGAGTTTCGTCCAGCGGCCCGAGGACCTCGCCGAGGCCCGCGAGCTGATGGGCGACAAGGGCGCGCTCTGCGCCAAGATCGAGAAGCCCCAGGCAGTGCACCGGCTGACCGAGATCATCGAGCTCGCCGATGGTGTGATGGTCGCGCGCGGCGATCTAGGCGTCGAGCTCAATCCCGAGGAAGTCCCACCGCTGCAAAAGAAGATCGTCAACGCCACGCGGCTCACCGGCAAGCCGGTGATCGTGGCGACGCAGATGCTCGAATCGATGATCGAAAGCCCGGCTCCGACCCGCGCCGAAGTCTCGGACGTCGCCAATGCCGTCTACGACGGGGCCGACGCGGTGATGCTCTCGGCCGAGACCGCGGCCGGCCAGTGGCCCGAGGAAGCCGTGCTGATGATGGATTCGATCGGCCGCCAGGTCGAGCGCGACGAAGCCTATCGCCAGCGCGTGCGGCTGCTCGATACACGGCCCGACCCGACCACCGCCGACGCGCTCGCCCATGCCTGCATGACCATCTCCGACACGGTGGCGATCAACGCGATCACCGTGTTCACCTCGACCGGCTCGTCCGCCCGGCGTGTCGCGCGCGGCCGGCCGTCGGTGCCGGTCATGGTGCTGACCCCGTCGAGCGCGGTGGCGCGCAAGGTGGCGCTGCTGTGGGGCGCGCACGCGGTGACGATCAAGGACATCGGCAGCTTCGAGGAGATGATCGCCAAAGGCAAGCGCATGGCGCTGCGTCACGGCTTCGGTGGCGCGGGAAGCAAGCTGGTGGTGATGGCGGGCGTACCGTTCGGTGTCGCTGGCGCGACCAACCTCCTGCACGTCGTCACCCTGGCGGGTGACGAACTCGACAAGCATCACGCCTAGGCGGCCCGCTTTTTCTCCAGCTCTGCGTCGAGATCGTCGGGCAGCTCGAAGTAGCCGCCCGACAGCGCGTCATATCGGCCCGAGGCGAGGTCGACGCAGCGCTGGGCGCAGCGCGTGAGATCGGGATCGGTGCCGTAGGCATGCGGCACGGCCTCGATCCGCGCGATCAGCGGCCGGAAGTACTTGCGCGCTTCGGGATCCGCGGCGGTATCGCGCGCGAGCTGGGTCGCGGCAAAGCCCGGGTCGATCGCGAACACGGCGACGTTCGTGTCGGCCAATTCGGCCGCGGCCTCGGCGACGAGCCGGTTCTGCGCGATCTTGCCGATGCAGTAGGCCGACAGATTCGGCGCGACGAGCCGGCTGGCGATCGCCGAGACGCAGATCACACGCCCCCTGTCGCGCTCGACCATGCCGGGCAGCAGGTGATGCATGAACAGCATCGGCGCGCGGATATGAATCGCCTGCGCGCGCCACCATTCGCCGGGATCGACTTGCCAGATCGGCCCGAACGGCCCGGGCACACCCGCGTTGTTGACAAGAAGGTCGATCGGCCCGAGCAGCTCCTCGGTCTTGGCGACGGCGTGCTGGACGGAATCGGCGTCGGTAACGTCGCAGCGCACGCCGATCGCATGACCGCCCGCGCCGCGGATCGTATTCGCGACATCGTCGAGCTGCGCCAACGAGCGGGCCAGAAGCGCGACCGCCGCGCCCTCGGCCGCAAAGCGTTCGGCGATGGCTCTCCCGAACCCGCGCCCGGCGCCGGTGACCAGCGCTACCTGTCCATCGAGAATCCCCATGGGCGCTCCCCAGCTTCGAGCAAAGGCTATCGCCTGCGCCGACGGCTGTCGACAACTTCGGTTGCAGAAGAAACTGGAGCGGGCGAAGGGATTCGAACCCTCGACCCCAACCTTGGCAAGGTTGTGCTCTACCCCTGAGCTACGCCCGCTCACCGGCGTCCGGAATGTGCCCAGGGTTTGGGGCGCGTTCCGGTGGGAGGCGCGCGGTTAGCAAAGGGGCCGCTGCCTCGCAAGGGCAAACCTTGCGCCCTTCACAAAACGTGCTCAAGGGCCAAATAGGCGGCGCGAACGAGCGCATGGGCGCGACGGAGAAGGTGCACAACGTGGCAAGCATGGGTCTCAACCTCGACGAGCAGAAGGCGGTCGACCGGTTCCGGCAGCAGGTCGTCGAGCCCTCGCGCTCGAAGCTCGTGATCCTCGACTTCTGGGCCGAATGGTGCGGGCCGTGCAAGGCGCTTGCTCCGACGCTCGAGAAAGTCGCCGCCGACTATGCCGACAAGGGCGTCGTGCTGGCCAAGGTCAACGTCGATGAGGAATCCTTCATCGCCGCCCAGTTTCAGGTCCGTACGATTCCGACCGTCTACGCGATCTTCCAGGGCCAGCCGATTGCCGACCTGACCGCGGCGCGCACCGAATCGCAGCTGAAGCAGATGCTCGACCAGCTCCTCGACAAGCTGCCGATCGAGAGCAGCGACAGCCAGCAGCAGGCCGACCTCGCGCAACTGGTAGCGATGGGCGAGCAAGTGCTGGCCGAAGGCGACGGCGATCGGGCGGCTTCGATCTTCGTGCAGATCGCTGAAATGGCGCCGGAGAACGCGGCAGTGCAGTCGGGGCGTATTCGCGCGCTCATCGCCGCCGGCCGGACCGACGAGGCGAAGGCTGCCCACGACTCGCTGCCCGAAGCGTTGCGCGCCGATCCGTTGGTCGTCCAGGCCCACAGCGCGCTCGAGCTCGCTGAAAGCGGGGTCGACGAGAGCGAGCTCCAGGCGCTACGCGCCGCTGCGGCCGAGCGCCCGGCCGACATGGACGCGCAGTTCGCCTTCGCCCAGGCGGCCTTCGCCGCCGGCAAGCGCGACGAGGCGGCCGATACGCTGCTCGAGATGATCCGCCTCGAGCCCGAGTGGAAGGACGGCGGGGCCAAGGCCAAGCTGCTGCAGATCTTCGAGGCGCTCGGACTCGAGGACCCATGGGTTTCGGCGCAGCGGCGCAAGCTGTCGCTGCTATTGTTCGGATGACCGAGGCGCGCCTCTCGATCTTCCCGCTGTCCGGCGCGATCGTGTTCCCGGGACTGCAACTGCCGCTGCACATCTTCGAGCCACGCTATCGCGCGCTGGTCTCCGACGCCCTGGTCAAGGACCGGCGCATCGCGATGATCCAGCCGCAGGGCCCCGGCGAAGGCGCACCTTTGTTCGCGATCGGCTGCGTCGGCAGGATCGACGAGGTGGAAGCGCTCGACGACGGGCGCTACAACATCGTGCTCGAAGGCGAGGCGCGCTTCCGCCTGCTGCGGGAGCTCGAGGTGACGACGCCTTACCGCCAGGTCGAGGCGGAGCTGCTGCCCGATCCTGACGACGAAGTGCTGAGCAGCGCCGAGCGCGCCAGCTTCGAGCGCGAGGCGCGCCGGTTCGCCAACGCGCACGGCTACAGCGTCGACTGGGAATCGGTCGAACGACTCGACGACGCCTTGCTGGTCAACGGCGTCAGCCAGATCGCCCCGTTCGACGCCGCCGCCAAGCAAGCCTTGCTCGAGGCAAGCGACTTGCGGACCCGCTGCGAGCTTTTGGTCCAGCTGATGCAGTTCTTCGCGAAGAGCGATCCGGACGAGAGCCGGGTGACGCTGCAGTAGCGGCTACTTGCTGGTCCGAGGCGGTTCGCCGTCTTCCCACAGGTTGAGGTTATAGGTTTCCGCCACCTCACACGAGTCTTCGTCGCCACCGTCGCAGGCAATCATCACGCAGGTCTTGATGTTGTCGAAGGGGTTGCCCGGTTGATCGCCGACCCACAGGCAATATTCGGCGTCGAGCGGCGATCCATCAGGCTGCACGGAAGGGTAGTGATCCTTCCAGTCGCCAACCTCAGCCGCTTCGCGCGACGGCAGCTCGGCAGCGTTCGCCGCCTGATCTGGTTCCGACCCAGAGCAGGCCGCAAGTATGGCGATTAGCGCAAGGTACGCTATCAATCTCACAGCCCGAAGCTGCCCCTGATCCCGTCGAACACGTACTGCGCGGCGAGCGCCGCAAGCAGCACGCCGAGGAGCCGGGTAATCACCGCCTCGACTCTCGCCCCCACCAGCTTCATCAGCGGCCCCGCCGCGAGCAGCGCTAGCAGGGTCAGCATCAGCACGCAGAGCAGCGCGGCGAGGACGACGAGCGCTTCCTCGATACCGTTGGCCGCGCCGGCAAGCAGCATGACCGAAGCGATCGCGCCCGGGCCGGCAAGCATCGGCATCGCCATCGGGAACACCGAGACATCCTCGATCTCGGGCGTCTCTTTGATTTGCTCGGCGCGCGCCTCGCGGCGCTGAGTGCGCTTCTCGAACACCATGTCGAGCGCGATCAGGAACAGCATGATCCCGCCCGCAGTGCGGAACGAGTCGAGCTCGATATGGAGCGCGGCGAGCAGCTGTTCGCCGAACAGCGCGAAGAGCAGCAGGATCACCCCGGCGATCACGCAGGCACGCACCGCCATCGAGCGCTTCTGCGCCGGGCTCGCGCCCGCAGTCAGCCCGGCATAGATCGGCGCGCATCCGGGCGGGTCGAGCACGACGAACAGCGTGATGAACGCCGAAAGGAAAAGCTCCAGCACGCTACGCCGGGCAGGACGGCGCGGCCTGCCCTTGTGCTGCCGCGGGGGCCGCGGCCTCGCGACGGAACACTTCGGTCATGGTGCCGCCGCGATTGACGCGAACGGCATGGATGCGGCTGCAATCCGGTGCGATCGCGGTCGTCCATTCGAGCGTGCCGTCGTTCGAGCGACCGCTGCCCCACGCTTCGCCGCGCCGCACTTCACGGCGGCGGGCTGCCGAATGGTCGAAACCCGCCGGGCAATCGGCAACATTGCCTTCGATCATCTCGCGCGCCGCATGATCCGCCTCGAGATCGAAGCCCTGGTCGAGCACCCAGCGGTACTCGCCGTTGCGCTGGCGCTGCCAGATACTGGCGAAACGGCTGCGGCGCCCATTCGGGTAAGTCGCGGGCCCCGTGCTGAGCGCGAAGGAGCCGTCGCAGCTGATCCAGACCGCGTCCGGACCCCACACGATCGCTTCCGCCGGATCGGGCGCTTCGGCGATATCGCGCCGCACATTGGTCAGCGCCGGACCGGGCCAGAGCGCATCTTCGGTCGAATACTCGCGGAACGCGGTCCATTGCCCGTCCTCGCGCGCCATGCGAGCAAACGCCAGCTCGGCGGCGATTACCTTGCTCGGATCGGCGCGGCGGAAATACTCGCGATCACGCTCGCCAGGACCGCCGAGATCGAGCCGATGCCCCCTCGCGCGAGGCCCATCCGACGCGCAGCCTGCGAGCAGCGAAGCGGCAAGCGCAATGAAGAGCGCGGCGCGGTTCATATCGAGGCGATCGCAAGATTGCGGAAGACGATCTCGATGATCTTGAGCAGCACGATCAGCACCAGCGGCGAGAAGTCTATCGCACCGGTATCGGGCATGACGCGGCGGATCGGGCGGAGGATCGGTTCAAGCAGCGCGTTGACCGATCGGTAGATCGCCGCTGCCCACTGGTTGCGGCTGTTGACCACATTGAAGGCGAACAGCAAGCTGACCACGAACTGCACGATCACCAGGATGATGATCACCGAGATCAGATAGCCGACGATCTGGTAGAGAGTGAAGAACACGGGCGAGCTGGCCTCTTGTTGCGTTGCCGGTGACTAGCCGAGAGGGTGTCGCCGCATCAAGGCTCGCCCTGTGTCGAGCGCTCGAGCTTTTCGACGAACGTGCTCGATTGCAGCGTCCAGCGCAGCTGGTCGGGTGTCGCGCCGGGCACCTCGTTGGCGCGGCGCAGCAGCAATGTGCCTTCGCGCAGCGGCTTGGCCGGATCGTCGGCATCGGTCAGCTTGCCAGCCACGGTGCAGTAAAGCGAGCCTGCCGCGCCTTCGACGAACGGTTCGGTCCATTCGACCTGCGCCTCCCGGTAGCTGCCGAACACCGCTTCGAGCCGAGCAGCATCGATCACCGGGTCGTCCCAGACCCGCGCGGCCTGGTCGTATTCGCGCGCGCTGAGCGCCTCCAGATAAAACTCGACCACTTCGGCGCAGTCTTTGCTGGCGAGCTCCGGGAAGTCGGCAACTTGCGGCGGCAGCGCGGCGGGTCCGGCGCCAAGAGCAGGCGCCGGCGCCTCGCTCGGCTCGGCAGCGGGTTGCTCGTTCGCTCCGCAACCGGCGAGCAGAAGCGCGAGCGGGAACGCAAGGCGCCTCACGCAGCGCGCACCAGCGTGCCAGCGCCGCGCGAGGTGAAGAATTCGAGTAGCATGGCGTGGCCGACGCGCCCGTCGAGCACCACCGCCGCCTCGCAACCTGCCTCGACCGCCTTCACGCATGTCTCAAGCTTGGGAATCATCCCGCCGCTGATCGTGCCGTCGGCCTTGAGCCGGGCGATGTCCGCGGGCGTCAGGTCGGTCAGCAGGGCGCCGGCCTTGTCGAGCACGCCCGGCACGTCGGTGAGCAGGAACAGGCGCGCCGCGCCGAGCGCAGCGGCGATCGCCCCGGCCATGGTATCGGCGTTGATGTTGTAGGTGTTGCCCGCACGGTCGGCGCCGATCGGGGCGACGATCGGAATCATCCCCGCCTTGCACACGGTGTCGAGCACGGACGTATCGACCGCTTCGGGCTCGCCGACGAAGCCGAGGTCGACGGCCTGCTCGATCTGGCTGTCGGGGTCCTTGGCGGTGCGCGTCACCTTGCTTGCCGTGACAAGCCCGCCGTCCTTGCCCGAGAGGCCGATCGCCTTGCCGCCGGCCTGCGCGATCCAGCCGACCAGTTCCTTGTTGATCGCGCCCGACAGGACCATTTCGGCCACTTCGGCGGTCGCCTTGTCGGTCACGCGAAGCCCATCGACGAACTGCGATTCCACCCCGAGCTTCTTGAGCATCGCGCCGATCTGCGGGCCGCCGCCGTGGACCACGACCGGATCGATCCCGACCGCCTTCAACAGCACGATGTCCTCGGCGAAGTCGCGCGCCGCCTCGGGATCGCCCATCGCGTGGCCGCCGTATTTCACCACGAAGCTGCGCCCGGCGTAGCGCTGGAAATAGGGCAACGCCTCGATCAGCGTCTCCGCCTTGGCGAGCATCTGCCCAGTGTCGCTGTTTCCGTCGGATACGCTCATGGCGCCGCTGCATAGGGCCTGTCCTCACCGCCCGCAACGGCCCCGCCCTGTTACCGGCGTGGATCGTCCGATGTCTCGGCATCGTATCGTCAATCGTTTCGTGTTAGCCCGTTCGCGGGTCGTCACCAGAAAACAGGCGGGTGCGTCAGGTATGGAAGAATTCGAGGCGCGGCTCGCCGCCGCCTACCAGGCCTGGCATGCCAGCCGCGGACGCGCGCCCGAACATTTCTTCGCACTCTACGACGAGGATATCGCGCTGCATTCGATCCTCGAAGCCTCGCTGATGGATGAGATGCGGGGGCCGTTCATCGGCAAGGGTGCCGCGCTCGCCTACTTCACCGCCATCGCCGAGGCCTGGGAGATGATCGGCGCGCGCGTCGACAGCATGGTCGCGCGCGACGACAAGGTGGTGGTGATCGGCCATGCGATCTGGCGCAACTTGAGGACCCTTCGCATGGTCGACGGGCCCAAGGTCGACATCTGGACCGTGCGCGACGGGCTTGCGGTTCATTTTCTCGAGATGTTTGATTCCTATGGCACCGCCCGCGCGCTCGGACTGGTCGATCCGCTTGAGCGATAACCCTAAAGACGCCTTAACCTTATCCTAAGCCGAGGATGTGACGCTGCGCGCCGAAAGGACGATGCCATGACCAGCACCGACAAGGGCGGCCGCCGCACGGCGTCCGAGCGTCGCACGGCGGATCGCCGAGAGGCTGCTCGCCCGCGTTCCGGGCCAGACCGTCGCCAGGGCGAGCGCCGTTCGGGCAGCGATCGCCGCGCCGAGCCGCGCTGACCCCGCGTTACCCAGCTCAGTCGAAGATATCCTCGAGCCAGCTCTTGCGGCGCTTGTAGGGCTTGCCGGAGTGCCCGGCTTGGCCGCCATGCCCGTAGCCACCGTGGCTGTAGCCGTCGGGAGCCCATGGGCTTTGTCCGCTGCCCTGGTGTAGCGGAGCGGAGGGCTGCCGGCCCGACGCGGGCTCCGCTCCCTGCGGCGCGCTGCGTTCGATGATCTTGTCGAGCTCGCCCCGGTCAAGCCAGACGCCGCGGCATTGCGGGCAGTAATCGATTTCGATCCCCTGCCGGTCGCTCATTGCGAGCGGCACCCGGCAGACCGGGCAGTGCATGGCGGCGACTTGAGTTTCGGTGCGCATCGCGGGTCGTCCTCTTGAATATCCGGTCATCGAGATGGGCCATGCGCCAAAGCGTTCAAGCCCACTCCTCGCTCCAGTCCCCAAGCTCCTCTGCTCGTTCGGGAGCGAGCTCCGTGCACGGGTAGCGGTCGCGGATCCGGGCATTGAAAAACCGGCCCTTCGAAAACGCCTCGCGAAACGACAGCGCGACTCGTTCGGGCACGCCGGCATAGCGGTAGCGGCGCCCGCTGACGAACTCGACGTCGAGCGCCTGAGCGGCGGGATCGTAATCGAAGCGGCGGACCACGGTCGAAGGCATGTTCAAGGAACGCGCGAGGCGGGCTCGATTTCCGCGAAGAAGGTCATGCCGCTCGTCGACGTTGCTCGTTCCGCCCCGCCAAGGGCGCGACCGGTCGCATCGGCGGGACCCCTCCGCGCACCCATGCATAACCCCCCGGCATCCCCAGGAAACGAAGGAGGGAAACGATGCGCAAGATCCTGACCGCCGCCGCCCTAGGACTTCTCGTGACGGCTGGCGCCGCTTCGGCCCAGGTCGGAGGTGGAGTCGCGGGCGGAGTCACCGGAACGGTCGGCGGCGCCACAGGCAGCGCGGCCGGATCGGCAAGCGGCGGTGTCAACGGCGTTGGCACGACGGTCGACAGCACGGCCGACCGGGTAGGCAACACCTCTGAACAAGCGGCCGACCGTGCCAAGGAGCGGGTCGCGACCGTGACCCAGAACGCTCAGGAAAAGACCGAGGACGTCCGCGAGGAGGCTGACGAAGCGACCGACGCAGAAGCGGACGCCGAAGTGGGCGCCGATGCCAGTGCCGAAACCCCGGCAGCCGAGGCCAGCGTGGGCGCCCAGGCGGAAGCCCAGGCCGACACCGACACCAGCGACGACGAATAGGACTAGCCAGGTTACCGGGCCGGGTGGCAATTCTCCCCCCGTCCAGAGGTCATTCGGGCCCGGCCAGCGAAGGGCGGCGGTAATCCCGCCGCCCTTCCATTTGGGTTGAACCCGATCCATCGGGATCCTCCCACTTACGGACGAGGACGCCGCTAACCGTCAGTCCCCCGCTGCGGCCGCTTCCTGACGCATTGCCTTGAGCGCAGCCTCGACCGCGCTTTCCTCACCCGGCTGGCGGAACGCTTCCTCGAACGGATCGGGCGGCGGTGCCTTTGGCCCGGCGATCTGGCGAGCGATGTCCTCGGCCATCAGCTGCGCAAGCGGCTCGCCCGTACGCACCAGCAGCGCCTCGCGTTCGTCCTCGAGAAACGGCACGCGATCCTCCTGAGGCAGGCCAGCCGCGACGGCATAGAGTCTGGCGAGCTGCACCCACGGCGCATTCTCGTCCGGCACGTCCTCGGCCCAGCGGCTGAACGCGCTTCCCGCCGGCGCCCACATCCCCTCGTGATCAGTGCGCAGGAAGAAGAGCGCGGTCGTGCCGAGCGGGAAGATGCGGCGAATGCAGGCGCCGGCGTAAGCCTGCTCGTGCGCCCGCTCGAATTCGTAGGGATCGCTAAGCGTGCCCGCACGCAGCCCCGCGCCGTCCTCCCGGGCCAGCTCCATGCCCTGCAGCGCGATGTCGCCCTCGGGCAAGGGCCCCTTCACCGCGGCGAGCGGGCGGATGACCAACGCGACGTGTCGCCCCTCCTCGTCCTGCTGTCCGCCGATCACACGGGCGACCACGATCGCATCTGCATGGCCGGCAAGCTCGAGGTTCGTCGGCACTCGGTAATCGGGCGCGGGCGAGCAAGCCAGCGCGGCAACGGGCGCACAGGCCAGCACGAGGGCGGCAACTGCGAGTGGGAAGCGTTTCATACGAGCCACGCTACACCCGATCGGCCGCGCCCGGAAGCGCGTCCGCTTGGCTCTAGACCAGCGAGTCGCGGTCGCCGCCGCGCCCGGCGTTCCGCCGGTTGATGAGCCACTCCGAGAGGCTGAACGCGCCGACGAAGCACGCGATGACGAAGAGAAGCGTGACCAGGAACCAGGACATGAGGATGCTCCTGCAGGCGGGAGCTCATCCAAGTCTCTCAGTCGCTGACGGGCCGTGCAGGGCCAGCGATGGGTGAGGCCCTACGCCTCGCTGGCAAGGAATGCCAATGATTTCGGCGTGATGAATGTTAGGTTTGGTCGCATTTTTATGGAGTTGGGAGGGATGCCCATACCGTGACCTCCCCCTGCACGACTGTGTGAGCGCAGGCGCTCTGGCCTTGCGGCGCCGGGCGCGACATAAGCATGTCTCGGCTTATTCGGAGGGGATGCGAAGATGCTCAACGGAACAGTCGCGCTGCTGATCCTGCAGGCGATGATGCAGAAGGCGCCCGCGGCCCCGCCGCCGAACGCGCCGCCGTCGGAGATGGTCGGCAAGGCACCGAGCACGCCGGCGCCTTCGCCCGAGGTCGTCGGCAAGACTCAGAGCGCGGTGGCGCCGACCCCGGCGGTCGCTTCGTGCGTCACCATGCCGGATCCCGCCCACCGCGGCGCGCGCGCGCTGACCTGGTACATCAACGCTGAACCGATGGAGATCGGCGGCCGCACTTACGCCAGGTACGGCCTGCCGCGCGTGCTCTCGGCGTGGGAAATCGAATACTTCACCACGGTCTCCGGCGGCCTGTTCTACGCCCAGGCCGGAGTGGACGACGGCGAGGTCCTCTACCTGCTGGTCGATCCGGCCGGATGCGAATTCCAGCCCTACGGCGCGGAGAGCTGAACGCGGGACGAGCGCGGCCTGTGCCGAGCGCTGCTGCCGGCGCATGAGGCGTACTGCCGGGCTCTGCCCGGCCCGCTAAAGAGCCGCCTGACCCACCGCAGCGCCGAGCACGCTGGCGCCGCCGACATTGGGCACGGGCTTGCCATAGGCCGGTTCGCGCTCGGGCGGGTCCGTCGGGTGCTGATGCAAATCCTCGGGCGGACGACGGCAATGTCGCGCGCTTCCTGTTTCATCGACAACATCGAGTTCTGGGAAGCCGCGCTCGGCAAGTTCGAGCGATACGTCGGCTACCGCCAGTATCAGCTGGCGGAGAGCGCTATTCCCGCGATGGAGGAAAGTGGTTTTCGCCGGCGGTAACGACCAGCGCGGACATGGCCAGGCCGCCGCTCTCCGCCTCGATCCGCTCTGCCGCCGCGGTCGCTGCGGCGAGCGCCTCGGTCCGAACGGCCGCTGGATGGCGGGCAAGCTCGTTGGCGAGCGGGCTGCCGAGGCACATTCCGCGCGCGAGGCTTGCCGCGCTGCCCGGCGGACTGGTCCGCGCGACCCGCTCGATCGCGACCTCGTCGAAGCCGGCCGCGCGCAGCTCGGCCTCGATCACGGCGGGGTCGTTGTAGCCGAACGGGGTGCGGGCGATGAACTCGGGCCTGGGCTCGGGCACCGCCTCGCGGACCGCATGGTGAATCGCCGCGCTGCCCGGGTTGGCCTCGAGCCGGTCCCAAACGTTGAACAGCCAGGTACCGCCCGGCGCGAGCACACGGCGCGCCTCGCGATAAGCACCGACCTTGTCGGGGAAGAACATCGCGCCGAACTGGGCCAGCACCAGGTCGAACGCGCCGGCCCGGAACGGCAGCGACTGGGCGTCGGCCGGCTCGAACGACAGGTTGGGAGCGCTGCCGCCAGCCTGCGCGACGGCGAGCATCGCGGGGTTGAGATCGCTCGCCACGATCTTCGCGGCGGGCAGCGCGGCGGCGAGCGCGTGGCTGACCGCCCCGGTTCCGGCCGCCAGCTCGAGCACCGCGCCCGGCCGCAGCGCCACCGCACGCGCGACGAGGTCCTCGGCATAAGGCGCGAACAGGACGGGGACCAGGCATTCCTCGTAGATGACGGGGATCGAGCCGGCGAACGCGCTGTCGAGGGTCATGGAACGCTCCTTTGCCGCGACAGTCTAGCACAACGGCGAGGTTCGGTGCTTGCCGCTTGCTCTATCGATGCCCGAGCCCTACCCCTACCCCTCCCGCAAGCGGGAGGGGAATTGATGCGCAAGTATCTCCCCTCCCGCTTGCGGGAGGGGCCGGGGGTGGGCCAGAGTGGCAATCATGCTCCCGATCGTCGCCCGCCCGCTGCCGCCGGACAGCCTGCTCGCGCGGCACGCGGGGCCGGAGGACCATGGCGACTGCTACGCGGCCGAGGTGCCGGGCGAGGTCGGGCTCGCCGCTTTCGTCGAGGCGTTCTACTGCAGCCGCGGCTTCCTGCCCGAGCGGCTGTTCCTCTACCTGCTCGGACGCGGCGCCTCGCGCGCCGATGCCTGCCGCCTCGCCCGCGCCGAGACCGACCGCTTCGCCGCCTGGCGCGTCATCGCGCGCAGCGAGCACGAGTTGCTGCTCGAGGACTACCTCGCCCGCACGCGCAGCTGGCTCAGCGTCGAGCCGGTGGAGGGCGGCACGCGGCTGTGCTTCGGCAGCGGGATCATGCGGAGGGAGGGGAGCGGGTTCGGCGCACGGATCGAGCGAGAGCTTTTCCGGGCCCTGCTGCCTGGGCATGCGGCTTATTCGCGGGTGCTGCTGCGTTCGGCAGCGGCGCGCTTCCAGTAGCCATCGCGACACGGCGGCAGCTGTCAACGGGACTGCTTCGAGGACCCGCCCAGCCGCGCGATCAAGGCGCGCATTTCCGGGCTCGAGCGCCATTCCGGGACCTCGTCGAGCGGCGCGCCGAGGCCGGGCAGGGGCGGCGGGCAGGGCGGCCGACGGCGGCGCGAAGTCTACGCCGGGTGCTGACGCATCCGGCCGTTGTAAAGCGCGTAGCTTTCGTTCCGCCTCGTCGATTCCGCGGCATCCCCGATCGACCTGGGCGACATGCTGGAGGAGCGAATTGTTGTCGGCTTTCCAATGGGTTCCGCTATACCGGCCGCGCTCCATCACGACCTGCAGCAGCCCCATCCGGCAGCGGTACTCCGCATCGAGGCCCGTAGACTTCGCGCTGTCCAAGTCTACGGCCCAGCGTAGCTTTCCAAGCGCCGCGTCCCACGCCGCCGCGAACCCCGCCGCGCCAAGGCGCTGCCGCAGCCGATAGGCGCTGTGCTTGCCCATCCCGACAGCGCGGCAGGCGCCTTCGACCGAGCGCGTCTCGGCAAGAAATCCGACGAACGCCGCCTGCCGGCCGGGCGTCCACCCGTCCTTGCGCGAGCCGACGGGCACCGGGTGGAAAGCGGGGATGCGGCGGCGCACTGCGGCGCATCGGCGGGGTGGGGGAGCGGGGGCCAGGTCTTCATCCGCGAGGTTAAGGCAAATTTCGAGCGAGTAGGAAAATCTTTTTTCGCGACCCTCGTTGCAGCTAAGGCGCGCGCGCCACGACAAGAAGAGGCGGCCATGCATGGCGACTGCAACGCGGGCGAGGTGCCGGGCGAGGTCACGGGTTGGATAGCGCCGGAGCGGTCAAGGCGCGTCATTGACAGCCGCCGGACCCAGGGCGCACTCTTTCGCCGGACAAACGAAGGGGGCGGCCATGAAATTCCACAGTCTGACGCTCGCCGCGCTGGCGGCGAGCTGGGCGTTGCCGGCGCAAGCGCAGATGGTGCGCGCGCAAGATCCCGACAGTCTCGTGCAGGCGCTGCAGGAGGGCGGCTATGCCGCGCGGCTTGGTACCGACAAGGTCGGGGATCCGATGATCACCAGTGGCGTCGGCGGCACGACGTTCCAGATCTTCTTCTACAACTGCACCGACAACCGCGAATGCGCGACGGTGCAGTTCCATTCGGGCTACGCGCTCGATGAGACGATCAGCCTCGAGCGGATCAACGAGTGGAACAGCTCGGAACGCTTCGGCCGCGCCTACCTCGACGACGAGGACGACCCGATCCTCGAGATGGACGTCGATCTCGACGACGGCGGCGTGTCGCGCCTCTTGTTCATCGACAACATCGAGTTCTGGCAGTCCGTGCTCGGCAAGTTCGAGCGGTTTATCGGGTATCGGCAGTAGAGGACCATCCTCTGGCGGCCCAGTGACCCACCCCTAGCCCCTCCCGCACGCGGGCGGGGGCTCGAACGCTCGAGCATCTCCCCTCCCGCTTGCAGGGGGAATAGGCAGCATCAAACTCCC
>CBHCZH010000062.1:0-18278 GCA_965977975.1 uncultured bacterium
GCGCCCCTTCGCGCACGGCACCGGGGCTCGGCCGCGAGACCAGCACCGCGAACAGCGCCCAGAAGAACAGCAGAAGGAACAGGAGCGCGAGAGCATCCTTGATCCCGACCAGCAAACGCCAGACTTTGCCCGCGAAACTCATTTCAAATCCTCGAATACCCCCGGTTTGATCCGAACCTAGGAGCCATAGCCGCGCGGTTCCAGTCGAAACGGCTTGAGCCGCCGACGACCCTCGACTAGGGGCTTGGCTTTAATGACATCGGCGAGCACATCCCCTCCGACGGGCCGCTATCCGGCCGGCGCGCGCGCGTTTCCGCATCGCAGTCTGTTGGGGATCGGCCAGCTCGAAACTCATGAGATTCTCTACCTGCTCGACGAAGCCGAGCAGTGGGTCGAACTCAACCGGCAACCGAAAAAGCACACGGACCGCCTCGCCGGGCTCACCATAATCAACGCATTCTTCGAAAACTCGACCCGCACACTGCTGAGCTTCGAGATCGCCGGCAAGCGGCTGGGCGCCGACGTCGTCAACATGCATGCCGCGCAGTCGAGCGTGAAGAAGGGCGAGACGCTGATCGATACGGCGATGACTCTCAATGCGATGCGCGTCGATGCGATCGTGATCCGTCACGGCAGCTCGGGCGCTGTGCGGCTGATCGCCGACAAAGTCGCCTGCCCGGTGCTCAATGCGGGCGACGGGCAGCACGAGCATCCCACCCAGGCGCTGCTCGATGCGCTTGCGCTGCGGCATGCGTTGCGAGCGCGGGGGAGGAACGAGCTCAACGGCCTCGTCGTGACGATCTGCGGAGATATTCAGCATAGCCGCGTCGCCCGCTCGAACATGCTGTGCCTTCAGGCGCTGGGCGCGGTGGTGCGCGTCTGCGCGCCGCCGGCGCTGATGCCGGCGCGGATCGAAATGCTGGGCGTCACGCCGTTCCACGACTTCGACGCCGCATTGGCCGGCGCCGAGGTGGTGATGATGCTGCGCCTCCAGAACGAGCGGATGGAGGGCCAGTTCGTGCCTTCGGCGCGCGAGTACCGCCATCTCTACGGCCTTACGCCCGAGCGGCTCGCCCGCGCCGCACCCGATGCGATCGTGATGCACCCGGGGCCGATGAACCGGGGAGTCGAGATCGACAGCACGGTCGCGGATCTCGCCGGCCGCTCGATCATCACCGAGCAGGTCGAGATGGGCGTCGCGATCCGCATGGCCTGCCTCGACGTGCTGACCCGCCGTGCGCGCGGGGTGGAGGGCTGGGCGTGAAGCAGACGCGGCCGCTGACCATCACCGGCGGACGGCTGGTCACGCCGGGCGGCGTGGTTCCCGGCGCGATCCGCTGCGTCGAAGGAAGGATCGCAGCTGTCGGCGACGTCGTGCCGCAGGACGGCGACGAGATCGTCGAGGCGCGCGGCATGCTGGTTGCGCCCGGCCTTGTCGATTTCGGTGCTTTCGCGATCGACAAGCCGGCGTTTCACTTCGGCGGGATTACCCGCGCCGCGCTGATGCCCGACCAAACCCCGCCGCTGGACCACCCGGCGCGGGTGAGATTCGCGGCGGCAAGCGGCAAGCCCGACTTGTGGGTTCATCCATTGGCCGCAGCGACCATCGCGCTCGACGGCAATCAGCTTGCCGAGATTGCCTTGATGCGCGACGCTGGTGCCAAGGCGATCGCCACTGGCCGGCGCTGGATCGCCGACAGCGGCGTGATGCACCGGCTGCTGCAATATGCGGCCATGCTCGACTTGGTCGTGGTGACGCATGCCGAGGACGCGGGTCTCGCCGGCCACGCTGCGGCGACCGCCACCGAGATGGCAACCCGTCTCGGCCTGCCGAGCGCACCCGCCGAAGCCGAAGCGCTGGCAGTAGCGCGCGACATCGCGCTCGCCGAGATGACCGGAGCGCGGCTGCACTTGCGGCAGGTCACGACCGGTGCCGCGCTCGATCTAGTCCGCGCCGCCAAGCGCCGCGGCGTCGCGGTGACCGCCGGTGTGACGCCGGCTCATTTCATGCTCTCGGACCTGGCGCTCAAGGACTTTCGCACGTTCGCCCGCCTTTCGCCGCCGCTACGCGAGGAAGCCGACCGGCAGGCGGTGATCGCGGCGATCGGCGACGGCACGATCGACGTGGTCGCCTCCGGCCACGATCCGCGCGGGCCCGAGGACAAGCGCCGCCCGTTCGCCGATGCCGAACCGGGCATGGCCGGGGCCGAAACGTTGCTCGCGATGGTCCTGACGCTGGTGCGCGACGGCGTGATCCCGGTCGAGCGCGCGTTCGATTTGGTCGCGCGCAATCCTGCGCGCCTGCTCGGCGTTGCGGCGGGCGAATTGATCGCGGGCGCCGAGGCCGATATCGCCCTGATCGATCCGGAAAAGCCGTGGGTTGTCGATTCGGCCAAGATGGCCGCCAGCGCCGGCAACACGCCGTTCGATCGCCAGCCGGTTCAGGGACGCGTGACCGCGCTGTGGAAGGGCGGAATGCCCATCGGCTAGCCGCGACGCAGCAGATTTGGGTTTTGAAGGATCACTTCTGTCCGCGGTCGCCACCACGGCACGAAGATAAAGACGGTGGCCGACACCTCGCGCCACTGGCCGTCCTCGAACGTTTCCAGGACCGATCTCTGCGGCTTCTTGCCGCGCCAGACCTCGCGCACGCGTGCTTCGCCAGAGAAGCACCAGGCTACGAAGTTGAACAGGTCCTCGGCCCTTGAGAAATCGTCATGAAAGCCCGCTTCCCCTAGCCAGACCGACCAACCATGCTCGTCTGCGCGAACCTCGATCGAAAATCCAGTCGGTGAGGCAGCATCGATTCGGAGAAAGCCCGGTTGCGCGCGATACACGAGCTCCGGATGTTCCCGGAGCTTTTCAATCAGGCTCGCGACAGGATTCACGAGAGGATATTACTAGGCCAAACGAAACCCTCCCCATGAAGGGCAGCGGGTCTCGCCAACAGTCGGGGCCTGATGCTCAGCGCCGCGCCATCCGAATGCCGCTATCGACCGCCCCCGGCAGCGGGCGGCCCTGGGCGTAGGCGAAGCAGCCCGCGCCCGAAGCCCTGACGCGTCCGCACATCGACGACGCGGTCGATCGGCCGAAGCCGGCGGCCGAGACGCGCCAGTAGCGCTTGCCGCGCACCACCGCCTCGCTGAGGACCATCTCGTGGCCCGCGAGCTCGGGGTACTTGCTGACGTAGATGCTCCACGCCCGGCGCGCGCCTTGCTCGCTCGAGAAGCTGCCGAGCTGGACGAGGTGAGTGCCCCCGGCACGATCCGCGCCGTGTGCCGCCGGTGCCGCTTGGTTGCGCCCTGGAGCTTGCGGCGCAACTGGCGCCGAAGCGAACCGCGCCGCGTCCTGGGCTACCGGAGCCGCAGCGGCGGAGGCGAAGGCCGCCTGAAAGTTGGTCGGCCGGGCCGGCGCAGGCGCTTCATAGGCCTCGGGCTCGACCGCCGGCAGCTCGTTGACCGGCGTCATGGCCACAGCGAGCGGCGCGAGTTCCGGCATGTCGGCCGCCGCGACGGCGGTTGCCTCGCCTGCAAGCTGCTCGATGCTCGGGTGATTGGCGAGCGCGAGCTGCGTCGGCTGCCCGCCGTCGCGGACGCTCGCGGGAACCTGCAGCAGCGCGGCGACGCGCGTGTGCCAGGCATCGGGGCTGGCCATCATCACCCACTGCTCGATGCGATCGTTCAGCTGATCGCCGGGCACGTCCTGCGCCGCCATCAGCCGCGCCTCGCGCCAGCGGCCCGCCAACGCATACGCAAAGGCGAGGTTCTGCCGCATCTTCGCGGTGTTGTCGCCGCCGCGAATAGCGTTGCCCATCAGGTGGATGCCACGCTCCGGCTGTCCGGCGAGCGCGAGCGCGAGGCCGAGGTCGGCGATGGCGATCTCGCCTTCCCGCTCGTTGAGCAAGGTAGCGGCTTCGCTGTACTTGCCCTGCGCCGACAGCGCGAGCGACAGGCTCAGCGCATTGCGCGGCGCGTTGTCGCCGAGCTGGATCGCGTCCTTGAAGGTGGTTTCCGCCGAAGCGAACCGGCCCGCGTCGAGGTAGGCCGACGCCAGCGTCGAGCGATACGCCGCATTGCGCGGCTCGGCGAGTACAGCCGCTTCTGCATGGCTGACCGCGCGGGCGTGCTTGCCGTCGGCCAGCGCCTGTTCGGCCTGGCTGGCGGACAACGCGGCGGGCGGTGCAGCGTTGGTGGTGCAGCCCGACAGCAGGGCTCCGGCCATGGCGCTGGTAACGGCCAGGGTTAGCTTGGGGCTGATCGCCCGTTTGCCGTTGGCGGTGCTTTTCATGGCGTGTCCGACCCCTTTGCTGGTCATGTTCAGTCGCGCGTCACTTGCGCGGCGAGCGCTTCGATCTCGGGGATCTCGGCGAGGTATTTGTCGAGCGCGGCGGTCACCAGCTGCTGCGCGCTGCGGTTCTTGACCGTGCTGGCGAGGCGCAGCTTGAGGTGACGCTTGGCGTCGAGGCGAAGCGTGAAGGCCGCGCGGCGCGAATCGATCGGTTCGCGGCGGCTGGGTTCGCGGCGGGAAGCATCGCGCGTCTGGCTGCCTATCGCAGCGACCACATCGCGCTGCTGGCGCAGCACCGCGGGCTCGCCGGCATTGGCCGCCATTTCGGCACGCGCCGCGGCATCGACCACGCGCGACCGCGCTTCGGCTTCGGCATTGGCCGGGGCGGGCGTCAGCGCGAAGACCTGCGCCTGATGCGCGATCGAATCGTGGGCTTCGTCCTCGTCCTGGCCCATATCGTTCCAGCCGAGATCCTCGAGCTCCTCGAGGTCGTGGACGATGGCCTGGGCGGCCTGCGCGCCGGCCATTCCGGTCAGCGGGGCGAGTTGCGGGCGCATCGCCGGCTTGGCTCCGCCTTTGCGGGCGAGGAGCGTCGGACCGAGCGAAGCGAAGGTTTTGGGTTCGCTCATGGCTGCATCACCCCTTACTGGGCGACGCGGCGGCCGAAGCCGCCCTGCGGCCTATGCGCGCCTGGCGCCTGGTGGTGCGGCGTGGTCCCGGGCGCAGCGAAAATCGTGCGGCGGAAGTTCTTCTCGAGCCGGTCGGCGATGTAGTGCCACAGCGCGATGACCTCCTGCGCGCTGCGTCCTTCCGGTTCGACTTCCATCACGGTGCGGCCGTCGATCATCGAGGCGGCGTAATCGGTGCGGTGATGGAGGGTGATCGGCGCCACGGTGCCGTGCTGCGACAGCGCGACGGCGGCTTCCGAAGTGATCTTGGCCTTGGGAGTGGCGGCGTTGACCACGAAGATCAGCGGCTTGCCCGCGCGCTCGCACAGATCGACGGTGGCGCCGACGGCGCGCAGATCGTGCGGGCTCGGGCGAGTCGGCACGACGATCAGCTCGGCGACGCCGATCACCGACTGGATCGCCATGGTGATCGCCGGCGGAGTGTCGATCACCGCCAGCTTGAAGCCCTGCTGACGCAGGATCGCCAGGTCGTTGGCGAGACGCGCCACGGTGGTCTGCGCGAAGGCCGGATATTCGGCCTCGCGCTCGTTCCACCAGTCGGCCAGCGAACCCTGCGGGTCGATGTCGATCAGCACCACCGGGCCGGCCCCGGCGCGTTGCGCCTGAACCGCCAGATGGCCCGAAAGCGTGGTCTTTCCGGACCCGCCCTTCTGCGAAGCCAATGCCAAAACGCGCAAGGCCAATCCCCCTTGATTCACGGCCGGCACACCGTCTTTCCGGCCTTTCCGACCAGCGGGATCGCAGAACACCCTAAATATTGGGTTAACTTCGCGGCCATTGAACACCTTGTTTCTCGCATGGGCCCCCATCGGACCCCGGGCAGGAAAACCGAGCCGCATAAAGACTTTGCTAACGGCCCATTTACTATGGCAGCATCCGTGCGCTCACCTTTGCGTGAGAGGGGGATCGATGTTGCTCAGGGCCTGCAATCATATCCGGCAATGGCCTGGATCGCTCTCAGGCGGCCGCTGGCTAGGAGCGCAGCGCAGTCGCGTAGCCAAAGCTACGCGCCAAGCAAGCGACGCCGTCCAGCGGCCTCCTGAGCGCGACCGCTTCGCGGCGGGCGGATTTTGGCGCATGGCGTCGTCGCTCGTCGGGCTCGATGCATTCAGCATCGCGCCTCTCCTTGCTTCTAGCCCGGCGCCAAAAACCGCTCCGTCCAGGCCGTTGCCGGATATGATTGCAGGCCCTCGTGTGAACAGGCCCGTGCTGGGGGCGGCCGCGCTGCTGGCGGCGTTCGCCGCCGCGCCGGCGCTCGCCGACGTCAAGGCCGGCGTCGACGCGTGGAGCCGCGGCGACTACGCCGCTGCCGTTCGCGAGTGGGAAGGGCCGGCCGCCGCCGGCGATCCGGATGCGATGTTCAATCTCGGCCAGGCTTACCGGCTCGGTCGCGGAGTCGTCGTCAATCTCGCCCGCGCCGAGGCGCTCTATGCCAGGGCAGCCGCTGCCGGGCATCTCCAGGCCGCCGATACCTACGGGTTGATGCTGTTCCAGGACGGCCGTCGCGAAGCGGCGCTACCGTATCTCCAGGATGCCGCCCGGCGCGGCGACCCGCGCTCGCAGTACTTGCTCGGCATCGCCCATTTCAACGGCGACCTGGTCGAGAAGGACTGGACCCGCGCCTACGCGCTGCTGACGCTCGCGAGCGGGGCGGGCTTGCAGCAGGCGGTCCCCGCGATCGCCGAGATGGATCGGCACATTCCGCTCGAGCAGCGCCAGCAGGCCGCTGCGCTCGCGGTGAGCTTGCGCAACGAGGCAGAGGCTGCGCGTGCGCGTGAGCTCGCCAGCGCCGAACTCGGCACGCGCGGCCCGACGCAGGCCGCGCCCGCACCGGCCTCGAGCCGGGTGCCGCGCCCGATTCCGACGGTCGCCGTTTCGCCGTCAATCGCCGCGGCGCGCGCTGCAGTTGCCGAAGCAAGTCGCGCCACCGGGGCCGAGAGCCCGGCTGATGCCGGTGCGAGCTTCGCCCGGCCCGCGCGGGCCCAGGTGGCGGCCACCGCTCCGCCAGCGGCAACGAACCCGCCTCGCGCGGTTCCCGCGACGGCCGCTAATGTTCAGCAACCTGCAACCGGTCCGTGGCGTGTGCAGCTTGGCGCCTTTTCGGTGGCAAGCAACGCCGAACAGCTGTGGAGCCGGCTCCGTGGCCGGTCCGAGCTGGCCGGCCGGCAGCGGCTCATGGTCCCGGCCGGGCGGATCACCAAGCTGCAGGCGGGCGGCTTCGCGTCCCGTTCGGCGGCCGACGCCGCCTGTCGGTCGCTCAAGCAATCGGGCCAGGACTGCCTTGTGACCGATCGTTGATCCGGCGTAAGATCCGTCCCGAGGGGAGGGATCATGACGGCAAGCGCGGCACCAGCGGAACGAGCGGACCTGGCCTTGGCCGGAGCCACACCCGACCAGCCGGTCGGCGGCAGCGAGCGCATTGTCTCGCTCGACTTCATCCGCGGCATCGCCGTGCTCGGCATCCTGTTTGCCAATATCACCGCGTTCGGCCATCCGTTGCTGGCCTATTTCTGGCCCGAGGCGCTGCCCAGCGGCGGCAGCGAGAGCGACCGCTGGATCTGGCTGTTCCAGTTCGTGTTCGTCGACGGCAAGTTCCGCGGGCTGTTCACGCTGCTGTTCGGCGCCGGCATGTACCTGTTCATGGAGCGGGTCTGGGCGCGCGGCGGGACGCGCCGCGTGCAGGCGCGCCGGCTGTTCTGGCTGATGCTGTTCGGCGTCGCCCACTTCTACCTGCTGTTCGTCGGCGACATCCTGTTTCTCTATTCGATCTCCGGCCTGGTCGTGCTGACGATGCTGCGTTGGAGCGCGCGCACCCAGTTCAGGGTCGGGCTGATCTGGTTCGTGCTCGGCTCGCTGCTGTTCGCCGGGTCGATGGGGGTGCAGGCGGCGCTCGAAGGCATGCCCGAAATCCGGTCGCAGACCGGCGATGCCTGGCAACAGGTCGAGCAGCAGTGGCAGCACCAGATCGAATCGTCGCGGGAGGAAGCTGCGGTGGTCCGCGACGGCAGCTACGGCGACGTGGTCGGCTACCGGATCGCCGAGCAGAGCAGCCAGCTCGCGCTCTACGCGGTGATCGGAATCTTCGAGACCATGCCGCTGATGTTGATCGGGATGGCGCTGCTTCGGTTCGGGTTGTTCGAGGCCGCGCTCGACCGCCGCAAGATGCGGCGTTGGGGCTGGATTGGCTTCGTCGGCGGAGCGCTGCTGGCGCTGGCGCTCGGTTGGTGGGCGGCGGCGCGCGACTTCCCGCCGTTCCTGACCCAGTTCCTGTTCAACGGCGCCTCGGCCGCACCGCGTCTGCCTATGGTGCTCGGTATCGCCACGCTGCTGGCGTTGTGGGCGCCGGTCGCCGCCAAGGGCTGGCTCGGCGGCCGTTTCGTCGCCGCGGGCCGCATGGCGTTCAGCAATTATATCGGCACCTCACTGGTCATGACGCTGGTGTTCCAGGGCTGGGCCGGCGGTCTGTACGGTCAGCTCGACCGCGCCGGGCTGCTGGTCGTCGTGGTCCTGGCCTGGGTGCTGATGCTGGCCTGGTCGAAGCCGTGGCTCGAGCGCTTCCGCTACGGGCCGCTCGAATGGCTGTGGCGTTGCCTGACTTACGGCAAGCTGTTCCCGCTGCGACGCTGATTCCGCTTGCTATTGAGACCTATTCGCATTAATAGATCTCCCGCGAACCGGGAGAATCGCGAGCATGTACGTCTGCGTCTGCAATGCCATCCGCGAACACGAGCTGCGCCACGCCGCGCGGCGTACGAATGGCGATGCCGAAGCGGTTTATGCCTCGCTCGGGTGCGAGCCGCAGTGCTGCATGTGCCTCGACGAGGCGAACGAGATCATCGTCGAGGAGCGCGCCATCGACCGCCGCCCGCGCCTCGTCGCGGCCTGATAAAGCGACCGATTCCCAGCATCGCCGCGCACCTGATTATCATTCGCAAACCCTAGGATTTCTGCCGTTTTTCGGCATTTCGGCCTTGCCAGCCGGACCCCTGCGGGCGCATAGGCGCAGCCGTCAGGAGGCTACCCATGCAAGGCGATCCGCAGGTCATCGACTTCCTCAACAAGGCGCTCACCAACGAGCTGACCGCGATCAATCAGTACTGGCTGCACTACCGCGTGCTGAAGAATTGGGGGATCGAGAAGCTCGCCGAGTACGAGCGGCACGAATCGATCGACGAGATGAAGCACGCCGACACACTGGCGGACCGGATCCTGTTCCTCGATGGGCTGCCCAACTTCCAGGCGCTGCACAAACTGAAGGTCGGCGAGAACGTCGAGGAAATCCTCAAGGCCGACCTCGCGCTCGAACTGGAAGCGATCCCCCTGCTCAAGGACGCGATCCTCCATTGCGAGCAGGCGCGCGATTACGTCAGCCGCGAGATCTTCGAGCGCATCCTCGAAAGCGAGGAGGAGCACGTCGACTTCCTCGAAACCCAGTTCGAGATGATCGCCCGCATGGGCCTGCAGAACTATGTCCAGCTGCAGAGCGAGGCGGCCGGGGCGGATTGAGGGCAGGGCCCGCCGGCGGTGAACCGATCTGCGGTACGACGGCCGCTACGGGTGGAAAGCGGTTAGACAGTTGACATCCATCCAGCGGCGAGCGGAAGGCAGGCAAGTTCCTGTCCAATCTCTACATCCACCGAGCATCTCTTTCGAGGACGTCGCACAGGCGCTGAACGGCCATCTCTTTGACCAACTCCCTTGGGAGAGGTTCGGAGTATCGAAATTTGACGGTGCAACGCGTGGTTTCGATTTCCCCGAGACGGTCTTTGAACAGGCTCACGACTGCAGGCGTGGGAGCGAACGACACGAAGTTCTTGTATGCCGTGAACATGAAGAGGATGTGCTTGAGTGAAAACGCGGGCTGGCTCCACTTGATGCTCTCCTCGGCATCCGGCACTGCCTCTTTCAAGGTGTCGCGAAGCTGCCGAAGAAGCGGCTGAGCCGATGGCACCGCGGCCTCGATATACTCATCAATCGTGCTCGGCTTTGACATGCCCACCCAGCTCAGCAGCTTCCGCTGTCTCTCGATTCACCTGGCGCGATATATAGTCAACCTAGCACTAAAGAAGAACGCACGTCTCGAACCGCTGGCGGTACCTGTGTCCGTCTTGGGTCGTGCGCGGCTGGTCGGCTAAGGGTGGTTATCGGACATTCCTGCAGATGCCCTGCAACCGCTGCGACATTCAGCCGCGCGGCGCCCCCGTGCAGTTGAAGACGGCTCTATAACCCGCCTCCGGCCCCAGCCCCACTGCCGCGCGGCGTTCATCGAGCTTCTCTGGCTGCTCGACTTCCCTCGGTTCCCATACGCCCGCGGGCGTACAGCGGCCTTGCGTACCGTAGCGCTGCGGCCGCCCGCTGTTCACCGCCACGCGGTCATAAAGGTAAGCGTAGTTGCTCTGGCGGGTTTCCTTGAGGGGAACCAAGGGCTCGAGAATGCTGAGCATCTCGGTCTGGAACGGCACATCCAAATCGGCGTGCTGGACGAGCAGCCATGCGGCAGAGTCCGCGTCGGGGCCATACTTCCTGACCGTAAACCAGCCGGTCTGGCTGACTTGTGCCTTCAGCCACCGGGTGTTTTCTTCGTCGAGGGTACAGAACCTGGAAGCGATGACGAAGTAGGCGTAGGCACGGGCGGGATCGGACAGGCCTGCAGCCCAATTGACTCGTTCCCTGGCCGCCGAAAGATGCAGCCGCGCGAACTGGTCCTCAGCGGTCCGCCGATAGAGTTCAGCCAGCTCCGCTGACGGCGCGGCGGCCGATAGCACGGCAAACCGGGCGGCTTCCTGATATGGCGCCGGCACGTCATTGCCGGCGAAGAGGTCGGCGCGAAGCTCGGCGACCTTGCCGATCGCCGCGCGCGCCGCCTCCAGGTGCGTTTCCCGCTCGACCGTATCGGGTACCACTGCGGAGAGGTGGGCCAAAGCCTGGGCCTGGACCTCCTCCTCGGACCCGCAGCCGAAGAAAAGCGCGCCCGGTGGTGGCCCCTCGGGCACTTGGGCCGATGCTTGGGACGTCGCCATCCATAGCAATGCCGCGGCTAGTCCAATCACGCGCATCTTACACCCCCAATTCTTGACCTTTTGGGCGATGTTATGACATCACATATTCAACGACAAGCTCGCACGTGCGGGGCCTGCACGATGATCAAGGGGTGGGGGGTGGCAATCAGGAAGTCTGATATTTCCGGATTGACCACGAGCGCCTTCGCGCTGATCGCGTTGTCTGGCTGCGCTGGAGTCAAAATACCCAGCGATCAAGTGCAGCTGGAAGTCGCCGGGCCGGCGATTGACGCACCGCTGATACCCCTCCCCGACTTCTACAAACTGCCGCAGATGGCGGGCGAAAACATGGACGGCGGCGGGCTCGCACAACGGTGGACCATGCTGGGGCGCGAGGACCGCGCTGCAGCCAGCGCCAGCGACGAGTACCGCCCACGCGAGTGCGAGGTGGCCACGGGCAGTCCTTTGGGATGGGACGCTGTGATCGATGCCATCGTTGCGCGAGCAGCCGATCACCGCGTGGTCATCATCAACGAAAGCCACATGGTCACCCGACACCGCGAGACCACGCGCCGGCTGCTAAACAAGCTGCGGCCGCTCGGATTCAGCGTGCTGGCGGCCGAAGCCTTCAGTCAAGGTTATGGAATGCCATCGCCGGTCGAGGCCTTGCCGTCGGTACCCTGGCCGCGCATGATCGAAGGACATTACTCCGGCGAGCCGGCGTTTGGCCGCCTGGTCCGCGAGGCCAAGGCGCAGGGCTATCGTCTCGCCCCCTATGAGGAGATCTACGATCCCGCCGCTCCCGCCTCGGACGATCTTTCCGAAATCATCGCGCGGCGGGAGGCGGCGCAAGCGCGGCATCTGGCGGACATCCTGCGCAGGATGGGGCCCGGCGAGCGCCTGATCGTCCACGTCGGGTATTCGCATGCTTCGGAGGTCCCTATTGGCGGTTCAGGTGATCGAGCAAACGAGTGGATGGCCGCCCGGCTTAAGGCGCTGACGGGAATCGATCCGCTGACCATAGCGCAAACGGTTTGCCGCCACGCGGATGGTCCCATGTTTCTCGCCAAGCCGCCGGCGAGCGTCCGGCTGGGGCAGTTCGATATGATTTTATCCCATCCGGTAGATGCATTCGCCGAAGACCGTCCAAGGTGGCGCCGCGAAGCGGGCGATGTTCCCATTGCCATTCCACCATTGCTGCAGCCGACCGACGAGCCGCTCGTGATCGAGGCTTTTGCCTGGGGTGAACCATTCGAGGCGGTGCCAGTCGATCGGCTCTATGTTGAGCCGGGCGAGGTCTTGCCGCTTCTTCTTCCGGCAGGCCGTTACCGCGTTCGCGCGGTGCGCCTCGCGCAGCCTTGATGGCTGCTATGGGTCGAACCGAGACGATCCATGCCTGGTGGTAGGTGAAGTGCCATGTCTGGCGCCGCCGCCCATGTGCGGCCGGCCTCGCCCCCTACCTGAAGCCGACGCCAAGGCTTACTCCGGCACCGATGTCGGCGGGTCCCGTCACCCCGGCCGAGCCGTAGACGCCGAGTGACATCCGCTCGCCTACGCCGGTATTGAAGCCGCCGAAGACGCGCTGCTCGCTTCGCGTCAGGTCGCTGCTGCGCTCCGAGTAGCTGTAGCCGAGATGCGCCGACGCCAAGGCGCCGAGGCGTAATGCCGCTCCGGCCTGGCCCGAGACCGTATCGCGCAGCTCGAAGCCCTCGGGATCGCCGGCTTTGGTATAGCTGATTCCGGCGAACGGAGTGACGGCTCCGACACGCGTCGAGACGTCGGCGCCGACCCAGTAATCGGCCTTGCCCGTGCCGAGGCCCTTGTCGGCCGAGGCAGTCGGGAGCTTGGCGCCCGTGCTCAGCGACACGGCAACGCCTGGAACGCCGAGATCGTAGGCAAGGCCCACTCTCGCATCGCCAATGCCTTCGCGGCTGCGGATCTGTGCCGGGCGGGTCGGATCGACGAAGATCGGCAAGCCGAGCGGTCCGCTCGGGACGACGACGTTATCCGGACCCCTGACACGGACGTAGGGCACTTGCGCGGTGACACGCAACCGGCCTGCCGTCAGCCGTGCGGTCACCGGGACCGAGAACTTTTCGATCTCGCTTCCATCCTCCAGTTCGAACTGCTGAAACTCGACACCCGAAAACACTTCGATGCCGGTGGCGCCACCCTGGCGCGCTGACTGAGGCGGTTCGTCGGTCGTCTGGGCCTGCAAGGGCGAACAGAGCACGAGGAGGGGCAGGATGCAGGCTAGAGCGCGGCGCAAGGTATTCTCCCGGACAGTAGTGGCTTCCGTTGGAAAACGTCCGTAGCTGCCGTCTTAATCCGCGACGCTGGCTGCAACCCGTTTCCTGGCCGCCGGTGTGTCGACAACTGGGCGTTTGAAACCGGAAGCCTAGACGGCGGAAGCGAGCCGCCGCGCGTTCGCCTCGCCCGAAAAAAAGAACTTTCCTACAGACCCCCAAATCGGGTTCATCCTGTTGGATGAAGCTCGACTCGCCTCCCGCTCGCTTGCCGCGCCGCCGCCAGCCGCGCGTGCCTCCGTTCTACCCCGTGCCCACGCGCGCCCGCCGCGACGGTTGGACCGTCAAACGTCAGACCGACTTCCTCGGCTACCTCGCCGAAACCGGATCGGTGCTCGGCGCGTGCGAGGCGGTCGGGATGAGCCGCAAGAGCGCCTACCGACTCCGCGCCAGACCCGGCGCCGAGAGTTTCGCCGCGGCCTGGGACGCGGCGCTCGGGGCGCCGGTGCGGAAGGTAACAGTCGATGACCTGCCGTTCCTCGCCTACCGCGGTCTGATCCGGCTGAGGTTCTTTCGCGGTCGCTACCGCGGGGCGTCGCAAAAGCCCGACGTTTCCGCGCTTTTGCGCCTGTGCGGCCATCTCGACCGGCATGCCTCGGTTGAAGGGCGAGACGGTCGCGAATGGTGACACCTCTTCCCTTGAATCGCGTCAGTTTCGCGCCGTCCGTTCGGGCGGGTAGCGGCATGGCCGCTGTTGCCGCAATGGCACATGCCGGCCCGTCATCGACCTGTAACCGGACTGACCCCAAACCTTCACGCACGCTCCCTACCGCGCCCTCCGACATTCGACGGAGGGCAAAACATGAAACATCGGGGGCATCTCTTCACCAGCGCGGCGGTCGCGGTTCTGGCGCTTGCGCTACCTTGCGCGGCTCAGGCGCAAGTCACCGACAGCGCCGGCGAGGACCAGAACGGGAACCAGGAGCCGCAGAGCAGCAACACGATCGTGGTTCAGGCAAATATCGGCTACCGCAACCGGAGCGACGCAGCCGAGCCCGTGTTGATCTACGACGAGGAATACTTCCAGCGCTTCGAGCCGCTGACCGCCGGCGATGCGCTCAAGCGCGTGCCTTCGGTGACTTTCCTGTCGGACGTTATCGAAAGCGACGGTCCGCGCCTGCGCGGCCTCGATCCCGGGTACACCCAGATCCTCATCAACGGCGAGAAAGTGCCGGGTCCGAATCCTGACCGCTCGTTCTTCCTCGATCGCATCCCGGCCGAGTTGATCGAGCAGGTCGAGATCGTCCGCTCATCGTCGGCGCGCCGTACCGGCGATGCTGTCGCTGGTACGATCAACATCAAGCTGCGCGACGCGTTCACGCTCGATGGCGGCTACGTGAAAGGCGGCGGCCTGCTGTTCGACGACGGCGAGATCAAGCCGACCGCTGGCCTCTACTACGGCGGCCCGCTCGGGCCCGGCCGCATGCTGTTCGGCGCCAACGTCCAGGGTCGTTACAACCCGAAGGAGAAGGTGAGCTTCCGCTACGGCGATTCGCCCGAGAACGAGCCCGACTTCCTCACCCAGGAATTCGACAACCGCGAGGACCAGAGCGACATTCGCGACGGCTGGGACTACGCGCTCAACGGCAGCTGGGGCATCGATGGCGCGATGACCGATTTCGAGGTCAGCGGCCACTTCGTCCGCACCGACCGCACCGAGACAGAGCGCAGCTTCGAGTACAATGTGCCCACGGGCGTCGGCGGGCCGGTCGCCGATGAGGACGACGATACCCCGGGCTTGCTCACCGACAACGACAACGTCGCCGAAATCAAGCAGGACAACTGGTCGATCGCCGGCAAGCTCTCCCACGAATGGACGTTCGGCAAGACTTCGCTCAAGGCCGGCTTCGCGCGCTTCAACGACAACCGCGACGAGGTCGAGACCGAGGTCGCCTTCGACACCGATCCCGGCGACGATCCCGAGTGGGAAAGCGAGCTCACCGTGTCGCGCAACGACGACGAGGAGCTGTCAGTCGCGCTCGATCACGAATTCCCGATCGGGATGGACATGAACTTCGTGGTCGGCGGGTTCTGGCAGGACAAGAACCGGATCACCAACATCCGGACGTTGGAGCAGGACGACGAGCTCGACAGCCGGGACTGGGATACGGCAAGCGACACGCCGGCGACTCTCCCGGTCGCGGCCGATTACGACTTCGACAGCCTCGTGCTCAGCGAGGTCGAGGAGCAACGCCGCGATGCCTACGCTCTGCTCGAGGGCGATCACGGGGCGCTCAGCTGGGAGGCCGGCGTGCGCTGGGAGAACACCGATCTTTCGGTCGGCGACTTCTCCGGCGCCCCGCCGGTGCTGGCGGAAAACGACTACGATGCGTTCCTGCCCTCGGCCTCGGTCAAGTACGACACCGGCGGCGGCCGCATCACGGCGTCTGCCGCGCGCACGCTGCGCCGGCCGCAGTTCGACTATCTGTTCGTCGGCACGCTCGTCGAGGAATTTGGCGACGACGACATGCTGGGCAACGCGCTGCTGCGCCCTGAAAGGGCGTGGGGCGGCGATCTCGGCTACGAGCACCGTCTCGGCCGCACCGGCGTGGTCGGGGTCAACGTCTTCTATCGCAAGGTCGAAGATCTGATCGAGCTGGCGACCGTGCTCGACGCGGGCGGCGATCCGATCGTCAGCGACAACGGCGACGGTGTCGTCGTCCAGCCGCAAAACGTCGGCGACGGCGAGGTCTACGGCATCGAGTTCGACCTTTCCACCGATCTCGCCTTTCTCGGCCTACCCGACACCGGCGTGTTCGGCAATTTCTCGTGGCTCGACAGCGAGATCGAGGACATGCTCGGCGAGCGGCGCTTCAACAATCAGTCGGAATACGTCTACAACTTCGGCTTCATCCACAACCTGCGCGCCCTCGGCGCGGCGTTCGGCGCGACCTATCGCAAGCAAGGCTCGGCGTTCGGACGGACCATCGGCGAGGAAGTGACCACAACTTACGGTGCCGATCTCGAGATCTTCGTCGAGAAACGCTTCGGCGACGTGTTCACGATACGCGCGGTCGGCTCGAACTTGCTGGACGGCAAGAAGCGCGAGGCGTTCAACAAGTTCGACAACCTCGAGGACCAGATGGACCGCGACTTCGACGAATACGAGCTCGAAAGCGAGCGCGCCGGGCCGGTGTTCCAGCTCGTCGGCCGGTTCGCGTTCTGATGCGGTTCCTTGCAGTTGGGGGGGCGGCGGCGAGCTTCGTGCTCGCCGCCTGTACCACCACGCCGCCGATGGGCCTGCCAGCCGCCGAGGTGACTGCCGCGGTCGAGACCGAGCCGGTCGGCACCGCCAACGAGGACGCGGCCGACGATCCGGCGATCTGGCGCAATCCGGCCGATCCTGAGGCGAGCCTGATCGTCGCGACCGACAAGAAGTCGGGCCTGCTGGTCTACGACCTCGCCGGCGTGACGCGCTACACCGACACTTCGGGCGCGCTCAACAACGTCGACCTGGCGACCCTGTCCGACGGGCGGGTGATCGTGGTGGCGAGCGACCGCAACGATCTGGCGAACGCGAAGCTGCGGTTGTGGCGGCTCGACACCGCCACCGCGCGGCTCGAGCCGCTCGGCACGGTGCCGGGCGGGGTGGGCGAGGGTTACGGCGTGTGCCTGAAGCGGGATGGCAACGGGCTGCTCGCGTACTCGGTGCTCAAGGACGGCACGATCCTCGAATACCGACTGAACCTCTCCGGCGCGCCGACAGCCGAACCGCTGAGGACGATGAAGCTGGCGACGCAGACCGAAGGCTGCGTGATCGATCCCGCCGACGGAACGCTCTACGTCGGTGAGGAAGACGTCGGCATCTGGCGTTTCGCCCCTGACGCGAGCGAAGGCACGCTGGTTGCCCCAATCGACAACCGGCATCTGGTGGCCGACGTCGAAGGCCTCGCCCTGTTGCGCGACGGCGAGCGAGCGCTGCTAGTCGCCTCAAGCCAAGGCGACAACGCCTATGCGGTCTTCGCGCTGCCCGAGATGACGCCGCTCGGCCGCTTCCGCATCGCCGCCGGGGTCGTCGGTTCGGCGGAGGAAACCGACGGCATCGAGCTTGCCGGCGGCAGCTTCGGCGACCTGTTCCACGATGGCCTGTTCGTCGCCCAGGATGGCCACAACCAACCGGCGGCACAGAACTTCAAGCTGGTCTCGTGGGCCACGGTGAAAGCCGCGCTCGGGATCGACTAGAGTCGCGACCAATCCGTGCTAGACCTCTCTCAACAAGCGGGAGGGACAGGGCGATGAGGGGACGGCTCGTGAAGGTCGCCCTGGGTGCCGCACTGGCGTCGCTGGCGTTCGGACAGGTGGCGGGGCAGTCGACGGCATTCGAGCCGGTCACCGACGCAATGATCCAGCGGCCCGATCCTAAGGACTGGCTGAGCTGGCGCCGCACGCTCGATTCGTGGGGATATTCCCCGCTCGACGAGATCGACCGTTCCAATGTCGGGCAATTGCGGCTGGTCTGGTCGCGGCCGCTGCCCGACGGGCATCAGGAAGGCACGCCGCTGGTCCACAACGGCGTGATGTACTTCCCGGGCCCGAGCGACAACGTCCAGGCGATCGACGCGAAATCGGGCGAAGTGCTGTGGCAGCACCGGCGCGAGCTGCCCGGGGACTTGCGCGATCATCTGACGATCCCCGACACCAACCGCAACCTCGCACTCTACGGCAACCTCGTCATCGCGCGCGGCTCGGACGATTATATCTACGCGCTCAACGCCGAGACGGGCGAGCTCGCCTGGGAAACCAGGATCATGGACTACCGGAAGGGTGCCAAGCAGTCGTCGGGCCCGATCGTTGCCGAGGGGCTCGCGATCACCGGCCGTTCGTGTGAGCCGGAGGGAGGCCCCGACGCCTGCGTGATCACCGCGCACGACGCGCGCACCGGCCGCGAAGTCTGGCGCACCAGCACGATCGCGCGGGGCGACGATCCCAACGACGCGACCTGGGGTGGGCTGCCGCTCGAGCGGCGCCAGCAAGTCGGCGCGTGGATGATCGCGAGC
>CBHCZH010000063.1:0-17512 GCA_965977975.1 uncultured bacterium
CCCGCATTACCTTGGCGGCGTAGGCGTTCGGATAGCAGCCGGGAAAACCGATCAGGTGGACGTCGGGGTCGTCGATCTTGTCGACGATCCGCCGCGCCACGTGATGCGCGCATTCGACGAGGTAAGCGACCGCGACGACGTTGCGGATGCCCTTGCGGCCGTCCGAGCGGAGGTAGCCTTCGATCATGCGGCGTCTCCCGCGACCGTTTGCCTGTCGTGAGTCGGTATGTAGTCGCTTTTCATATTGTGCACGTGAACCCATTCGCCTGCGGCAATTGCCTGCGTCGCCGAACCGATCGGCGCGCCATACTTGAGAATCCCTTCGCCGGGCGCGATCGGACGGCGCGCCAGCTTGTGGCCGACGTCGACGTCCTCGAGCGCTCGCAGCTCCAGGTCTCCCACCGCCACGCGTTCGCCGGCTGCGATGGGCGCGATGCAGATCAGGACGTTGTCGTCGGGATGCAGCAAGATCAGCTTGGGCGGGCTCACTCGGTCGGCACTCGCGATTGTGTGGAAGTCATCTCGTCCAGTTCTAGCCATAGGGTTTCGGGAATGGCGGTGCCCATCCGCTCGATGGTCTGGCGGACCTGCGCCTCGCCGACGAGGCCGGGGATCACGCTGGCGACCGCCGGGTGGCGAAGCGGAAACTGCAGTGCTGCCGCGCCAAGCGGGACGCCATGCGCCTCGCAAAGCTGCTCAAGCGCGGCAGCCCGAGCGAGGATCGGCGCCGGCGGCGCCTCGTAATCGTAGCGCGGCTGGCGCTGGCTCGCGGTCGGCTGGGCTAGGATGCCGCTGTTGTACGGGCCGCCGACGATCACCTGCACGCCGCGCTCGCTGCACAGCGGCAGCAGCCGGTCGGCCGCGCTCCGGTCGAGGAGGGTATAGCGGCCGGCGAGGAGGATGACGTCGAGCTCGACCCGGTCGAGCAGGTACAGGCAGACCTCGACCTCGTTGACCCCGATCCCGATCGCGTCGATCGCGCCCTGATCCTTCAGCTCGCGCATCGCGCCGTAGCCGGAGTCGAGGAAGGCGCGCATGTGCCGTTCGCTGTCGGAAGCGTGGGTGAGCTCGCCCAGGTCGTGCGCCAGCAGGACGTCGACACGCGCGCGGTTAAGACGGGCAAGGCTCTCTTGGTGCGAACGCAGCAGCGCGTCGCGGGTATAGTCGAAGACCGGCTCGAACGGATCGGCGTCGACGAATCCGTGGCGCTCGCGCGCGCCGCCCGTGACCGGCTCGAGCAGGCGCCCGACTTTGGTGGAGACGATCGCCTCGCCTTGCGGATCGAGTTCCGCAAGCGTCTCGCCCAGCCGGCGCTCGGCCAGGCCGAAGCCGTAGTGCGGCGCGGTGTCGAAATAGCGGACACCCGCCGCCCAGGCAGCCGCGACGGTCGTTCGTGCATCCTCGGCCGAAACCGGAGCGTAGAGGTTGCCGATCCCGGCGGTACCCATTCCGAGACGCGGAAGCATGATCATGCCGCGTCCTCCAGTCCGTAGAAGCGCACCGCCGTTCGTTCGAACACTCCGGTGCGAGCGGCGGCAGGGACGCAGGCCCGGGCGAGCTCGTGCCACTCGGCGTAGCTCGAGGCCAGCTCGAGCACCGGCCAGTCGCTGCCCCACATCGTGCGTTCGGGGCCGAACAGCTCGAGGATCGCCTCGGCGTAAGGCTCGATCGCTTCGGGCGGCGCGCTGCCGCACTCGGTGAGCAGGCCGGAGAGCTTGCAGAACACCCGCTGCCGCGCGGCGAGCGGAGCGATCGCCGCGTGCCATTCGGCGAACCCGTCCTCGGCATCGATGCGCGGCTTGGCGGCGTGGTCGATCACGATCGCAAGCTGCGGGAAGCGTGCTGCAAGCCGGTCGAGCGCGGCGAGGTGCGGCACCCGGACCAGCGCGTCGAGGCGCAGCCCCAGCTCGACCATCGCCGTGAAGGCGGGCTCGAGCGCGGGGTCGTCGTACCAGTCGGCGGCCTTGTCCTGCACCATCGGGCGCAGCGCCTTGAGCTTGGGCCGGGCGGCGAGCGCGGCAATTCGGGCGGGGGCGTCGGGTGCGCCGAAATCCGCCCAGCCGACCACGCCCGCCACCAGCTCGTCGCCTTCCGCCAGATCGAGCAGCCAGTCCGTATCGACCGCGTTCTCCTGGCTTTGCACCAGCACCGTCCGCGCCACGCCGCACGGCGCGGCCTCGGCGCGGAAGTCGGCCAGGCCGTAGTCGCGGAAGATCGACGCTTCCGCTTCGGTCGGCCAGACGCAGCCGTTCCGGCCGAGCTGCCAGACGTGCTGGTGCGCATCGATCATGCGGCCACGGCCGGCTGCGCGAGCGAAGCCGAGCTCGCGGCGCGGCGAACGCTCGACATCGCAAAGAGCCCGATCACCGCAAAGCAGATCGCCGGCACCATCATCGCCAACTGAATCGAGCCGAAGGTCGACACGGCGCCCATCGCGGGAGTGAGCACCGCGCCACCGACGATCGCCATCACGATCAGCGAGGAGCCTGTTTGGGTATAAGGCCCGAGGTCCTTCACCCCGAGCGCGAAGATCGTCGGGAACATGATCGACATGAAGAAGCTCAGCGCCGTCAGCGCGACCAGGCCGGCGAGGCCCGGCGCGAGGACCGCGACCAGCGCCAGCGCGATATTGATCGCCGCGTAGGCCGCCATGAGCCGCGCCGGATTGAACCGGCTCATCAGCGCCGTGCCGATGAATCGGCCGATCATGAAGGTCACCAGCGCCGCGATCACCCAATCGGCGGCCGCTCGTTCCCCCATGCCGGTCGTGGCCTGGGCATAGCGGATGGTATAGCTCCACACACCGACCTGGGCGCCGACGTAGAAGAATTGCGCGACGACGGCGAACATCAGATGGCGATTGCGCAGAACCCCGCCGATGGCCTGTGCCCAACCGAGCTGATTGGGCTCGTCCGCGGCTCGGCGCGTCGCGGCCGGCGGAAAGCGCGTGAAGGCGACCAGCGCGGCCCAGGCGAGCACGAACAATCCGATGGCGATGTACGGGCCGGCCACGGCCTGGGTCTCGGTGGTATAAAACGCGGTCTGCTCGGCTTGCGACATTCCGGCAAGGGTTTCCTCGGAATGCTCGATCCCGGAGAGGATGAAATACTTGCCGATCAGCAGGCCGGCGATCGCTCCGAGCGGATTGAACGACTGCGCGAAGTTGAGCCGGCGCTCGGAGGTCTTGGGGTCGCCGAGCACGGTTATCAGCGGGTTGGCCGCGGTCTCCAGAAAGGCAAGCCCGCTGGCGATGACGAACAAGGCCGCAAGAAACATCCCGTAAGTCGCCATCTGCGCCGCGGGATAGAAGAGCAGGGCGCCAACTCCATACAGCGCGAGCCCTACGACCACCGCCGCCTTGTACCCGAAGCGGCGCATCATCAGCCCCGCCGGAAGCGCCAGGAGGAAATAGCCCATGTAGAAGGCGGATTGAACGAAGCCGGTTTCGAGGTCCGTGAGGACAAAGGCTTTCTTGAATTGCTTGATCAGGATGTCGTTCAGGTTGTTCGCCACGCCCCACAGGAAAAACAGGCTGACGATCAGCCCGATCGCCACGACGTGCCCTCTTACCTCTCTCGCTTTCTCCGTCATCTCCGCTCTCCCTCTATTTGTCGCTTATCGTTGGCGCCGGATCGCCGTAAAGCAAGCCGCGACCGTCAGTCGCGATATAGACCCGGCCATACCGCCGCGGGTCGCCCGAAATCGCGCGGAAGCGCAGCCCCCACTGATGCGCGTCGTCGTTGATCCGCAACCAGCTCGCACCGCCGTCGTCGGAGCGCCAGACGCCGGGCAGATTCGCCTTCGTGCCGACGGCGTAGATCGCCGGATCGTCACGACCTGGGGCCGCCTTGCCGAGCCCGAGCAATTCGATGCCGATGTCGTCGGAACTCGCCAGCTGGAAAGTGGCACCCGAGTCCTTGCTTCGATAAACGCGATGGCCGGAGAGAAACCAGATGTCGCCCGTCGATCCCGGCGTCGCGACGAGCGGCGCCTGGGCTTCGCGGTCGGTTCTGCCGACGCGGACGAAGGTCGCAGGCAAACCCTTCGCCGCGGCCGGTGAGAAGGTCCGCGCGCCGTCGCGGCTGACGAAGAGGCGGCTCTCTGCGAAATCGATCGCGTAGAACAACTGCGGGTCGGTCTTGTCGGCGATCGCCCGTGCGCCCACCGGCAAGCCGACTGGTGTTTCCCAGGTCTGCCCGCGATCGCGCGTCACCATCGCCGTTGGAGTGCCGACGATGAATACTTGTCCGTCGGCCGAAACGTTGATCGGCGCCTTGCCGTCAAGGTCATGGCGGCGCGCCGGCTCGCTTCCGACTGCGATCGCTGGCACACGCAGCGGATGCCAGGTGCGGCCGCCGTCTTCCGACCAGCCGAGCGTGGCGCCATCTGCAGGCTGCGTGCGGGCCGCGCCGCTGCGCACCACGATTTGCGGCGCGAGCCCGGCGTAATCGAGATTGTTGGTATTGGGGAGTCGCGGCTCGAGATGCATCCTCGGCGGCGAGATATCCAAACGGTCGTGCACGAAACCGGCAAGGTCGCCGAATCCGGAGATGACTGGCGCGCCGCCGGTCGGACTGATCAAGGTGATCACCGCCGTCTGCTCGATTCCGCGCACCCACGGGCTCCACCCGATCGTGCCCGCCGGCTTGTCACCCTCGTCGGTCCGGTAGACGGTGTCGCCGGTGGTGTAGACGATCGTGCCCCCGTCGAAGGGATCGATGGCGAGGCCCGCGGTCCAGTGGCCGAACTCGGTTTCCTCTTCGCCCCAGTTCAGGAAAGGCGAGAGCGAGGTGTCGCGCCGGCTGCGCGGGCTGAGATCGTCCCACGTGAGGCCATGATCCTCGCTCAGCCAGACGGTGTCGCCTGGGTGCCAACGATTGACGCTCGACACGGCGAGCCGGCCGGGCCGCCGCCGGTCGACGCTGAGGCCCATGTAACCGCCCTCGGAACCCGCGTCGGGCGTGATGTCGCTCCACTGTCCCGTGCGAGTGTCGAGCCGCCAAACCGCGCCGTCCGCGATGTCATTGGGCCCGATGCCGGTCGCGTAGGCGATGTAGAGATTACCCGCGTCGTCGATGTCGCCCTTGACCGGCAGCATGTCCGGTCCGGGCCCGCCCCGCACCGCCTCCCAGCTCTCGCCGCCATCGGTCGACCGGTAGAGATGGTGCTCCGCGGGATCGGCGACCGCGGCGAAGATCGCCGGTGATTGGCTGTCGAACAGAACGAAGCTGATCCCGCCGTTGGCCTCGCGCCGGTTCGCCGGAAGGCCGAGCCCCGCGTGCGGGAAGCTGCTCACCTTGTGCCAGGTTCGGCCCGCATCGTCGCTGCGCTGCAGCCCGTCGTGGCGCGATCCGAACAGCAGCGTCGAGGGGCGGTTGGGATCGATCGCGAGCCGTTCCCCGAGGCCGCGGCCGGGCTCGTTGCCGCCCATCTTGAACGGCACTTCGGTCACCGTCCAGCTGGTCCCGCGGTCCTCGGAGCGCCAGATCGCCGCTTCGCCCCAGCGACCCATCCCGGCGGCGATATAGACCACGTCGGGATTGGTGGGATCGGCAGCCACGCTCTCGACGCCCATGTAGCTGCTGACCGGATTGCCGTCCTGCAGCGGTATCCAGCGCTTCTGCCCGGCGTCCCAGCGATAGGCGCCGCCCATATCGGTGCGCAGGTAGGCGAGGTCAGGCTCGGCGCGGCTGAAAACGATGTTCGGAGCGAAGCCGCCCGCTCCGACGGTGACGTTGCGCCACTCATAAGGCTGCGCGCCCGTTTCGTTGGCAGCGCCGGCGAGGGGAAGGCACAGCGCGGCCAGGCACGCCGCGGCCTGAGAAACTCGACTCCAGAACACCCGACCCCTCACTCTAAACCTCTTCCAAGGCACGATTTTTGCGACCATCTTGGAGCGACGCGCCGGGAAAATATGATAAATGCACTAGCGCATCAAAGGCCGGAATGGTAGCGCTATCTCAAGATCTCCGGTCGGCCGAGAATCGTGCGGATCACGGGGCGAAAAATCAGGGGGTGCACTAATGTCGGCAATGATGAGTCGGGTCTTCCTGTTGTTGCTGCTCGCCTTCGGGCTCGCGGCGCCCGCGGCGGCGCAGCAGGCACCCTTGCCGCGCATCGTTTCCGAAGAGGGTCGCCATGCATTGCTCGTCGACGGCAAACCCTACCTGATCCTCGGCGGTCAGGCGAACAACAGCAGCAATTACCCCGCCGTCCTGCCAGAGGTCTGGCCGACGATTCGCGCTCTTCATGCGAATACGCTCGAGATTCCCGTGGCCTGGGAGCAGGTGGAGCCTGTCGAGGGCCGTTTCGACTTTTCCTGGCTCGACGCGCTGATCCCGCAGGCGCGCGAGAACAACGTTCGCCTGGTCCTGCTGTGGTTCGGCACCTGGAAGAACACCAGCGGATCCTACGTGCCCGAATGGGTCAAGGCGGACGGCAGACGCTTTCCCCGGATGCGGACCAGGGACGGCAAGACGCACTACGTCCATAGCCCGCACGGCCGCGCCACGCTCGAGGCGGACAAGCGCGCGTTCGTCGCAATGATGCGGCACCTCAAGCAGATCGACCCGCAGCACACGGTGATCATGGTCCAGCCGCAGAACGAGGTCGGCAGCTACGGTTCCCCCCGCGATTTCTCGCCCGAGGCCAACCGGCTGTTCGAGGGACAAATCCCGGCCGAGCTGGCGCGCGGCCTGGGCAAGCGCGGGACCTGGACCGAAGTCTTCGGCGCCAAGGCCGACAGTTCCTTCAACGCCTGGTACACCGCGCGCTACATCGACGAGATCGCCGCGGCGGGCCAGGCCGAGCTCAACCTGCCGATGTACGTCAACGTCGTCACCAGCGACCCCGCCGATCCCAATGCAGGTAACGGCGGCGGCGCCAGCGGCGGCGCCGACTGGCCGGTGCTCGACGTCTGGAAAGTCGCCGCGCCGCACATCGCGATCGCCGCGCCCGACCTCTACGACCGCGGCCATAGGGTCTACAGCGGCAAGCTCGACGTCATGTCGCGGCCGGACAACCCGTTGTTCGTGCCCGAGACCGGCAACGACATGGATTTCGCCCGCTATTTCTGGCTCACGCTCGGCAAGGGCGCGATCGGCTGGTCGCCGTTCGGGATGGACACCACCTATTCCAACCATCCGCTCGGCGGGAAGGACCTCGCGGACAACCTCGACGCGTTCGCCTCGAAGTTCGCGCTGATGCGGCCGATCGCGGGCGACTGGGCGCGGCTCGCGTTCGAGAACCCGACGGTCGGCTTCGCGCGGGGCGAGGATGCGTCGGAGCAGACCGAGACCCTGGGCCGCTGGAAAATCAAGGCGCAGTACGCCCTGTGGGCGTTCGGCGATCCGAGCTGGACCTTCATGGAATTCCCGCCGCATCCCGACAAGGACCGACCGGTCGGCGGCGCAGCGCTGATCCAGCTCGGGCCCGACGAGTTCCTGCTGGCGGGCTCCGACGTGCGCATCAGCTTTGCGCAGGCCACTCCGCGGGAAGGCGACACCGTCCATTTCCTGAGCGTCGAGGAAGGCACGTTCGAGAACGGCCGCTGGGTGATGAGCCGCCGCTGGAACGGCGACCAGACCGACTACGGCCTCAACCTCACCAACCCGACGCTGCTGAAAGTGCGGCTCGGGACTTACCGTTGACCCATCTTTTCCGGAGCATCCGCTTTGCTTAACTCGACGATCCGCCTCACCCTCGCCGCGCTGCTTGCCGGCACCAGCACCCCCGCGCTTGCGCAAGGGACCTGGCGCGCCACCGAGACCGGGGTCGAAGTCACGCCCGAGCAGGGTCCCGAGCGCGCGGTGCGCCTGCAGGTTTATGGCGATGGCCTGATCCGCGTCACCGCAGTCCCGACCGAGCAGATCGACGTTCCCGGCAGCCTGATGGTTACCGCCCAGCCGCAGGCGAGCGGCTTCACGGTGAAGGAAGGTGCGGGCGTGGTCACGCTCGCGACCAAGTCCGCGTTCGCCGAGGTGAGCCTCGCCAACGGCAACGTCACGTTCCGCAACGCCGCGGGCGAAGTCGTCCTTGCCGAAAGCGGCCCGGCCAGCTTCACTCCGGTGACCGCCGAGGGCCAGCCGTTCCTCGCGGTGGCGCAGCAGTTCAATCGCGCGACGGACGAGGGCTTCTACGGCCTCGGCCAGCACCAGAACCGGCAGATGAACTACAACGGCGAGGACGTCGAGCTCGCCCAGCACAACATGGACGTCGCCATTCCGTTCGTGGTCTCGACCCGCAACTACGGCGTGCTGTGGGACAACAACTCGATCACCCGCTTCGGCGACCCGGAAGCCTATCCGTTCGCCGGCGGCGAGGGTGACGGGCTCAAGGTGACCGGCGAGCACGGTGAGGCGGGCTGGACCGCAACCTATACCGCCGAGGGTCGCCAGATCGCCCGCCGCATCGAGCCGGTGATCGACCTGCAATACCTCGAGCACCGCAAGGACTGGCCCGCGGGCACCCGCACCGAGAACGACGGCTCGACCATCCCGGGCTTGAGCGTCACCTGGACGGGCACGGTCACGCCGACTGCGAGCGGGCTGCACCGCTTCCGGCTATACTCGTCGAACTACGTCAAGGTCTTCGTCGACGGCCAGCAGGTGATGGAGCGCTGGCGGCAGAACTGGAACCCCTGGTACCACAACTTCGACCTTGAGCTGACCGCTGGCAAGCCAGTCGACGTGCGCATCGAGTGGGAGCCGAACGGCGGCTACATCGCGCTGCTGCACAACGACCCGCGGCCCGACGCGGACCGGCATTCGCTGTCGCTCGCCTCCGAATACGGCCACGGGCTCGATTACTACTTCGTCGCGGGCGAGAACCTCGACGGGGTGATCTCCGGCTACCGCACGCTGACCGGCGATGCCTCGCTGCTGCCGCGCTGGGCCTACGGCTTCTGGCAGAGCCGCCAGCGCTACAAGACGCAGGACGAGCTGCTGACTGCGCTGCGCGAGTACCGCCGGCGCGAGCTGCCGCTCGATAACATCGTCGTCGACTGGCAGTACTGGCCTGACGACAGCTGGGGCTGCCATTGCTTCGACCCGGTGCGCTTCGCCCTGCCGCAGGCGATGATCGACGAGATCCACGACCTTGACGCGCGGGTGATGATCTCGGTCTGGCCGAAATTCTATCCTTCGACCGAGCACTACAAGCAGCTCGACGCGATCGGCGGCGTATACCGCCGTATGGTCGAGCCGCGGCCCGACGAGCCGAAAACCAAGGACTATATCCAGGGCATGTACCGCGACTGGGTCGGCCCTGGCTATCCGAACGCGTTCTACGATCCCTACAACCCCGCCGTGAAGGAGCTCTACTGGCAGCAGATCCGCGACACCCTGGCGGTGAAACGCGTCGACGCCTGGTGGCTCGATTCCGACGAACCCGACTTCCATTCGAACATTTCGGTGCTCGAGCGCGCCCGGCGCATGGGGCCAACCGCGATGGGCCCCGGCGCGGTGGTCTTCAACTCCTACCCGCTGGTCCACGTCGATGGGTTCCATTCGAACCTGATCGAGTTCCGGCCCGACACCCGACCGTTCATCCTCACTCGCTCGGGCTACGCCGGCATCCAGCGCGCCGGCGCGGCGCTGTGGTCGGGCGACGTCGTGGCGCGCTGGGACGACTTGCGCGACCAGATCTCGGCCGGCGTGAACCTGTCGCTCGCCGGCGTGCCGAGCTGGACGCACGACATCGGCGGCTTCGCGGTCGAGGACCGCTACACCAAGCAGGACCCGGCGCACCTCGAGGAATGGCGCGAGCTCAACACGCGCTGGTTCCAGTTCGGCGCCTTCTCGCCGCTGTTCCGCAGCCACGGCGAGTTCCCGTTCCGCGAGATCTGGGAGACCGCGCCCGAAGGCACGCCGACGTACGAATCGCAGGTGTTCTACGACCGACTGCGCTACCGGCTGATGCCGTACATCTACACGCTGGCCGGCGACACCTGGCAGCGCGACGGCACGATCATGCGCGGGCTGGTGATGGACTTCGCGGACGACCGCAAGGTCTGGGAGATCGACGACCAGTACATGTTCGGCCCCGCGTTCCTGGTCGCCCCGGTGACCGAGTTCAAAGCGCGCAGCCGCAAGGTCTATCTGCCTGCGGGCGCGACCTGGTACGATTTCTACACCGGTCGCGCGACGCAAGGCGGGCAACAGATCGACGCCGCCGCGCCCTACGAGCGCATCCCCCTGTTCGTCCGCGCCGGCTCCATCGTGCCGACCGGCCCGGCGATCCAGTCCACCGCCGATATCCGCCCCGACCATCCGATCACGCTGCTGGTCTATACCGGCGCCGACGGCAGCTTCTCGCTCTACGAGGACGACGGGCTCAACCGCGATCACCTGAACGGCGCGTTCTCGCGCATCCCGATGAGCTACAACGAAAGCTCGGGTGAGCTGACGATCGGCGCGCGCGAAGGCAGCTATCCGGCGATGGCCGCGCACCGCACGTTCCAGATCCGCTGGATGCGCGCCGACGCCCCGCGCGAGCTCGACCTCGATACGCCCGTCGACCAGACGATCGCCTACGACGGCCGCAGCGTGACCGTCAGGCGGCCGCGCTAAGCCGGTGCGCGCGCTGCTGGCCCTGCTGGCGGCGCTCGCGCTCGGGCTGGCGGCCGCCCCAGCGCTGGCGACGGGTGGATCGCGCGAGTCCGTGGTGCTGTCAGCCGGGTGGCTGTTCGCCCGGGGCGAGCATCCCGCAGCGGCCGAGTCGGGCTTCGACGACGCGGCCTGGACCCGCGTCACGCTTCCGCACACCTTCAACGCCGGCGAGAGCGGCGAAGGCGATTATTACCGCGGCCCCGGCTGGTACCGGCGCGCGTTCGAGATCGCCGCGATCAAACCGGGCCGGCGGCTGTTCGTCCAGTTCGACGGCGCGGCGCTGGTCGCCGACGTCTACCTCAACGGCCGCCCCGCCTGCCGGCACGAGGGCGGACATGCGGCGTTCCGCTGCGACCTCACCGGCCATCTCCAGCCCGGCCGCAACGTGCTCGCCGTGCGGGTCGACAATTCGGCGACGCGCGTGGTCTCCCCGCTCGGTGGGGACTTCACGGTGTTCGGCGGGCTCTACCGCCCGGTCTCGCTGATCGAGGCCGACGCGCTTCACTTCGACTTGCTCGATCATGGCGGCCCGGGCGTCTATGCGCGGGCGAGCGCGATCGGCGCGGCGGAGGCCACCGTCTCGGTGCGGGCGAGAGTGGCGAACGACCAGTCCCGCTCACGCCGCGCGCCGGTCATCGTGCGGGTGCTCGACGCCGAGGGCCGCGAGGTCGCGCGCGCTTCCACCCGCGTCGAAGTCCCGGCGCAAGGGGTGCGCGCCGCGGCGGTGGACCTGGCCGTCCCTTCGCCCCGCCTGTGGGACGGGGTGCGCGATCCCTACCTCTATCGCGTCGTCGCCCGGATCGGCGCGACCGGAGACGAGGTCGCAGTCCCGCTCGGCATCCGCAGCTTCGCGTTCGATGCCGAACGCGGCTTCCTGCTCAACGGCCGACCCTATCCGCTGCGCGGCGTCAACCTGATGCACAGCGCGCGCCCCGGTTCCGGCACTGCAGTCGGCGAGCGCGAGATCGCCGAGGACTACGCGATCATGCGCGAGATGGGATCGACCGGCGTGCGGATGGTCCACTTCCAGCACCCGCAAGCGTCCTACGACCAGGCCGACCGCCTCGGCCTCGCGGCCTGGACCGAGATCGGCATCAACAGCGAGATCGAGGATACGCCCGAGTTCCGCGCCAACGCCGCGCAGCAGATGCGCGAGCTGATCGCGCAGAATTACAACCACCCCTCGGTGGTGCTGTGGGGCATCGGCAACGAGGTCTATGCCGACGAGCCCAAGGTCGCGCGTGTGCTGCAGGAGCTGCGCGAGGTCGCGCGCCAGGCCGACCCGAGCCGGCCGACGGTCTACGCCCACTGCTGCCAGGCCGACGACCACCCCAAGGCGCTGGTCAGCGACGTGATCGGCTTCAACCGCTACTTCGGCTGGTATCCGGACCAGTCGGGCAACACGATCGACAAGTGGGCCGAAGGCTTCCACGCCGCCCATCCCGAACGGCCGTTCGCGGTCAGCGAGTACGGCGCGGGCGCGAGCGTGCTGCACCAGGAGGATCCGCCGCGCCAGGTCGTGCCCGCGAGCGGCTGGCATCCCGAGCAGTACCAGGCCGAGTACCACGAGCGGAACTGGCTCGAGCTCAAGGACAAGCCGTACCTTTGGGGCACGTTCGTCTGGGTCGGCTTCGACCTCGCCTCGGCGGGCCGCCACGAAGGCGACCGGCGCGGTATCAACGACAAGGGCCTGGTCACTTACGACCGCCAGGTGCGCAAGGACGCGTGGTACTGGTACCAGGCATGGTGGTCGGAGCAGCCGATGCTGCATATCACCAGCCGCCGCTTCACCGAGCGACCCGAGCCGGCGGCGGCGGTCAAGGTCTACACCAACGCCGAAGCGGCGACGCTGTTCGTCAACGGGACCGAGATCGGCACGCGGCCGGCCGAAAACCGGATCGTGAGCTGGCCGGTGACCTTGCGGCCGGGCGCCAATGCGATCGAGGTTCGAGCGGCGGCGGGTGGCGAGGTGCTGACCGACCGAGTCGAATGGGTGTATCGTCAGCCGCCGGCGATGGTTTCCGAGTAACGCACAACCTTCCGAAACTCCCCCGTCCCGGCGGGACGGGGTCGGGGGTGGGGGAGCGAGGCCGGAAGGCCTCGCGTCTACGCCGGCGCCGAGCACCCCGACCCTGCCCTCCCCCTGACAGGGGGAGGAGTGGTTGTGCTGCATCCACCCGGCGCAATAGAGACGCCGCGAAGCGTCATCGCTCACGGATAGGCATGGCGCCCGCCATCAATCCCGATCGCTTCCGAACCCGGCGAACCTGACACTTCTGACACTGTCCTGGCCGCCGATTCCCCGGCCTCGCGCAGCGCATCGATCTTCTCGCAGGCGCCGGCGAACCACGCGTCCCAGCGCTGCCCGGCCGCGCCACGGGCGGCGGCGACGGCTGTGAGGCGCTCGGCCCGGTACCGCGCGCGGTCCTCGGCCCCGAGGGCTGCGTGCTCGTTGCCCTCGGTGCGTTCGGTCCAGGCGTCGTCGACCGCCTGCGCCGCCTCGTCGCCGGCCTTGTCGAGCGTCGACTCGCGATCGAGCGGCAGCGGCTCGTCGTCGGCCCGAAGCTCTTCGGGCACTTCGACTTCGGCGACGCAGGCGAGCACTTCCTCGAACCGCTCCGCATCCCACGCGGCGACCTGGTCCGCCTCCTCAACCATCCGGTCGAGCCGGGCGAGGTGCGCGAGCAGCAGGCGGGCGTCGAAGCGGCGCTTGGTGCCCTTCAGCTCTCCGCGATACCAGACTTCCTCCTCGATCCCCTCGGTGGCCAGGTCAGCGAGCAGCTCGACCCCGCTCTCGCGCGCCAGCAACAACGCGGCCGCCCACCCGCGTGCGAACAGCGCGTCGCGCCGGCGCAAGCTGTACGCGGTCTCGCGGCTCATGCCGACCGCGGCGCAGGCAGCCCGGACATTGCCGCTGGCCGCGAGGCGGTCGAGGAAGCGCAGCTTACGCTCCGGGCTCCAGCCGTCGCGGCGGGTGGAGGAGGGAGTGGTGGTGAAGGGGGTCATGTCCATGGATTCGTCTCCTGATGATGAGAACAAAAGGCGAATCAGGACCAGTAGGCATGAAAGCGCGTGTAGGAAAATGGTTTTTCGGAACTGAGACTCGTCCCCTCCCCGGCGGGGAGGGGTTAGGGGTGGGAATTTCCGAGACCGGCGTGGACGCGAGGCCTGACGGGCTCGCTCCCCCACCCCCCAACCCCCTCCCCGCCGGGGAGGGGGAGTCCTAAACCAGCCCCCGCCCGCGAATCCGGATTGCGGGACTGAACGCGCCTTGCTCCGCCGGCGGCAGCGTCAGGCGCAGCGCCTCCGCCTCGCGCCGGAACTCGAGCTCTGGCCCGCCGAGCAGGTCGATGCGCTCAATCTTCGCACCCGGCAGCGCGTCGCCGCCGAGCGCCGTGATCGCGCTTTCGGCTTGCGGCCACTCCAGGAACACCGCGTAGAGCGTGTCGCCCTTCTTCGTGAAGCGCACGTCCTCGGCGGTGTAGGGCTTTTGCTGACCTTCGCCGAACGCCTCGGCGGGCGCCGACGCCGTCGGGCCTTCGCCGAACTTGCGCCACGGCCGGGTCTCATAAATGGCCTCCCCGTTGCGCGCGGTCCACGTGCCGATCTGGTCGAGGATCGCTTCTTCCTTTTCGTCGATCGTGCCGTCGCCGCGGACGGGCACGTTGAGCAGCAGGCAGCCGTTCTTGGAGACGATGTCGGACAGCATCTGCATGACCTGCTTGGCGCTCTTGTAGGCGCCCTGCTCGTAGGCCGGGCGCGAGTAGTGCCACTGGGCGATGCAGGTGCAGGTCTGCCAGGCGGGTTCCTCTATCCGGTCGAGGATGCCGCGCTCGACGTTCCAGGTCAGGGCGTGGCGGGCGAACGGATCGAGCTTGCCGGCGGTCAGGACCACGCTGGGCTCGCCGTGCCACTTGATCGACTGGTCGTAGTAGTGGGCAGCCGCCTCGAGCCCGTAGCGGCCGAACGGAATGCCCGCGTGGTCGAGGAACACCATGTCGGGCTTGTAGGTCTCGACCATCTGCTTCTGGCGTGCCAGCCACTTCTCGACGAAGCGCAGGTTGTGCTCGGGCACGCCTTCGAGCCACTGGCCGTCGAGCTTGTCGTGCCATTCGAACAGCTCCTTGGCGGATTCGAGGCCGTCGGGCGGTACGTAGTAGGGGCCGGTGTAGAGCTCCTGCGGGTCGAGCCCTTCCCAGAACTTGCCTTCGCCGTGGTGTTTGCGCAGCCAGTAGGCATCGTAGCGCTGGCCTTTCCTCGGCCCCTCGGCGTCATAGCCGTAAGCGGGCTGGTACCAGTGCCAGGCGTGGCCCGAATGGTTGGACACGCCAAACTTGAGACCCGCCTCGCGCACAAGCGGCTCCCAGGTGCCGACGATGTCGCGCTTGGGGCCGACGCGCAGGCTGTTCCATTCGTGGTGCTTGCTGTCGAACAGGTCGAGGTTGTCGTGGTGGCTCCCCATCGCCATGAAATAGCGCGCACCCGCCTTCACGTAGCGGCCGAGCAGATATTGCGGGTCCCAGTTCTCCGCCTTCCACTGCCCGATCACGTCGAGGAAGCCGGTCTCGCTCGGGTGGCCGTAGTTGCGCAGGTGGTGCTGGTAGGCGTCGTGATCTCCGAGCCAGGGCGCCGGATGCTGGAAGTACATCAGCCGCGCGTACCAATCGCCGTACTCGGGCTGGCACTGTGGGCCCCAATGCGCCCAGATGCCGAACTTGGCATCGCGGAACCACTCGGGCGTGCGATAGGTGCGCGCGAGCTCATGCCAGTCCGGCGCCACCGCGCCACGCGCGGACCCGGCCGAAGCAACCAGAGCGGTCGATGCGGCCCCGCCTAAAAAACCCCGTCGTGTGGGCATTTACTGCTCCTGAAAAAAAGAAAAGACCGCTTGTGTGCAGGGAATGGTAGCGTTAACATGAGATCGAAAATGGGGGCGGGCAACAGCTGTTTCTGTCGAAACTCCCCTCTAGTGAAAAGGGCCTGCAGGGCCCGTGGGCGACAGGGTTGAAGATCGGACTGAAAGGCATCAAACGGCAAGCGATGCGCACACCGGACGGCCTTAATCTGACCAATGGCCTGCACGAGACGCTCGGGCGCTCGATCGTCGGTGGCGCGTTCGAGGATGGGTTTCCCACCGAAGCCGAACTTTCGCGCCTGTACGGGCTCAGCCGCTCGGTCACGCGCGAGGCGGTCAAGATGCTGACGGCCAAGGGCCTGCTGAGCGCCCGGCCGAAGGTCGGCACCGTGGTAGAGCCGAGCGAGAGCTGGAATCTGCTCGATCCCGACGTGCTGCGCTGGCTGCTCGAACGGCAGTTCTCACTCGGTCTCCTGCGCCAGTTCTCGGAACTGCGGTTGGCCATAGAGCCGACCGCGGCGGCGCTGGCGGCGCAGTTCCCCGACAGCGCCGCGATAACCGCGATCGAGGCCGGCTTCGCGCGGATGGAACGGGCCGCGGCGGGCGACGACGACGTGCTCGAGGCGGACATCCAGTTCCACATCGCGATCCTCCACGCCACGCAGAACCCGTTCTTCGGCCAGTTCGAGGAGCTGGTGCGAACCGCGCTGCACACCTCGATCCAGTTCACCAACCAGTTCACCGGCCACACCGCCAATATTGCCCAGCACCGCGAAGTGCTCGAGGCGATCAAGTCCGGCAACGGCGAGCAGGCGCGGGCGACGATGTACGGGCTCATCGCCGAGGTTCTGGCGCTGATCCACCAGGCGGGGCAGAACGAGCCGGAGCCGGCGCTTTAGCGCTCATCGGCGGGCCTCTTCGAGCGCGGCGACGAAGCGCCGCGCGCGCTCGGCAACCTCGGCCGCGGTGTACCCGGGCCGGTAGAGTGCCGAGCCGAGGCCGAAGCCGTTCGCTCCCGCTGCAAGCCACGGCGCGAGTCCGTCGGCGTCGATCCCGCCGACCGGCAGGATCGGCACTTCGCGTGGAAGCACGGCGCGTTGCGCGCGCAGTATCCCCGGAGAAGCCGCCTCGGCCGGGAACAGTTTGAGCGCATGCGCCCCGGCCCCGAGCGCCGCGAACGCTTCGGTCGGAGTGAAGAAGCCGGGCAGCGAGATCAGTCCGGCGGCAGCGGTGGCGGCGATCACGCGCACGTCGGCATGAGGCGAGACGATGAGCGTCCCGCCGGCATCGCGCACAGCGGCCACTTGAGCCTCCGTCGTCACCGTCCCTGCACCGATCGTCGCCAGCGCGCCGAAACGCCCGGCCAGCCGCGCGATCGATTCGAGCGGCTGGGGCGAGTTCAGCGGCACTTCGATCAGGCGGAACCCCGCGTCGACCAGCGCCTCGCCGATGGGCTCGGCCTCGTCGGGCGTGATCCCGCGCAGGATCGCCACCAGCGGGCACTGCGCGAAGTGCGCGGCGAATCGTTCGGGCTCGTTCATTCGATCGTCTCCGCGATGCGCCGCAGGCCCGCGAGGACGGCCATTCCGCCATCGACGCTCACCGCGCGCCGGCCGCTGGCCTCGATAGCGCGCGCGTAAAGCGCGGCCAGGTCGGGCCGCGCGAGCACGTGAACCTCCGCCGCGTCGCTCGCGGCCAAGCCTGCGCGAACGTCGGCGCCGATCAGCAGACCGCTGGCGTAAGCCGCGCCGTTGCCGATCCGCCCCACCCCGCTCAGCGCGTCGGCGCGGACTGCGAATAAGTCGGCGATCGCTTCGCCCGTCGCCAGGCCGCGCGCGAGGCCGGCGTCGAAATCCGGTCCCGGAGCGGCCTCATCCTGCATCCGCGAGGCGAGGATGCTGTGCTGCTTGAGCAGCGCGAACAGTTCGCCGGTCATCACCGTGCGGAAGCCGGTGACACACCCATCGCGCACTGCGACCCACTTGGTGTGCGTTCCCGGATGGCACGCCAGGCAGTCCGACGGCACCAAGCCGGCCGCAACTGCGCCCAA
>CBHCZH010000064.1:0-17325 GCA_965977975.1 uncultured bacterium
TGGCTGTTCGACCTCCACCACTACCTGTTTCTCGGCGAGAGCGGGAAATACGTCACCGGCGCGCTCGGCTTGCTGCTGCTCGCCTTCGCCGTGACCGGCGTGATCCTGTGGTGGCGGACACGCAAGACCTTCAGGTTTCGTCTCTGGCCGGCGCGGATCACCAGCAGCGCGATCGTTCGGCAGCACCGCGATTTGGGAGTGGTTGCTTCACCGCTGCTCATCGTGGCCGCGCTGACCGGCGCGCTGATGGTCTTCCCAGGGCTGTCCGCCACGCTGCTCGCGCCGTGGGCGGGGCCGGTCGATGCAGCGCCCGCGTTGCCGGCCGATCTCTCCGCGCCGGGCCCCCGAACAGACTGGCCGGCGATTATGGTCAACGCACAAGCCGCCTTTCCGAACGCCGCGCCGCGCCGCCTGATGCTTCCCGCCGAATCCGGTGCGCCGCTGGCGTTGCGCCTCAAGCAGGACTTCGAATGGACCCCGAACGGCCGCACCTATGTCTGGCTAGACCCGGCGACTGGCGAAATTGTCGCTACCGACGATCCCGCAACTGACGACACCGCGGCTGCGATCTCCGAAAAGTTCTACCCGATCCATGCCGGCAAAGTCGGAGGTCCGTTATGGCAACTGGCGTTGACATTCTCGGGCCTGGCGCTGGCAATGCTTGGCACGTTCGCGACCTGGAGCTTCTGGCTAGCCAAACCCGAGCGTCCAAGGCAGCGCCCGCTTGCCACGCAAGCGCTCGGAGAGCCCGCGGAGTAACCGTGCAACACCGTGCGCACCGCCCCTTTGACTAGCGATTAACCACCTGATCCTACTTTGGCGGCACGGGGAGGGGCACAGTGTCGGCAGCGCTCGATTTCACTTATCGGTACGCGTTTCCCTCCGGGGTTCAGACCGCCGAAAGCGGTAGACCTCAGCTTTCCCTCGCGACCTGCAACGCCGATCACCGGCAGCCGTACTTTCTCGACGGAAGGGTCCGCCAGCCGAGGGTCATGGGCGAGATGCTCTACGCCCTGAGCGACGTTGTCCGCACCCACTTCTTTCTCCCCCGTCCTGAAATCCTCGATCCCGTGCTCACGAGCAATGAGAACCTCTTGCGGCTCGAAGGCTTCAGCGGGTGCTGCGGTGTTTACGCCCGCGTCGACTTGCCGGCTTCAACGTTCGATGGCGAATGCCGCGGGCGCGGCACGACCAACGTCGATTTCAACGCCGAGATGCGTGGCGCGCTGCTGCGTCTGCGCGATGGGGAGGACGTGCAGTTCTCGGTCGGCGCCGACGAGGTCGTTCTGAGCAAGGGCAATCAGCGCACGGTCGAAAAGAAGGTCAAGCTGCCGCTGCGCTGGATCAAAGCCTTCAGCGAAGTGCAGGCCTACCAGCCGCGGCTGTCGCTCAGGATGGAAGTGCCGGCGGCCGAAGCTCTTCGCTTCGTGCGCACATTGCCCAAGGCCGCCAGGCCGCGAATGCCGAGCTACGCGATATCTGCCGGCCGCTCGATCCGCCTCAGCCAGCGGGCGCAGCCCGGCGCGGTGCCGATCCATGGCACGCATCGGGTCAAAGTGATCGAGCCGCTGCTCACGCGCGCGCGCACGCTCAAGGTCTGGATCGACGAGGACAGCGGCGCGAGCGGGTGGGAAGTCGGTTACGGCGAAGGTACGTTCTTCCTGATGATCAGCCCCGAGGTGTTCCGCGGATTCTCAGGTGAAGGTCAAATCTTGCAGGCGCTCGCCAGGCCGCCATCCGAAGCCGCGATCGCCAAGGTACGCGCGGCGCTGAAGTGGCAGTCGGAGCTCGACGCCGCGAACCTGGCGGCCGATCTGGGACTTGATGCAAGCGAAGTCGAGGGCGCACTTGCGGTGCTCGGCAGCCGCGGCCTCGCCGGCTTCGATGCCGACAAGCGACGTTACTTCCACCGCGAGCTGCCGTTCGACCTCGCCAGCGTCGAAGAAATGCAGCCGCGCCTCGGCAATGCACGCAAGCTGGTCGAGGCCGGCAAGGTGCGACAAATGGAGGGCGCGACATTCGCGGTTCAGGGCACCGGAACTGTCCACCATGTGCGCCTTGCAGGCGAGCAGGCGAATTGCACTTGTCGGTGGTTCAGCAAGTACCGGGGCCAACGCGGACCGTGCAAGCACGTGCTGGCGGCTTCGCTCGTGCGCGATGGTGGCGAAGCGAACGCGGCGCAGGCATGACCCCCGACGACCTAGAGGCGATGGTCCTGGGCGCCCAGGACCCGATGGAGCTGGCGCACGCGCTGGCGCCCCTCGACGAGCCGCAGCGCGCCAAGCTGTCGTCGTCGGCGCAGAAGCTATTCGGCCAGCTCGAGAAGAACAAGGCGAGTGAAGGCGCTTCCGACCGCCTCAAGGCGTTCATCGCCGGACGCGGCGGAAACGAGAGCTGGGAGAACTGGAACTCGAGCCAGAATCGTCTCGCGGCCCTCGCGCTGCACGGCGTGGGGCCGCTCTCGGCGGTCAAGCACCGCGACGCGATGATCGGGACCGATATGCAGCGTCCGGTGCTCGATCGGATTGTCCGCGATCGGCGTCCCGAGTGGCTCGACGAATGGATCGCGCACGAGCTTGAGCAGGAGTGGTCGCGCGTCGATTTCGGTCTTTTGCGCGGCTGGATCCGCGACGGCGTGTGCGCCAAGCCGGCGATCGACGGGTATTACCGCGAGTTCGCCCGTTATTTGATGAGCACCGGATTCTTCGACGGCAAGAAGAAGGTCTCGCCGATCTCGGCGCAGTTGCTCGCCGATCCCGCGATGCTCGACGATATCGAAGGTCTGTTCCGCGTCGAGCACGTCGGCTTCAACACCAACGAATGGCTGACGCGGGGCGCCGCCGAGGATCACGAAACCTGGCCCGACGCGCTGGCCAAGCTCGCCGAGCAGGGCCACATCGAACGTGCGCGCCTGTTCGAGCTCGTGCTCGGCGGGTTGCGGCTCGGCCTCAAGCAGAACCAACTCGCGGGTTTCCACCGCCTCTACAAGCGCCTGGCGCCGACCGCCGAGGAGCAACTGCGGCACCAGGGCGATTACATCGCGCTGCTGTGCCATCCGGTCGGCCACGTTGCGAAGTTCGCGCTCGAGATGCTGGCGAACGTCGAGAAGGCCAGAGCGCTCGACGTCGGTCCCTTCTTGCGCGAGATTGAAGGTCTGCTCACCAGCGGAGCCAAAGGCAACGCACTCGCCGCGCTCAAGCTGCTCAAGCGCATCGCTGCGCAGAAAGGCTCCGATCCGGCCGCGCTCGCTGCGATCGGCGCGGCGCTGCGTCACGGCGCGGCCGAAGTGCAAGCGCAGGCGTTGGCCCTGCTCGAAGCCCATGCCCACAAGCTCGGCGACGCGGCTGCACTGCGCGAGGCCGAAGGCTTCGCCGCCGCCAGCAACCGCGCGCGGCTCCGGGCGCTGCTCGAGCGGCTCGGCGGCGAGGCGGCCGCGCCGAGCGCCACCGCTTGCCGGCCTACACCCGCCGACGAAACGACTGCCTACCAACCCATCTCCGAGGACATCAATGCCCAGCGCATCCTGTTTGCGGAAGGTGCCCTAACGCCGATCACCTCGGTCGACGAGCTGATCGACGCCGCGTTCCATGCGGTCGAAGTGGTTGAGTCGCCCGACGAGGTCGAGCGGATCGTCGATGCGATCGCCCGGCTTGCGGGTGAGCGTCCGGCCGATTTCGACGCCCGCGTCGCACCCTTGCTGTTCAGGCTCGGCGAAAACCCCACACCCCATGGCTTGGTCGGGAGCCTCGGCGTGGGCAGCGCCCTGCGCGACTTGCTGCAGACCTGGCTGACCGGCGAGCTGCACCGCACGCATCCCGAGCAAATCTATGTCTATGCGCGCGACGACGCTTTCGTCCCGTTGATCGCGCACCTGTGGTCACTCGCTGACCGGGTCGCGGCCAAACGGGCCGGCCACCTCCTTTCCGCGCCAACCCACAAGGGCGGCTGGATCGATCCACTGGTCTGGGTCGAGCGGTTGCACGCCGGCGACGCCGAAACGACGGACTTGTGCTTGTCGCTGCTGCGGCTCGCGCCCGACCATCGGGCTGAGGCGCTCGCCCGGACGGAGCGGCTCGCCGATCCGCTGCGCCGGCTGGCGCGCTTCGCGCTCGGCGGCGACGCAGCGCCAGCCGAAGCCGACCGCGAACTCTATGCCGCCTGGATCTCCGCCGCGCGCTGCCGCGGTCCCCAGCGCGACTGGAGCGTCGAGCTCACGCCGCTCCGCCTTGCGGACATCTGGGCCGACGGCGTCGACCCGGTGCAGTACGCGTGGCGATCGTCGCAGCAGGAACACCAGTACCGCGACACGCGTTGGAAGGCGCCGGAGCTGAAGATTACAGTCGAAGTCAACGGCGCGCCGGCGCCGATGGAGCGCCCGAGCAAGTCATCAGCGTCCGACTTGATCGAGACTGATTGGCAGGTGTTGCCGAGCGCGGCGTTGACCCGCAATCTCGACAGCGAGCGCTACGGTGCGGGCGACCTCAATGCCACGTGGATCGCGCAGTGGCTGGCGCATCTCTGGCCGCAGAACCCTGCGGGCGCCTGCCTGAAAGGCGTGGCCAAGCTGCACGAGCGGATCGACGAGGATAGCAACGGCTGGGAGCCAAGGCATGGCTTCATGAGAGTGCTGTTCCAGCGCAATCGCCCATGGCGCGAAGCCGGGCATCTGTTGCTGTGTCTCGGCCTTGCCGGCAAGGATGCCGACACCAAGGGCCTCGCGGTCGATGCGCTGATCGAAGGCATCGAGGGCCGGCTTTTCGATCCCGAGCGCTTCGCGGTGGTACTAGGCCGTCTTGCGGAAGGGGAGTGGGTGAAGTTCAACCGCATCGCGGATGGATTGATGCTCGCCATCCAGGTTTCGGACCTGCACGCGGCCGTCGTTGCGCAGGCGCTCGAGAAGATCCTTCCGCGGCTCGACTTTCGACAGAAGAACGCGTTCCGATTGCTCGAGGTTCTCGTCGAAGCGCAAGCGGTGTCGGCGCGCCCGCTCTCCGAAGAAGCGCGAGAGGCGGTCTGCAGGATCGACGGAAGCGGTAAGGCGGCCAAGCTGGCCAAGCGGATACTGGCCAACTAGCGGACTTGCTCGTCGCGTTTCGGTTGCGACCGCTCGGACTAGTTTTTGGTCCCGAACTCCGGGCGTCCGCTGACCCATTCGCGGGCGGCCTGGCGCGCTAGAAGTTCGCAGTCGAGTTCGACCGGGGCGCGGCGGCGTGTTTCGATCAGCCACGCCGCTTCGATCGGTTCGTCGAAATGCAACGCCAGTTCGCCGCCGGTCTGCCACGCCGGATCGCCGAAGGTTTCAAATCCGAGCCAGCGAAGCAGCCCACCGGTCACCTTGCCCGAGGCCTCGAGCAAGATCCGCGCGCCGCTTTGCGACAAGTCGACAAGCGTGACGTACTGCTGCCCATCGAGAGTGAGCAGGCGGGCGGGAATGCCAAGGCGGAGCCTGGAATAGGCTCGGCGCGGCTGGTGTTCTGCTTGGAGCGCTATCGTCATACATACGAGGTTACGCGTATGACGTTGCCGGGGCCTCGACAGGAACATCCGTAGTTTTACCTAAGTCGGAACGGAACCCTAAAAACCATTCCAGGCGGGTTGCCGAAGATCAGGACGCCGCAATCGCCCCGAACAGGTCGTGCGCGTCGGCGTCCTCGACTTCGACCTGCACGATATCGCCAGCCCGCAGGCTCGCCGGGGCGTTTCTCAGGAACACCTGCCCGTCGATCTCGGGCGCGTCGGCCTGGCTGCGGCCGGTAGCGCCGATGTCGCCTTCCTCGTCGGGCTCGCCGACCTCGTCGATGATCACCGGAAGCCTGCGGCCGACCTTGGCTTCGAGCTTGGCGGCGCTGATCCGCTCGGTCACTGTCATGATCCGGGCGTAGCGTTCTTCCTTGAGCGCCTCGGGCACCGGGTCGGGCAGCAAGTTGGCTGCGGCTCCGGCGACCGGCTCGAAGCGGAAGGCGCCGACGCGGTCGAGCTGGGCCTCTTCGAGCCAGTCGAGCAGGTACTGGAAGTCCTCTTCGGTCTCGCCGGGGAAGCCGACCACGAAGCTCGAGCGGATCGTGATCTCGGGCACGATCTCGCGCCAGGCCCGGAGGCGCTCGAGCACTTTGGCCTCGTTGGCCGGGCGCTTCATCGCCCGCAGCACTCTGGGGCTGGCGTGTTGGAACGGAATGTCGAGATAGGGCGTGAGCAGCCCGTCGGCCATCAGAGGGATGACCTGGTCGACGTGCGGGTAGGGATAGACATAGTGCAGGCGGACCCAGGGCACATCGCCCTCGGGCGTGCGCAGTCCCCCGAGCTCGCGGGCAAGATCGGTCATGTGCGCGCGGACCGGGTGGCTCTTCCACATCCGCTCCTCATGGCGAATGTCGACGCCGTAGGCGCTGGTGTCCTGGCTGATCACCAGCAGCTCCCTGGTTCCCGCGGCGACGAGCTTCTCGGCTTCGCGCAACACCGCGTCGACCCGGCGGCTGGCGAGCTTCCCGCGTAGCTGGGGGATGATGCAGAACGCGCATGAGTGGTTACAGCCCTCGGAGATCTTGAGGTAGCTGTAATGGCGCGGGGTCAGCTTGACGTCGGGCTGCGGGATCAGGTCGACGAACGGGCCCTGCGTCGGCGGAGCCGCATCGTGGACCGCCTCGACGACCTGCTCGTACTGGTGCGCTCCGGTCACCGCGAGGACTTCGGGGAAGCGGTTGCGGATCACGTCCGCCTCTTCGCCCATGCAGCCGGTCACGATCACGCGGCCGTTCTCGGCGATCGCCTCGCCGATCGCTTCCAGGCTTTCCTCCTTAGCGGAATCGAGGAAGCCGCACGTGTTGACCACGACCACGTCGGCGCCTTGGTAGTCGGGGCTCATCGCGTAGCCATCGGCGCGCAGGCGGGTGAGGATGCGCTCGGAATCGACCAGCGCCTTGGGGCAGCCGAGCGAGACCATGCCGATCTTCTTCGCCTCCGGGATGGAGCGAACGTCTGGAGTAGGGGATGTCACGATGGCTGCGCCCCTACACCTAAAGCGAGGATTGCGCTAGGGTCGCGGCGGGGCGCGCAGGGAGAGATCAAATGGGTGGGATCAATTGGCTCGGCGTCGTGCTCGGCGCGGTGGCGTTCTTCGCGGTCGGCGCGATCTGGTACAGTTTCCTATTCAGCAAGGCCTGGCAGGCGGAGGTCAACCTGACCGAGGAGCAGAAGGCCAGCTTCAACATGCCGCTCACGTTCGGGCTGTGCTTCTTGGCCGAGCTGGTGATCGCCGCGACGGTCGGTCACATGTTCGGCTACCTCGAGCCGAACGACCGCTCGAAGATGATGATCGCCGTCGGCCTTGGCGCGGCGATCATGGCACCTGCCTTGGGCATCAACTACCTGTTCATGCGCAAGTCGCTGAAGCTGTGGCTGATCGACGCGGGCCACCTGATCGTCGCCATGTCCGCGCTCGGCGGAGTTTTCGTGCTGCTCGATTGAGGTTAGCCGGCGGGTTCGTGCTCGGTTTCGTCGGTCGGCAGGATTTCGACCACGATGTCGCCGGGCTGAAGCTTCCCGGCCTCGACCTCCCAGAAGCCATGCGGGTGCCCGTCGCGATAGATCCTGAGCCCCCGGCCGCCGCTGGCGAGTTGGTCGAGCGGGCGACCGATCTCGTCCGCCATGACGGGGCGCTCGATCAGCTGGACCTTGCCGCCGACCGAGGCGAGGTCCGCCATGTAGTCGGCAACGTGCGCGCCCTGCGCGCTGCCGGCAAGCAGCAGTCCGGTAAAGCGCACCGGGTTGATGACGTTGTCAGCCCCGGCCTGGCGGGCGAGCAGCTCGTTGTCGGTGGCGCGGATCACCACGCTGACCGGCACGTTTGGTGCGAGGTGACGGGCGGTCAGCACGATCAGGATCGAGGCGTCGTCGCGCCCGGCCGAGACCAGCACCGTGCGCGCCTTGTCGATCCGCACCGCCATCAGGTGCTCGTCGCGGGTCGCGTCGGCCTCGATCACGTTGCAGCCGACTTCCTCAGCGGCGGCGAGACGTTCGGGGTCCGTGTCCATCACCACGATGCAATGCGGATCGGTGCCGCGCGCGATCAGCTCGGCCACCGCCTCGGAGCCCGAGATGCCGTAACCGAGCACCACGATGTGGTCGGAGAGCTGTTCCTGGATACGGGCCATGCGCCACTTCTCCCAACCGCGCTTGATGACGTAGGTATAAGCCGCGCCGACGAAGATGAAGAGCACGAGGACGCGGATCGGGGTGACGATCACTGCCTCGACGAGGCGGGCCTGCGGGCTGATCGGCGCGATGTCGCCGAAGCCCGTGGTGGTGATCGAGATCATAGTGAAATAGACGACGTCGAGGAAGCTGACCCGGCCGTCGTGATGATCGACCAGGCCGTCGCGGCCGAACCAGTGGATCAGCACGACGATCGAGATCAGCGCCAGCGCCGCGCCGAGACGCAAGCTCAAATCGCCCCAGACCGGAATTCGGACCGCGCGGCGCAGCGGAGTGAAGTTGCGGGCGCGGACCGCCAGCCGGTGTCGTTGCCGTGGCGTCAGCCGCGGCACCGCTCAGCCGCGCCCGCTCATGCCGCGTAACGCTCCGCCAGCGCGCCGAGCGCGGTGTGATGTGTCAGGTCGAGCTGCAGCGGAGTGACCGCGACGTAACCTTCGGCCACCGCTTCGAGATCGGTGCCATGGTCGAGCGTGTGCTCGATGTCGTCGAGCCCGAACCAGAAATAGGGCCGCCCGCGCGGATCGATCGCCTCGACCAGCGAACCGCGCGCGTAGTCGTGGAATCCCTGGCGGACCACGCGGATGCCCCTGACCTGGTCGGCTGGCAGCGCGGGAAAATTGACGTTGATCATCGTGCGCTTGGCCATCTGCAGGTCGAGCAAGGGGGCAAGTACGTTCGCTGCCCAGAACCGAGCAGCAGCAAAACCGTGCCCGCCATCGCGCATCGCCTGGCTCATCGCCACCGCCGGGATGCCGGCCAGCGCCGCCTCGATCGCCGCCGAGATCGTGCCTGAATAAGTCACGTCGTCGCCGAGGTTCTCGCCGCCGTTGACGCCCGAGATCACAAGGTCGGGCGGCCGGTCGGGAAACAGCTTCTTGAGCGCGAGGTTGACCGCATCGGTCGGCGTGCCCGTGACAGCGAAGCGCCGCTCGCCATGCTCGACCAGCCGCACCGGCATGTGCAGCGTCAGCGAGTGGCCCGCGCCAGACTGCTCTTCTGCCGGCGCGCAAACCCAGACGTCGTCGCTGAGCTCGGCCGCGATCGCTTCGAGCACGTCGAGGCCGGGGGCGTGAATGCCATCGTCGTTGGTAAGCAGGATGCGCACCTTATCCCCCCTCCCCGACGGGGAGGGGTTGGGGGTGGGGGAGTGCGGCGAAGCCGCGCGTCCACGCCGGCGCCGAGCACCCCCACCCTACCCTCCCGCTCAAGGGGGAGGAGAAAGAACATGCCAGGCTCATCGGTTCGGCTCCAGTTTCCCGATCCCGCCCATGTACGGTGTCAGCGCCGCGGGCACGGTGACCGAGCCATCCTCCTGCTGGTAATTCTCTAGCACCGCGACCAGCGTGCGCCCGACCGCGAGCCCCGAGCCGTTTAGCGTGTGCACGAACGCCGTGCCCTTTTGCCCTTCCGGCCGGTAGCGCGCGTTCATCCGCCGAGCCTGGTAATCGCCGCACCACGAGACCGAGCTGATCTCGCGCCAGGCGCCCTGGCCGGGCAACCAGACTTCGAGGTCGAACGTCTTCTTCGCGGTCGCGCCCATGTCGCCCGCGCACAGCAGCATTCGGCGATAGGGCAGCTCGAGCGCCTCGAGCACCATCTCGGCCGAGCGGACCATGTGCTCGTGCTCGGTCTGCCAGTCGTCGGGACGGCAGACCGTGACCAGCTCGACTTTCTCGAACTGGTGCTGGCGGATAAACCCGCGCGTGTCTTTGCCCGCCGCGCCGGCCTCGGAGCGGAAGCACGGCGTGAGCGCGGTGAGGCGGATCGGCTGCGAGAGGTCGTCCAGGATCTGTTCGCGTACCGAGTTGGTTAGGCTGACTTCGGCGGTAGGGATCAGCCAGCGGCCGTCAGTAGTGCGGAACAGGTCGTCGGCGAACTTGGGAAGTTGGCCGGTGCCGAACGCCGCTTCGTCGCGCACCAGCAGCGGCGGGTTGCATTCGACGTAGCCGCGCTGGGTGGTGTGGAAGTCGAGCATGAACTGCGCGATCGCGCGGTGCAGCCGCGCCATCGGGCCGCGCAGGAACGCGAAGCGAGCGCCGGACATCGCCGCGGCGGTCTCGAAATCAAGTCCGAGCGGCGGGCCCAAGTCGGCGTGTTCCTTCGGCTCGAACCCGTAAGTGCGCAGTTCGCCCCAGCCAGTGATCTCGACGTTGCCGCTCTCGTCCGAGCCTTCGGGCACGTCATCCGCCGGAATGTTCGGCAGCGCCGCGATCAGCGCGTCGAGCTCGATGCCCAGCCTGCGGTCCTCGTCCTCCAGCGCCGGAAGCGTGTCCTTGAGCGCCGCCACTTCGGCCTTGAGCGCATCGGCGGTGGCGGTGTCGCCCTTGCCCATCGCGGCGCCGATCAGCTTCGACGCCTCGTTCCGCCGCGCCTGGGCCTCCTGAGCGCGCGTGGTAACCGCGCGGCGGCGCTCGTCGAGCTGGAGAATCGTGTCCGCGACAGGCTCGAGCCCGCGCCGGGCGAGGCCCGCGTCGAAGGCCGGCGGATTGTCGCGAATGGCGCGCAAGTCGTGCATGGCCGCGGCCTATGCCGACAGGGTCGCGGGGTGTCCAGTGGACAGCGCGGCGGAACAGGCTTGCGGCTCAAAGGTAGTTTTGCAAATTCGATCGAATAACCGTCAGCGGGACAAGACCACTTGACCGACAGGCCACTGATCCCGCCTCGGCGCACGCGTTTCATCGACATGATGAATCGGAGCATGGCGCTGGGGCGAAGGATCGGCCTGGCGGACAAACCAGTGCTGGAAAAGGAAGCCTTGCTGGACAAGGCACGAGTCCTGACCGGCCTCGGCGACTTCGGTGACCCGTGGTTCGAGCGCCCGCTCGACGTCCTGCTGGACGCGATCCGATCCGAAGCCCGGCTCAACGAAGCCGGCGAGTGGACCGCGATGAAACAGATCGTCAAGATCCTCGCCGATCGGCTCTGGGCCGAGCAGTGGTTCGAGCGTCATCCCGAGATCCTTGCTCGTCCGCTGCCGCATCCGGTGATCGTGGTCGGTCCGATGCGCTCGGGCACCACGCGGATGCATCGGCTGCTCGCGGCCGACCACCGCTTTACGCACATGCGCAGCTTCGAGACGATCAGCCCGGTGCCGCGGCCGGACTTCGTGCACGACGGGCCCGACTTCCGCGTGACGCTGGCCGCGCGCATCGCTCGCCTCGCCCGGCTCGCCAACCCGCGCACGCTGACCATTCACCCGACCGGGCCGATGGAGGCGGAGGAGGAGCTGGGGCTGCTGGTCAACAGTTTCTGGAGCACCAAACACGACGCGATGTGGTGGGTGCCGAGCTACGGCCGGTGGAGCGAGACGCAGGATCCCACGCCCGCCTACGTCCAGATGGCGCGCCTGTTGAAGCTCGTCGGATGGTCGCAGCAGGCTTCGTCGCTGCGGCCGTGGGTGCTCAAGACTCCGCAGCACATGTTTGACCTGCCGGTGCTCGTCGAACTGTTCCCCGACGCGCGGCTGATCTTCACGCACCGCGATCCCCTGGCGGTGGTCGGGAGCGCCGCCTCGCTCGCGTGGAACCAGACCATCATCTATTCCGACCACGCCGATGCCCGTGGCATCGGCGCGGAGTGGCTGCGCAAGACGCGGCTCCAGATCGAGCGGATGCGTGCGGCCCGCGAGGACATCCCCGCCGAGCGCCAGATCGACGTGCACTACGAGGATATGGAGCGCGACTGGCGCTCCGCGATGGCGCGCGTCTACCGCTTCCTCGGGCTCGATATCGCTCCCGCGCTGCCGGCCATGGAAGCCTACCAGCAACGCGCCGCCGCCCTGAAGCGGCGTCCTCACCAGTACAGTCTCGAGGAGTTCGGCCTCACGGCCGAGCGAGTGCTCGACGAGCTCGGCGACTACGTACGAACCTACGGCATCACCATCGAGGATCGCGCGGTAGCAGCTGGCTGAAGGTGGGGCGCGACCCATCCGAGCGACGGCGGGGAAGCGCGTGTTCATGAGCCGACCATGATGTGAGGCCCCTTTGCTGGTCCGCCGTTGAACCAATCCCGCTCACGAGGCCACCTAAGGATGACCTGGTGATGGGGAGCGTCTTGGTTCTACTCGCTCATTCATTCTTCCTGCGCAGCGACGCCAAACAGGCCCAGCGTGGCAAGCCCTACCCGCCGTTGACGACGTTGCTCGCTGCCTCGATCCTGCGCTCGGCCGGTCACGAGGTAAGCCTGTTCGACGCGACGTTCGCGGAAGGGACGGCCGCCTTTGAGGCGGTGCTGAACGATATGCCCCCGTCGGTGCTCCTGCTCATCGAAGACAACTTCAACTTCCTGACCAAGATGTGCACCGAGAACCGTCGTTCGGATGCGTTGGCGATGATCGCCGCGGCCCATGCGCGCGGCTGGCGTGTGGCGGTGAATTCCCCTGACGCCGTCGATCATCCGCAGCGGTATCTCAGCGCGGGAGCGGACGCGGTGCTGACGGGCGAGGGCGAGTTCTCCGCCAATGACTTCATCCAGGCGACCGACGAGACGCTGAAGCAGATCCCGGGCCTGATCCTGTCCAATCTCCTCGGGGGCGTGGAACGCACCCCGGCGCGGCTCAACCGGCCGGACCTGGACGACTTGCCGCTTCCGGCCTGGGACCTGGTCGACGCCGCCAGCTATCGCCGGGCCTGGACCGTCAGCCACGGATATTTTTCGTGGAACGTGGCCGCTTCGCGCGGCTGTCCGTTCGGCTGCAACTGGTGTGCCAAGCCGACATTCGGCCGGCGCTACAACCAGCGTTCGGCAAAATCGGTGGCGGACGAATTGCGACTGCTGAAGCACGACATCGGTCCCGACCATATTTGGTTCGCGGACGACATCTTCGGAATGACCGCCGACTGGATCAAGGAATTCGCCGACGAGGTGATCCGGCATGACGCCGTGCTTCCGTTCACGATGCAATCGCGCGTCAACCTGATCACCGAGCCGGTTGCGGAGGCGCTTCGCGCGGCTGGCGCGCAGGAAGTCTGGCTCGGCGTGGAATCGGGCTCCCAGCGAGTGCTCGATGCCATGGACAAAGGCTCTTGTGTCGAGACTGCGCGCACAGCCACGCGCAATCTCAAACGCGAGGGGATCCGTGCCTGCTGGTTTCTGCAGCTCGGTTACCCGCCTGAGGATTGGGAGGACATCGTGTTAACGCGGGATTTGGTGCGCGAGGAAGCACCCGACGAAGTCGGAGTGTCGGTCGCCTATCCACTCCCCGGCACTGCGTTCCACAAACGGCTGGCGGCTGAACTGGGCATGCAACGCAACTGGCGCGATACCGGGGAGCTGGCGATGCTGTTCCGAGGGACGTTCGACACAGCGTTCTACCGCATGGTGCGCGACGCGCTGCACCTCGATGTCGAACTGCGGCGCACCGAAGGGTCGGATTGGGCGGAACTGGCGGCGAAAGCCCCCCTGCACAGGCTTGCTCCGGTCCCGATCCGTGCGAGCGCCTGACGATGCCGGATATTCTGCTGACCCACGGCTTCTTTCTGGAGGAAGACGAGAAAGAGCGGCAGATCATGAAGCCCTATCCGCCTCTCGGGCTGCTTTACATTTCGGCTTACCTGCGGCGCGCCGGTTTTGACGTCGAGATTTACGACAGCACCTGGGGCAGCAAGGCCGGGCTGCATGACCGACTGGCGCGCTCGCCGGGTGGCGTGCTGGGAATCTATACCAACCTGATCACCCGCGGGAACGTCGTTGCCATTACCGCAGAAGCCAAGCGGCACGGTTGGACGGTCGTGCTCGGCGGACCGGAAAGTGCCAATTATGCGGAACAGTACCTCGCCCACGGCGCGGATGTCGTGGTGATCGGCGAGGGTGAGGAGACGTTGGCGGAATTGTTGCCGGCGCTGGCAAGCAAGGGTCCGCACCGGCTCCACGGTATTGCCGGCACGACCTTTCGCGACGAACACGGGCAATTGGTGACCAATGCGCCGCGCCCGCAGATCGCCGACCTCGACAGCTTGCCTTGGCCGGATCGCGGTCAGATCGACATGCCAAAGTATGTCGAGACCTGGCGCGAGCATCACGGCATGGGCAGCGTCAACCTGATCACCGCCCGCGGCTGCCCGTACAAGTGCCAATGGTGCTCGCACGCGGTATTCGGCTACAGCTACCGTCGCCGCAGCTTCGCCGACTGTGCCGATGAACTGCAACACATCCGCGAGGTCTATCGACCCGACCAGGTCTGGTACTCCGACGACGTCTTCACGATCAACCACCGCTGGCTGTTCGGCTATGCAGCCGAGCTCAAACGCCGCAAGCTCACATTGCCGTTCGAGACGATCTCGCGCGCCGACCGGATGATGAAGGACGAGGTGCTCGAAACGCTGGCCGACATGGGCTGCTACCGCATCTGGATCGGCGCGGAGAGCGGCAGCCAACGCATCCTCGATGCCATGCGGCGCGGCGTCACCGTCGAGCAGGTCGAGTGGGCGGTCAAAGCGGCGCAGCGCCACGGCATCCAGGTCGGCATGTTCCTGATGTGGGGCTACGACGGCGAACAGCTGGAGGACATCGAAGCCACGATCGACCAGCTCAAGAAGTGGAACCCGGATGTGTTCCTGACCACAGTGGCCTATCCGATCAAGAACACCCCTTTCTACGACAAGATCTCCGACCGGGCGATCCTGACCAAGGAATGGAGTGCCGCGACAGATCGCGACCTCATGATCAGAGGCCGGCACTCGCGGGCTTATTACAAGCACGCCGATACCTGGCTCCGCAGCGAGATGGCAGCGTTCCGGTTGGAGCATCTGAATCCGGCCGAAGCAGACGTGCGGCGAGCGGAAGCGGCGCAAGCGCGGCAGTCTCTGTTCGCCACTGCGCACGAGGTTGAAGCATGACGGATCTCGTGATGCCCTTCGACGGCCTCGCGGCAGACTATGACCGGCATTTCACTGCAAGCGCCATCGGCAAGCGCATGCGCTCTGCGGTCTGGCGCCGGCTGGACGCGACATTTCGGCCCGGCGACCGGGTACTCGAGCTGAACTGCGGAACCGGTGAAGATGCATTGCATCTGGCCCGGCGCGGTGTTCAAGTGCTGGCCAGCGACAGTTCGAAACGCATGCTTGGCATGGCGCGCGCAAAGGTTGAGCGCGCCGGGCTGGCTGGCATGATCGAGGTCGCGCCGCTTGCGATCGAAAACCTGCCCGCGCCCATGTTCGGCACGTTCGATGGCGCGCTGTCCAACTTCGGCGGCCTCAATTGCGTCGACGATTTACCCGGCGTAGCGCGGGGGCTCGCGGCGATGCTACGACCGGGCGCCCGGACATTGCTGTGCATTATGGGACCGGTCGTACCGTGGGAGTGGGGTTGGTACCTCGCTCACCGAGAACCTCATAAGGCGCTACGGCGGCTGCGACGTGGCGGCGCGCAGTGGCGCGGACTCACGATCCACTATCCTTCAATCGGCAGCGTGCGACGAGCATTCGCCCCGCATTTCGTCCAGCGCCGCGTCTACGCGATCGGCGCGATCTTACCGCCGACCTATGCCAATGCTTGGGCCGCGCGCCGTCCGCGGCTGCTTGCCGCGCTCGATTTCTTGGAACGCCGCGCGGAGACGCTGCCTCCGCTGCCGTGGCTGGCGGATCACTACCTCATCGAGCTGGAGCGCGTACGGACGTCTTCATACCAATGAAACGACCGACTCAGCCCGCGGACGATCGGCACTGGCCCCGCATTGTCGAACTTGAGCGAGAGCTCGATCCGATGATTCGAAGCAGAGGGCCCGAGGAGCCGCTTAATCCTCGGTTGCTCGCCGCGGTGCGGGAATGGTCGGCCGCAGTTTGGGCCACCGCGGAGTCGCTTCGTCCATCTCCGCCGCCGCCGTCCGAGCTGAGCCGCGGCATCCGCCTGGCTCAGCGACCGGTTTTCGTATGCGGCGCTGCCCGAAGCGGGACCACGCTTCTGCGGGACTTGCTGGATGGGCATCCGCAACTGGCGGTCGTGCCTACCGAAAGCTTGTTCTATACCCACTTGGCGCGAGCGCTGTTCGACCTCAGGCCCGATCGCCATCGCTCCTACCTCGGGTGCCGCTGGCTCGAGCGGCTCGTTGCTCCGCCGCCTTACTGGCTGCTCGGATGCTCGGCATTAGGCGAGTCACCCTACGTAACTTTCGCGCGCGACTTCACGGGCTGGTGGCAAGTCACGGACCACGTGAGAGAGGCCAGGCAAGCGTCCTGGCCCCTAGCCGCGTTCGCGCTTGCTTATGCCCAGTGGCTCGGCGGCGGCCGAGTACCGCGGGATGCGCAAATGTGGGTCGAAAAGACACCAAGCAGCGAACAGTTCCTGCAGTCGATCTGGCACGATTTTCCCGCGGCCAAGGTGATCCACATCGTGCGCGAGCCGCAAGCCGCCCTGGCGTCGATCAAGGCCATGAAGGGGCGTCAGCGGAGCCGCGGCCATGCTTTGATGCACGTGATCCGCTACATGGCGGCGTCCTACAGAATTGCCGCTTATGGCGCCCGTCACTTGCCTAAGGAGCGATATCGCCTGATCCGGTACGAGGACCTGACCGCGAGTCCCGACGCGATCATGGCTGAAATCGCCGAGTTTCTTGGGATCGAGCTCAATCCCTCACTGCTGCAGCCCACAGTGGCCGGCCGGCGGGCAACCAACAACACCTCCTTCGGCACCTCGCGCCCCGATCCCCAAGGGGTGTTGGATCCCGTCGAATGCGGGCTGCTCACGCTCCTGGTCGGGCGTCCGGCGGCACGGCTGGGTTATGGCCCGTTGGAGATATCATCCCCGGGCAAGCATCGGATCGTCGGAGGTCTCGCGCAAGGACAGGGTGCAGACGCACTTACGGCAGATGGCGTTCCGCCGCACGTCGAGGCCCTTACGCCAGGCGATCGCTTCGGGTGAGTTGACGATGGCCGCGAGACTTCCGGTCTCGTGCATGTTACCCAGTGCAGGCTGGAAGAAGCAGGGCCGTACCGTCCCGTCCGCCTCGATGACGCTCGACACCCACGGCGCGTTGCAGGTGTTGGGTGCAAAGCCGTCCCCATCGAGGAGGGCCTGGTAATACTGGCCGAGGCGGCGACGCAGCTTGGTGGCTGACTCGGCAATGTATCCGGAGGCGAAATCGGCTGCATGCTCGACTTCCAGCGCATCGAGTTCGGC
>CBHCZH010000065.1:0-17312 GCA_965977975.1 uncultured bacterium
CCACCCCCGACCCCTCCCCGCCGGGGAGGGGAGATTCAACCCGATCAGGACAGAGAGTCTAGTTCACCGCCGCGGTACTGGCCGCTGCCGCGGGGCCTTTGCCCTGTTCGGTCTGTTTGGCGAAGATGACACGCATCAAGTCGAGCGACATCAGGTGAGCATAGATGAGCGGAAGAATGCCGTTCTGGTGCCAGGCCTTGAGTTTCTCCGTATCGAGTTCCTTGAGCTTGTCCTGGTTCACCATCTTGAAGCCGCGGTAGATATACGGCTGCTCGGGCCGGTCGTTCTGCTGGATTGCCACCTCGCCGTCCATCAGCAGATCGGCGTTGGCCAGCTCTTGCATGAAAGCCTGGGTGCGGGCGCCGGCTTCCTCGAACTTCTCGCAAAAATCGAGCACGCCCTTGGTGTGTTCGCTAGGTTCGCCGTTGCTGAACAGCGCTTCGCCTTCCTTGAAGTCGCCGAGGATGTCGGACGAGGGGTCGAAGCAAAGCGACATCTCGTCGGCGTCGGGCCGCAGCTTCGCGAGAAGGAACGGATAGCGCCGGATATAGGCGGGAATGTAGGCCTCGCCGCGCGGGACGCCATCTTCGTCGAAGAACACGTTTACGCCTTCGTTCAGCCCCATCAACGCCAAAGGCACCGGAGTCTCGCCCGCCGAGAAGACGATCGGGTAGTTGCGTTGGGCAGGAGGGAATTCCTCGACCGTCAGCGGGATTGCGTGTTGGTTGCCGAGCCAGCTCGCCTTGTCGACCGTGCGCGCGCGCCAGCTGGCGTGGTCACGGCTGTTGAGCGGCATCAGGTCCTTGTAGAACAGGGGCAATTGGGGCTGCGGCGCGCTGGCCATTGTCACTCTCCGTTTCGGGTGGTCGCGGGCACGGGATGCAAGGCCCGGCCACATCGCCGCGCGCTTTACCGAGCCGTGAGTTCAACCGCAACCCGTCAGCTCTGAAATCAGGCTTCGGGCGGCACCAGCTTGCCGGGATTGAGCAGGCCGTGCGGATCGAGCGCCTGCTTGATGCGGCGCATCATCATCAACTGAACCGGATCGCCGAGCCGGCCGAGCTCGTCGCGCTTGAGCTGGCCAATCCCATGCTCGGCGCTGATCGATCCGCCCCATCGGGTGACCAAATCGTGGACGTAAGCGCTGATGCTCTTGCCCTCCGCTTCCTCCCATTCGCCGCGCACCGCGCCTCGCGGCGCGAGGACGTGGAAATGGACGTTGCCATCACCGAGATGCCCGAATGCGACGACCTTGGTGCTTGGAAAGCGTTGCTCGACCTGTGGGATGGCCGCAGCGACGACGTCGGCCCGCCGCGCGACCGGCACGGTGTTGTCGTGTTGCAGCGCCGGGCCGCGCGCGCGCTCGGCCGGAGCGATTTCATCGCGCAGGAGCCAGAACTGCTCGGCCTGCGCTTCGTTGGCAGCGATGGTCGCGTCTTCCACCAGGCCCGCCTCGAAGGCGCTTTCGAGCAGGTCCTGGGCGAGGGCGGGGAGAGCCGCGACACCGTTGCGATCGGCCGCCAGCTCGATCAGCGCATGCCATTCGTGCGTCCCTTGCAAAGGGGACCGAGCGCCCTTCACATGGGCGAGAACGGCCTCGAGGCTGTGCCGGGGCATGATTTCGAAGCCTTCGAGAGCATTGCCGGCGCGGCTTTCCGAGTGCAGCAGCAACGCCCGGGTGTCCTCGACCGAGCCGAGGCCGGCCCAGAGCACCGCGCGGTCGGCGAGCGCCGGCAGCAGCCGCAGGGTGGCGGCCGTGATGATTCCCATCGTACCCTCTGACCCGATCAGCAGCTGTTTCAGGTCGAAGCCGCGGTTGTCCTTCTTCAGCGGTACCAGCGCCTCGAACACGCTGCCGTCGGCGAGCACGGCCTCGATTCCGAGCACCTGGGCACGCATCGAGCCGTGGCGCAGGACCTGAGTGCCGCCGGCGTTGGTGGAGATCAGGCCGCCGATCGTTGCCGAGCCCTTGCCGCCGAGCGTCAGCGGAAAGCGCAACCCTTCCACGGCCGCTGCCTCGTGCAGGGTCTGCAGGATGACGCCCGCTTCGCAGGTCGCCTCGCATGCTTCGGCATCGAGCCGGCGGATCGCATTCATGCGGCGCAGCGACAGCAGGATAGCCGCACCGCTCTCGTCGGGCGTAGCACCGCCCGACATGCTGCTGTTGCCGCCCTGCGGTACCACTGGAATGCCATAGCGGGCACACAGCTGCATCAGTTCGGCAACCTCGTCGGTCGACGCGGGCGAGGCAAGCGCCAGTGCCCGACCGGTGAAACGGCCGCGCCAGTCGGTCAGCCACGGGGTGAGCAGCTCCGGATCGCGGGTCAGCCCGCGCTCACCCAACAAATCAGCCGCGGCGGCCAGGAACGCTTGCGGATCGCTCATGCCCTGCCTTTGCCAGCCTCGCGAAGCGCTTGCAAAGGCCAATTCCGGAGTTAAGCCGCCATTCAATCAGTTGGAGTAGAGGAGTTGCCATCCGGCCGTCTCCGCGCGGTCCGAACGCATCGAGCCCCGCCTGGATGAACAGCCTCGTCGCTTCCCTGACTCCGTTTGCGCTGCTGCTGCCGGCTGCCCCGGCAGTGCTGCCGATCGGTGCTGCACCGGTTGATGAGGCGGTGCGGGCCGCGCCGGGGGGCGGGAAATCGGCTCACGGCTTCGCCGTTGCCCCTGTTGCGCCGCTGCGCATGCTCGAGGAAGGGCGCCATCCGCCCGTCGAGCACCAAGTCCGGCTCGAACAGCGCGTGATCATCCGCATCGCGCCGAGCTCACCGCGACGCATGGAGCAATCGCTCGCGGAGCTGAACCGCCGCTCGGAACGCTTTGAGGAAGTACGACTTGGAGATTGCGTACCGATTGACATGATCGCCGCGGTGACGCCGCAGGAGAACCGCCTGCTGCTGTTCATGCGCGATCACCGTATCCTCAGCGCCGCGCTCGAGCGCGCCTGCAACCCCGAGGACTTCTACTCGGGCTTTTACATCGAACGGCAGGACGGCCGCTTGTGCGAGCGCCGCGACCGATTGCAATCGCGCGCCGGGGCGAGTTGTCGCGTTACTCGACTCAACCAACTGGTGCCCGCGCGCGATTGATCCTCGGCGCAGGTTGACTTTTTCGCCGCGCGCGGCATAGGCGCGGCGCTTGTGGAAGGCGTATTCGCCCGCCTCCGCGCTAATGGCGAGACGTTCCCGCCCGTTCCGGACATTACACACGATATGAAGTTCGCCGACCTCGGCCTTTCCGACGAATTGCTGCAGGCGGTCGAAGCCGCCGGATACAGCGAGCCGACGCCGATCCAGGCGCAGGCGATCCCGCAAGTGCAGATGATGCGCGACATCATCGCTATCGCGCAGACCGGCACCGGCAAGACGGCGAGCTTCGTGCTGCCGATGATCGACATCCTGCATCACGGCCGCCGCCGCGCGAGGATGCCGCGCTCGCTGATCCTCGAGCCGACGCGCGAGTTGGCGCAACAGGTCGCGGAGAACTTCGACAAGTACGGCGTCAATCACGATCTCAAGATGGCGCTGCTCATCGGCGGCGTGCAGATGGGCGATCAGGTCAAGGCGCTCGACGAGGGCGTCGACGTGCTGATCGCCACGCCAGGCCGATTGATGGACCTGTTCGAGCGCGGCAAGATCCTGCTCACCGGCTGTGAGCTGCTGGTGATCGACGAGGCCGACCGCATGCTTGACATGGGCTTCATCCCCGACATCGAGTTCATTTGCGAGAAGCTGCCGACCACGCGTCAGACGCTGCTGTTTTCGGCGACGATGCCGCCGCCGATCAAGAAGCTGGCCGACCGGTTCCTCTCGAACCCCAAGTACATCGAGGTGGCGCGGCCTGCCTCGACCAACGTCAACATCGCTCAGCACAAGGTGTTCGTGTCGTCGCGCGGCAAGCGCGATGCGCTGCGCCACTTGCTGCGGACCGACGACGTGCAGAGCGCGCTGATCTTCGCCAATCGCAAGACCACGGTGCGCGAGCTGGCGAAGGCGCTGCAGCGCGATGGGTTCCGGGTCGGCGAGATCCACGGTGACATGGACCAGTCGAGCCGGATCGCTCAGCTCGACTTGTTCAAGAAGGGCGAGATCAACATTCTCGTCGCCTCCGACGTCGCGGCGCGAGGGCTCGACATCAAGGGCGTCAGCCACGTGTTCAACTTCGACACCCCGTGGCACCCCGACGACTATGTCCACCGCGTGGGCCGCACCGGCCGCGCCGGCGCCAAGGGCCGCGCGTTCACGATGGTCACGCCCGAAGACGCCGAGGCGATCGCCAATGTCGAGAAGCTGACCGGAACGGTGCTGCCCGTGTTCGACATGTCCGCGGACGGCGAGGAGGAAGCGCCGGCCAAGCCGGAAGCCGCCAGAACCGAAAAACCGCGCCGGGAAAGCCGTCGGCGCGACAAGGACGGCGATCGAGCAAGAACCGAAAAGCCGCAGCGGGCGCCACGCGCCGAGCCACGCAAGCCCGAACGGTCCGCACCGCGCAAGCCTGCGCCGCCGCGCCGCGAGCCGGAACTCGAGGAAGCGGGCGAGCCGGGCGAATGGAACGGGCCGGTCCCAAGCTTCCTCAGCCTGTCGGCGCTTTGACCTTAGTTAGAGGTTCTTCGCGTTGTCGCCGCCCTTGCGGCCTTCGCGGTCGCGGGCGTTAGACTTGTCGGGTGCGCGCGATTCCTGCTCCTGCTGACGGATATTGTGGCCGCTCGAGCCGCGCTGCTCCTCGCCCGCCTGGGTGTTGTGGGTCTTGTTGGACATCGTTCTCTCCTTTGCGAGAGCAACGCGATGAACGCGCGAGGTTTCCTCAGGCCGGCGTGACGAAGCTATCGATCACCCGCTTGCGGCCGCTCTGCTCGAACTCGATCTCGAGCTTGTTGCCTTCCTGATCGATTACCTCGCCGTAGCCGAACTTGTCGTGGAACACGCGCGCGCCGATCGCGATGTCAGTGCGTGGCTTGGCGGCGAAGCTGGCGGCGCTCCGGCCCGGCTCGGCGAGGCGTTTGGGCACCGGGTCGTAGCCGGTCGAGAGCGCGCGCTGCCAGCCGGGGCCGCGCGCGTGGCTGCGTTCGGGCCGCGCGCTGCTGACGTGGGCGAACGGATCCTCCTGCTCCTGCCAATTGGCGCGCCATAGGCTGGCGCCACCGGTCATCGTCGTTTCGACCTGGATGTGGTCGGCGGGCAGCTCGGCGATGAAGCGCGACGGGATCGAGCTCGACCAAGTGCCGTAAATGCGCCGGTTCGCCGCATGGAGGATCGTGCAGCGCCGCCGCGCGCGGGTGATGGCGACGTACGCGAGCCGCCGCTCCTCCTCGAGCGCGGCGAGGCCGCCTTCGTCGAGCGCGCGCTGGCTCGGGAACACGCCCTCCTCCCAGCCGGGCAGGAACACGTGATCGAATTCGAGGCCCTTGGCGGCGTGGATGGTCATGATCGTGACTTTTTCGGTCTCGTCCGCGGCGTCGTTGTCCATCACCAGGCTGACGTGCTCGAGGAAATCGCCGAGCGTCTCGTACTCCTCCATCGCGCGGCCGAGCTCGACCAGGTTGTCCTGCCGCCCGGCGCTTTCGGCGCTGCGTTCGGCCGCGAGCATCGCGGTGTAGCCGGTCTCTTCGAGCACGACACGCAGCAGCTCCGACGGCGTGACGCCCTCGGCCATCTCGCGCCAGCGCAGGAAGCTTGCCATAAGGTTCGCCACGGTGGCACGCGATCGCGCTGGCAGCTCGTCGCTGTCGGCGAGTTGGAGCGCAGCTGCTGCCAAGGGCATGCCGGTCGCGCGCGCATGGCGGTGCATCGCCTCCAGCGCTTTGGCGCCGAGCCCGCGCTTGGGCTGGTTGTGAATACGCTCAAACGCGAGGTCGTCGGCGGGTTGGGCGATCAGCCGTAAATACGCAAGCGCGTCCCGGATCTCGGCGCGCTCGTAAAACCGGAAACCGCCGACAATCCGATAGTTGAGGCCGATTTGTATGAACCGGTCTTCGAATTCGCGGGTCTGGTATTGTGCACGCACGAGGATCGCGACCTGCTCGAGCGGCAAGCCTTCCCGCTCGAGTCGCTCGATCTCCTCGCCGACCCGGCGCGCTTCCTCGGGCGCGTCCCACACCCCGATCACGCGCACCTTTTCGCCCGCCGGCAGCTCGGTCCACAGCGTCTTGCCGAGCCGCGCGCTATTCGCAGCGATCAGGCCAGAGGCGGCGGCCAAAATCTGCGGTGTCGACCGATAGTTCTGCTCGAGCCGGATCACCGCTGCCCCAGGAAAGTCCTTCTCAAATCGTAAGATATTGGCGACTTCTGCACCGCGCCATGAATAGATCGACTGGTCGTCGTCCCCCACCACGCAGATGTTCTTGCGGGTCTGCGCGAGCAGCCGCAGCCACAGGTACTGGACCGCGTTGGTATCCTGGTACTCGTCGACCAGCACGTATTTGAAGCGCTGCTGATACATCTCGAGAATGTCGCGCTCGCGCCTGAAAATGTTCAGCATGTGCAGCATCAGGTCGCCGAAGTCGCAGGCGTTGAGCACTTTCAGCCGCGCCTGGTAGAGCGCGTACATCTTCTGGCCCTTGCCGTTGGCGTAAGCTTCGCTTTCGGCGGCATCGAGATCATCGGGGTTGAGCCCGCGGTTCTTCCAGCGGTCGATCAGCCCGGCAAGCTGGCGCGCTGGCCAACGCTTCTCGTCAAGATCGTTGTCGGAAATCAGCTGCTTGAGGAGCCGCAGCTGATCGTCGGTATCGATGATCGTGTAGTTGCTTTGCAGGCCCACCAGTTCGGCGTGTCTGCGGAGCATCCTGGCGCAAATCGAATGAAAGGTGCCGAGCCACGGCATTCCTTCGACCGCGTCGCCGATCAGCTGCCCCACGCGGTGCCGCATCTCGCGCGCCGCCTTGTTGGTGAAAGTGACGCAGAGGATCTCGCTCGGCCAGGCGCGGCGTGTGCGGATCAGGTAGGCGAGACGGGCCGTAAGCGCCGCCGTCTTGCCGGTTCCCGCGCCCGCCAGCATCAGCACCGGGCCTTCCGTGGTGAGCACGGCCTGCCTCTGCGGTGGATTCAGGCCATCGAGCCAGGAGGGTACGTCGTGAGCCTCTGGCGGGGCGGGGAGGGGGCTCTCGGTCACCGCGAACAACTAGGGAACAGGGCGGAGCGGCGCAACCCTCGCACGGACCGCAAGGGCGGAACAACCGCGCTCGGCGGCGCGTTCCCCGGGCACACCTCTTATCATGGAGATGATCATGCGTACGCTTCTCTTCGCCGGAGCCGCCGCGCTGACGCTGACGGCTCTTCCCGTCGCGCTCAACGCGCAGGCTGATCCGAGCGCCAGCGCCGAAGCCGACGCCAGCGCCGCGATCGCGGCATCCTACACAATGACCCCTGAGCAACAGGCCAGTTTCGATGCCTGGCCGATCGACCGCCAAGTATATTACAACAGCCTCGATGCCGCGCATCAGGCGTGGTTCTGGTCACTGAGCCCGCGTCAGATGGAAGGCTACTGGGCCATGACTGCCGACCAGCGCATGCGGGTCTTTGCGATGACGCCGACACAGCGCGCCAGCGCCTGGACGTCGATCGAAGCGCAGCTCGCGGCCGGCGCCAACAACAGCGCTACCAGCGTCGCGGCGCGCACCGGCACGCCCGTGCCCGGTCAGGCCACCACAACGGTCACCACGACGCCGAGCGGCCAGGCCGTTGTCACCACCAACATCGCGGGCAACCTGACCCCGCCACCGGCCTCGGCGATGAACAAGACTTACCCGGTCTGCACGCGCACGCTGCAGGACAACTGCCAGAACCCAGGCGAAGGCGGCGCTCCGGGACGCTCGCGCGCGCTCGGTTACTGGCCGGGCGAGCCCGCCAGCGAACGCACCGATCGCGGCGGCTGAGATAGCCCGATCGATTTTACGAGGCCGCTCGGAGTGATCCGGGCGGCCTTTTTTGCTTGCTTGTCACCCGGGACTTGTTCCGAGGCCCCGCTTTTCTTCCTCAGCGCCGCGAAAGGAAGCTGGGCCCCGGAACAAGTCCGGGGTGACTGGTAAAGGTACGGCGCCGGCTTGACTCACCCTGCGTTCCACCGCAGCCAGCGCCGGGGAGGGAACATGCAGTCACCGCTCAGCACGCACCGCCGGGTCCTAGCCGCGTCGCTGGTCGGCACGGCGGTCGAGTTCTACGACTTCTACGTCTACGCGACCGCCGCGGCATTGGTTTTCGGGCCGCTGTTCTTTCCCGCCGAAAGCACCGCCGCGCAGCAGCTGCTGAGCTTCATGAGCTTCGGGCTCGCGTTCGTGGCACGGCCGGTGGGAGCGATCGCGTTCGGGCATTTCGGCGACCGGATGGGTCGCAAGTCGACGCTGGTCGCCTCCTTGCTGCTGATGGGCGTTTCCACGCTGCTGATCGCATTCCTGCCGACTTACGCGATGGTCGGATGGGTGGCGCCTCTGCTGCTGTGCATCCTGCGTTTCGGCCAGGGTTTCGGGCTCGGCGGCGAATGGGGCGGAGCCACGCTGCTCGCGGTCGAGAATGCGCCGAAGGGCTGGGAGAGCCGCTTCGGCTCGGCGCCGCAATTGGGTGCGCCAGTTGGGTTCCTGGCGGCGAACGGGCTGTTCCTCCTGCTCGGCCTGGGGCTGAGCGACGCCGATTTCACCGCCTGGGGCTGGCGAGTGCCGTTCCTGCTCTCTGCAGTGCTGGTCGCCATCGGGCTGTGGGTGCGGCTGCGGATCGGCGAGACCCCGGCGTACCGTGAAGCGCTCGAGCGCGCGCCGCCTCCGCGCGTGCCGCTCGGCACGGTGCTGCGCCATCACTGGGCGCCGACGCTGGCGGCGAGCGCGGGCGTCGTCTCGGCCTTCGCGATCTTCTACCTCTCGACCGCCTTCGCACTCAGCCACATGACCGCCGAGCGGGGCGTCGCGCGCGAGGACATGCTGGCGCTGCAGCTCGCCGCCAATCTGTTCCTGGCGCTCGGCATCGTGCTTGCGGCCGTCGTTTCGGATCGGAAGAGCCCCCGAGTGGCGTTGATGCGAGGTGCTCTTGGTACGGTCGTTATTGGTTTCGGATTTGGCACTGCGCTGGCGACAGGATCACTCAGTAACGTCTTTGTGGCGCTCGCGGCGTCTCTGCTCATCATGGGTTTCGTCTACGGTCCGCTCGGCGGCTGGATGCCGAACTTGTTCCCGGTGACCGTGCGCTACACCGCCATGTCGGTCGCGTTCAACGGTGGAGGCGTCGTTGGCGGCGCATTGGCGCCAATCGCGGCTCAATGGCTGAGCGGGCAGGGCGGCATCGAACTGGTCGGGCTGTTCCTGAGCGCGGCCGGCTTGCTGACGCTGCTCGGCGTCACGCTGGGGAAGCCAACCTCAACAGGTTGAGCTTCGCCTTGCCGACCTTGCGCTCGCTCTCGATTGCGAGCGCCTTGACCTGGACCATCTCGTCGTGCGCGGTCTCGAGCGCGATCCAAGTGCCGGCGCCGATCCAGCCGAGCCGGTGCAGCTTATCGAGCGCCACCGCGCCCGCGCCGGAGTGATAGGGCGGATCGAGCAGGATCAGGTCGAGCGGCGCCTTCGCGGGGCCGAGCTGCATGACCGAGCCGGCGCGGACCTCGCACTGGGGCTGCGCCCTTAGCGCCGCGATATTGGCCCGCAGCGCACGGATCGCGGCCGGATCCTGCTCGACGAAAAGGCAGGTCGCAGCGCCGCGCGACAGGGCTTCGAGCCCAAGCGCGCCCGAGCCGGCGAAAAGGTCGGCGACGGCCAGGCCCTCGAAGCTGCCGAGACGGCTCTGGAGCATCGCGAACAGCGTCTCGCGGGTGCGATCAGCGGTTGGCCGGGTCCCCTCGCCCGGCGGCGCCCGCAGCAGGCGGCGGCGCCATTCGCCGGCGACAATTCTCACGCGTGCGCCTTCTTTAGCGAGCTGCGGAACCGCTCGAGCTCTTCCCTGCGCACTTCCTGCGCGGCGCCGCGCGGCAGATCGCCGAGCCGGAACGGGCCGTAGGCGGTGCGCAACAGACGGGAGACTTTGAGCCCGAGGTGTTCGAGCACGCGGCGCACCTCGCGGTTCTTGCCTTCGGTCAGCGTCAGCTCGACCCACTGGTTGCGCCCGGTGCGGCGCTCGAGGTTGGCGTCGATCGGACCGTAGTTGATGCCGTCGATGGCAATTCCACTCATCAAGTCTTCGAGCTGCGCCTGGCTGACCGCGCCGAAAGTGCGTGCGCGATAGGTGCGCGGCACGCCGGTCGAGGGTAGCTCGAGCTCACGTTTGAACTCGCCGTCGTTGGTGAGCAGCAGCAGGCCTTCGGTGTTGAGGTCGAGCCGGCCGACAGGCATCAGCCGCGGCGCACCCCTGGGCAGCGCGTTCCTGAGCGCCGTATAGATCGTCGGCCGCCCAGCGGGATCGCGTTCGGCCGTGATCAGGCCACTGGGCTTGTGGAAGCGGTAGAGCCGCGTCGGCTCGGCCTTGGCTACGGGCTTGCCGTCGACCGTCACTCCGCGCAGGTGGGGCAGGATCGTCGCGGGCGTGACGATCTTAGCACCATTCAGCGCCACGCGGCCTTCGTCGATCATCCGCTCGACCTCGCGCCGGCTGGCGATGCCCGCGCGGGCGAGGAGCTTGGCGATGCGCTCGCCTTCGGGTTTCGGATTGTCGGCCATGGCCAGCCCTTAACTGTTGAGGGCGGGTTCATCCAGCCTTCCCAATATGCGAGCCGCCGCTAATCTCGCAGCCGCACACAACGGAGGTCCGCATGGCCGAAGCAGCCGCAAAGAAGCCCGGATGGCGCACATTGATCCGCGCGCTCCGCAATCGCAAAACCGGCTTCATGGCGCTGTTCGGGTTCGCTTCGGGCCTGCCGTTCGCGCTGTTCCTCGGCACGCTCTACGCTTGGTTGACCGAAGCCGAGGTCGACCTCGAGACGATGGGCGTGTTCTCGTTGATCGGACTGGCCTACTCGTTCCAGTTCCTGTGGTCGCCGCTGCTCAATCGGGTCGACATCCCGGTCATGAAACGGCTGGGCAAGCGCAAGCAGTGGATCGTGCTGGCGCAGGTGGTGCTTGGGATCATCCTCGTCACGCTCTCGACGCTCGATCCGAAGACTTCGCTCGGCTGGTTTTCGCTGCTGGCGGGGATCGGGGCGTTCGCCAGCGCTACGCAGGACATCGTGATCAACGCCTGGCGCATCGACGTCGCCGACGAGGAGGCCACGATCGACATCCTGTCGACGGTCTACCAGATGGGCTTCCGCCTTTCGTCGCTTGTCGGTGGCGCGCTTGGGCTGATCATCGCCGCGCGGATCGGCTGGCCGCAGACCTATATGATCATGGGGGCCATCCTGCTGGCGATCGGTATCGCCGGCCTGTTCGCTCCTGATGCCGAGGCCAAGCGCGAGTTGGGGGCAAGCGAGGAGGAGCTGGCCGAGCTGCGCGAGCCGGGGCAGCTGCAACCGAAGATCCGCAACTGGGGCCTGCTCGCGGTCGGGCTGCTGTGGGCCTGGGCGCTCGGGACCGTGATCGTGTTCATGGTCCGCTCGATGACCGCGCTGCCCGAGAACAGGCCCGATCCCACCGAGTTCACGGCCACTTATGGCCCGCTGATCGTGATCGCGACCATCGTGCTCCCCGCGCTGATCGCCGGCTGGCTCGCTAAGCTGCAGCGCGAGGGGCGGCATGTGATCCGCGCCGAGGACGCCGGTCAGGTGCGCTCGAACCCGCTGACGGACCACCTGTACCGGGCGCTCGTGCTGCCGCTTACCGAGTTCGTCGGGCGCATCGGCTGGGCGCTGGTGCTGATCCTGGCGCTGGTTCTGACCTACCGCATCACGGACTCGATCTGGGGCACGTTCGCGTACCCGTTCTATCTGGGCGAGCTGAAGTACACCAACGACGAAGTCGCGGTCGCCTCCAAGTTCTTCGGGATCGGCGCGATGGTGCTCGGCCTGGCGTTCGGAGGTTGGCTGCTGACCGTCCTCGGCCGCATGCCGACCTTGACGCTCGGCGCGGTGCTCGCGGCGGCCACGAACCTGCTGTACGCCGATCTCGCCACCGGCGGCGGAACGATGTCGGCGGTAAGCAATGCCATCGGCTTTACTTGGGCCATCGAGAATCTCGGCGGCACCGAGAAGCTCGCCCGACTGATGGTCACGATCGGGGCCGAGAACTTTTCCACCGGGATAGCTGGAGCGGCGTACATCGCGTGGCTTTCGTCGATCGTGGCCAAGGGTCACAGCGCGGTGCAGTACGCGCTGCTCTCTTCGCTGACTCTGCTGATCGGCACGCTCGGCCGCGGCGCTTTGGGCCAGATGATCGAGGAGCGCGGGTACTACGACATGTTCATGTTCGTCACGCTGATCGGCATCGTCGCCGTCGTGTTGTGCGTGCTCGAGTGGATTCGCGAGCGACGCTACGGCCGTGCCGCAGGTGTGGTGGCGCCCGACCCCGCAGTCGTTCCGGCCGGGTAGCCGACAGTTCGGGGTCTCGCCGTGGGAATCGAGGAACTGACCAGTGAAGTCGGCCGCGGGACGCGCGAGAACTCCTGAATTGGGGGACTTAACGGCCCGCTAACCGTACCTGTGCTAGGCAGGCAGCATGGCACAGCCTCATGCCGTCGGCGGATCGGATCCGCGCCGCGCCTCTCCGCGCCTGCAGCTCGGTATGGGCGCGCTCTTCGAGACGCTCGACGGCCGCCAGAAAGTGCGCCTGATCGACCTGTCGCAAGGCGGTGCGCATGTGATCCTCCGCCGGCCCGATCCCGTTCGCGAAGGCGTGCTCGCCTGGCTCGGGTTCGATTCCTATGCTGCCGTCGCATGGCAGCGCGGCGAGCATGTCGGGCTTGAGTTCGATCGTCCGCTGTCGCTTTCCTGCCTGGTCGAGACGCGCCGGCGGGCACCGTCGGTGGTGCAGGAAGAAGCGATGGGCAGCGAGCTGGCTCAGGCCTGGGTATCGGGTTCGCTGTCGGACTATTAGTCGGGAATCTCGCCGTTCGCCGCCAGCACTTTGCCGGCGAGGTAGAGAGAGCCAGCGATCAGCACAGGTAGTCCGTCATCAGGAAGCTCGCGCAACGCGGTAGCCACGTCCGGCGCCCATTTCGCTCGACCTTCGTAAGCCTCCGCGCGATGCGCCTCGCTGCCTTGGATCGGCACCGCCGTCACGCTGGCGAGGTGGCCTTCGAGCGGGACAATGATCGCCTGCGGATAGCGGTTGGCCAGCATCCCGATGACGAGATGAAGCCGTTGCCCGGCGAAGTGGCGGCCGATCGCGAGGCCGGCGTCCGCGTTGTGTCCACCGTCGAGCCAGACCTCGCGACCGGGCGCGAGCGCGGTCAGCGGGCCTTCGCCCAGCAGCTGCAAACGGGCGGGCCAGCGGGCGGTGCGTATGCCTTCGGCCATCGCGCCGGGCGACACCGCAACGCGGTCCTGATGGCGCAGCATCGCGACGGCGAGCGCGGCGTTGTCGCCCTGGTGGCGGCCGGGAAGCCGCGGCATGGGCAGCGTCAGCACGCCGTGGCGATCGCGATATTCGATGGCTTCGCCGACTTCGGCCCACCAATCGCGCCCACGCATGTGCAGGGGAGCGCCCGCAAGGCCGGCGCGACGCTCGATCTCCAGCTCGACATCTGCGGGATAGGCCTGCGTCACCAGCGGCGAGCCGGGACGGGCGATGCCCGCTTTTTCGAACGCAATGCGGCACATGGGGTCTTCGGGAACGCCGTCCTCGGGCACGAGGAGGAATGCCTCGTGGTCGATGCCCAACGTGGCAATGCCGCAGCCGGCGGGATGCTCGAGCACGTTGGTGGCGTCGAAGCGGCCACCGAGTCCGACCTCGATCACGCAGGCATCTGCCGGATGGCGCGCGAAGGCGAGGAAGGTGGCGGCGGTCGTGACTTCGAAGAAACTCGGGCCGAGATCCTCGCCGATATCGAGCACTTCCTTGAGGAGCGCCGCCAACTCCTCGTCGGAGATCAGCTCTCCCGCGATGCGGATGCGCTCGTTGTAGTGCACGAGGTGCGGCTTGATCGCGGCGTGGACAGTCAGTCCCTCGGCCTCGAGCATCGCGCGCAGGTAGGCGCAGGTCGAGCCCTTGCCGTTGGTCCCGGCGACATGGAACGTCGGCGGCAGGCGCTTCTGCGGGTCGCCGAGCTTGGCCAGCAGCTCGCGGATCACATCGAGCCCGAGCCGCCCCTGCGGCAACGACAGCGCCGCCAGCCGATCGAGTTGGGCCTGGACCGCGCGGTCCTCGGAGGCAGCGAAGTCTTTGGCCATCAGTTCCCCTCCCGCTTGCGGGAGGGGTTAGGGGTGGGTGAGTCGTAGTGGCAAGGCATGTGGGGCAATGTCCCACCCCCCACACCACCCCCAAGCGGGGGGGGTGTTAAACCGCCCCCCCAGGCGGAAAAAAAAAGAGCCGAGTAGCCCCCGTCGCCTTCAGGTCCTTCCGATGCACGACCATGTCGACCATGCCGTGCTTGTGCAGGTACTCGGCGCGCTGGAAGCCTTCGGGAAGCTGCTCGCGGATCGTCTCCTGGATCACGCGCTGGCCGGCGAAGCCGATCAGCGCGTCGGGCTCGGCGATGTGGATGTCGCCGAGCATCGCGTAGCTCGCGGTGACCCCGCCGGTGGTCGGATCCGCTAGCACGACGATATATGGCAGGCCGGCCTCCTTGAGCCGCCGGGTCATCACCGTCGCCTTGGGCATCTGCATCAAGCTCAAGATGCCTTCCTGCATTCGCGCGCCGCCCGCGGCGGTGACGACGATGTAGCCGCAGCCTGCCTCGAGCGCCTTCTGCGCCCCGGCGACAAAGGCCTCGCCGACGGCCATGCCCATCGAGCCGGCCATGAAGTTGAAGTCCTGCACCCCCACGACGGCGCCGCGCCCGTCGATAGTGCCGATCGCGGCGGTGAAGGCATCCTCGTGCGCGTTGCCGGCGCGAGCCTGCTTGAGGCGGTCGGTGTACTTCTTGGAATCGCGGAACTTGAGCGGATCCTCGCGCACTTCGGGCGAGGGCAGCACCTGGTAACCCTCGTCCAGAAGCTGCATGAGCCGCGTGTCGGCGCCGATCCGGCCGTGGTATTCGCAGCGCGGGCAGACGTAGAGGTTCGCCTCGTACTCGCGCGTGAACAGCATGTCGTGGCAGCGCGGGCATTTGACCCACAGGTTGTCGGGCGTCTCGCGCTTCTTGGCGAAGGGAAGCGAGTTGCGGACGCGAGAGAGCCAGCTCATGCGGCTTGCCTTTCGGCTGAATGGATTGCGCGGGCAAGCGCCGATGTGAGCGCGCGCAAGTGCTCGGGGGCGTCATCGCCGTGCTCGCCGACCAGCTCGACCAGCGCCGAGCCGACCACCACGCCGTCCGCCACGCGGGCGATGGCGGCGGCCTGCTCGGGCGTACGTACACCGAAGCCGACCGCGATGGGAATGGCGGTCGACTGCTTGATGCGGACGACATTCTCCTCGATCGAGGCAAGTGCGGCCTGCTGCTTGCCGGTGATACCAGCGACCGACACGTAATAGAGGAAGCCCGACGAGCCTTCGAGGACGGCGGGCAGGCGCCTCGCATCCGTGGTCGGCGTGGCGAGGCGGATCAGATCGATCCCGGCAGCGCGCAGCGCAGGGCCGAGCTCAGCGTCTTCCTCGGGCGGGATGTCGACACAGATCACGCCGTCGACGCCGCAGCCCTTGGCCTCGCCCGCGAACCATTCGGGGCCGCGGCGGATCATCGGGTTGGCGTAGCCCATCAGCACCAGCGGTACATCGGGGTGGCGTTCGCGGAATTCGTTGGCGATCATCAGCACTTCGCGCGTGGTCGTGCCCTTGCCAAGGCTGCGCAGGTTCGCCGCTTGGATCGCCGGGCCGTCAGCCATCGGATCGGTGAACGGCATGCCGAGTTCGATCACGTCCGCGCCGCCCGCGACCAGTGCGTCGAGATTGGCTGCGGTGTCCCCGTCGCCCGCGGTGATGAAACAGACGAGCGCAGGGCGGCCCTTGGCGAAGGCGCCAGAAAGACGAGAGGGGGCGAGGCGCGCGGTCACAGCCCAAGCTCGCTCAGGGTCGGGTGATCGTCGGGCCGGCGGCCGAGCGGCCAAAGCAGCTTGCGCTGCGTTTCCGCAATCATGTGCTCGTTCACCGAAGTGATGCGCTGCTCGATGTAGCCCGCCTCGTCGAACTGCCACGTTTCGATGCCGTAGGCGCGGAACCAATGCCCGCTGTCGTCGTGATATTCGTAAGCGAAGCGCGCGGCGATGCGATTGCCGCCGAACACGAATAGCTCGCGGATCAGCCGATACTCGAGCTCGTGCGCCCACTTGCGCGCCAGCAGAGCCTCGATCTCGTCGCGCCCGGCGATGAACTCGGCGCGCTGGCGCCAGTGGCTGTCGGGCGTGTAGTCTTGCACCACCACCGCCGGGTCGCGCGTATTCCAGGCGTCTTCCGCCAGCCGCACCTTCTCGGCAGCGGATTCGGCGGTGAAAGGGGGGGCAGGAGGCCGGGTCACATCTTCACTCCCAAGGCATCGGCGACGGATGCGTCGAGATTGGCCGCGGTGTCACCGTCGCCCGCGGTGATGAAGCAGACGAGCGCGGGGCGGCTTTTGGCGAAGGCGGAGGCGAGGGAAGTCGTCAAAATCTTCTTACCCATTCTTCCGCAGAGGCCTGAAGAAAATCCACGCCAGGAGTAGTAGGCTCACGGAAAGCGATACGACAAACGTCCAAAAGTACATTTTTTCCTCTGCGGAGATGGACTGAAAGCAACCGCCATCATAGTGGGTTTTCGATCCATCCTCCTCGATGACAGTGCCGCCGCAAAACGGTGGAGGGCGAAGTCTCGCGAGAGCTTGATGTACAACAAGAGCATAGGTCGAAAGACAAACCGAACAGCCGGCACCGAGTGCGCGCCAATCCCGCCTCACATCTCCACTCCCAGCGCATCGGCCACGGTGAAGATATCCTTGTCGCCGCGGCCCGAGACATTGACGAGAATGATCTGGTCCCCCCGGTACTCTTTCGCCACCTTGGGCAGCGCCGCCAGCGCATGCGCGCTTTCCAGCGCCGGGATGATGCCTTCGAGCTGGCTGCAGAGCTGGAACGCCTCGAGGGCTTCGGCGTCGGTGATCGGCAGGTACTTTACCCGGCCGCTTTCGTGTAGCCACGAGTGCTCGGGACCGATGCCGGGGTAGTCGAGGCCCGCCGAGATCGAGTGCGCCTCGGTGATCTGGCCGTCCTCGTCTTGCAGCAGGTAGGTCTTGTTGCCGTGCAGCACGCCGGGTGCGCCGCCGGTGAGGCTGGCGGCGTGCCGGCCGGTGTCGATGCCGTGGCCGGCCGCCTCGACCCCGATCATGCGCACCTCGGGCTCGTCG
>CBHCZH010000066.1:0-17125 GCA_965977975.1 uncultured bacterium
TTCAACTGGGGCGATCTGACGAAGCTGGCCGAGGGTTCGGCGTTGGCAGTCGCGCTCGACAACCTGGGGCCTGGCACGGTCGGCAAATGGTCGTTCTACGTCGAGACCGGGCGGGTCATGGAGATCGTCGGGCTGTTTCTCGTCGGGCTCGTGCTGCACCGCCGCGGTCTGTTCGCGCACGCGGCCGAAAAGCGCGGAACTTGGCTAACGATCGCCGGTGTGTCCGCAGCGCTGTGGGCACTGACGCAACTCGTCGATGCCGCGATGCTGACCCGCAGCGAAGCGCAGGCACAGACGGCTGAATGGTTGATCACTCAGGCCCGCAACCTTCCCGCCATGGCCTTCCAGATTGCGCTGTTCGTGCTGGCCTGGTCGACGCCGCTGCGGAATGTGCTGGCGCTGCTCAGGCCCGCAGGCCGGATGACGCTGACGCTCTACGTCGGCCAATCCTTGGTCGGGGCGCCGTTGTTCTATGGCTATGGGCTGGGCATTTGGGACGATATGTCGAATGCGGAGGTCGTGCTCTGGGGCATCGCCGCGTTCGCGTTGCAACTCGTGCTTGCGGCCTGGTGGCTGCGTCAATTCCGCTATGGCCCGCTCGAATGGCTGTGGCGGGCGGGCACGCGGACCACGCTGGCAGTACCGTTCCGGCAATGAGAGGGGGCGGCCCCGCGAGGCCGCCCCTCCGTTGTTCATCGTTTCGAGGCGGTCGTCAGAACGACTTCTTGACGCTGACCGCCCACTCGCGGGGCCTGCCTGGCTGGCCGGCAACGAAACCCGCCCCAGCGCCGGTGAGGTCGAAGCTGGTCAGCAGGTAGTACTTGTCGAACAGGTTGGTGACCTCGAGCGCGACTTCGAGATCCTCGTCCGAATTGCGCCACGTCAGGCGCGCATTCGCCAGGGTGTAGCCGTCGATGAAGTTGCTCGGCTTGTTGACCGCGTTCGAGAAGATCTCGGACTGATAATTGGCGTCGACCCGCGGAGTGATCGAGCCGGAGTTGCCGAGATCGATCTCGTACTGGATGCCGATCGCCCATTTCCACTCGGGCGTATACGGCGGAATCATTCCGAGCTGCACGCCCGCCGGCGCGGTCGGACCGCCCGCCTGCGGATTGATCTCGGTATAATCGAAGTCGAGGTAGCTCATCGCGGCGTCGATCAGCAGGCCGTTGCCCGGGTCGATCGCGGCTTCGAGCTCGAAGCCCTTGATCTTCGCGTCGCCGGCATTCTGCGGCAGCGCACAAGGTCCCGGGCCGCCGAACTGCGGGCACGACAGCAGGGTCAGCTGGATGCCCTTGTAGTCCGAGTAATATGCCGCGCCGTTCAAGCGGAGGATGCGGCCGAACAGGTCGCTCTTGAAGCCGAGCTCGTAGGCGGTCAGCGTTTCCGGACCGAACGGCTGGACTTGCGCTGGATTGAACGGACGCGGGTTGATGCCGCCGCCCTTGAAGCCGGTGGAGACTTGCGCGTAGGCCATCAGCGCGTCGCTGACGCGGTACTGCAGGTTGGCGCGCCAGTCGATCTTGTCGCCGTCGAATTCGCCGGTCACGCCGTCGAGCGCGCCGAGGAACGGGTTGAGCGTGCCGTCACGGTTGCGGCGGCTGAAGGTATAGTCCTTGTGCTCGTCGGTGTAGCGCAGGCCCCCGTTGAAAGTCAGATCAGGGATGATCTCCCACGAGACCGCCGCGAAGACCGCTTTGGTGTCCGCGTTGACCGGGTCGTCGCCCTGGAATTGCAGCGGGACCGGCGCGTAGCGGATGTCCTGGAAGGTCGCGTAAGTCGAGCGCTGGTCGAGATAGAAGGCGCCGAGCGTCCAGTTGATGGCATCGTCGAGCAGCGTGCCGTTGAGGCGTAATTCCTGCGTGAATCCCCAGTAGTCGAGCTCGCTCAGGCCGTTGCCGACCGAAAGCGGCGAGTAGTCGTCGTCGTTAGTGAACAGCAGGTCGTACTGGCGATAGCTGGTGATCGACTGCAGCTGGAGGTTGTCGGTCAGATCGATATCGACCTGACCCGAGAGACCCCATCCGTTGAACTTGGTGCGGCCCTGACCGCGCGTCTCATGCAGCGGGTACCCGGCTACCGGCGGCGTGGCCCAGGCGTCGGCGGGCGAGAAGTAGCTCGCGTAATTGCAGTACGGTCCGCAGATGAAGCGCGAATCGTAGGGCACCGCGTCCGCGTTACCGCGGATGTTGGGGTTGGTCGGGTTGTTGGGCAGGAGGAGGACGCCGGCCGCTGCGTTGCGGTCGTCGTGCGTGTAGTCGCCGATGAGGTTGATATCGATCCGGTCGCTCGGCTGGTAGCGCAGTTGGGCGCGGCCGGCGAGATAGTCGACCTCGCCGTCGCGCGCGACGCGGCATTTGCCGGAGGTCGTCGTCGGCTGAACTCCGCCGACCGCCGGATTGAGCGCCGAACCGGGCGGGTTGACGCAGCCGAAGTCGAGCCTGTCGACATAGCCTTCCTGCTTCTTGGCAACCCCGGCCACGCGCATCGCAAGCTCGTCCGTGAGACCGAAGTCGGCGCTGGCGCGCAGGTCGATCCGGTTGCGGCTGCCGTAGGTGCCCGAAATGTAGCCGCTGCCGTCACCAGTCGGCCGCTTCGAGTAGAGCTTCACCGCGCCGCCGATGGAGTTCTTGCCGGCCAGCGTCCCCTGCGGGCCACGCAGCACCTCGACCCGGTCGACGTCGAGCAGGTCGAAGATCGCCCCGGTCAGCGTCGCGTAATAGACGTCGTCGACATATAGCCCGACGCCTGGCTCGAGCGCGGGGTTGAAGTCGTACTGACCGACGCCGCGGATCGAGGCGCCGAGCGAAGGGCCGAATGCGGAGCCTTGGGGCTTCAAGGTCACGCTCGGCGCTTGCGCGGTGATCTCGGAAATGTTGGTCTGGCTGCGGGCTGCGAGCATCTCCGCATTGACCGCGGTAATGGCGAGCGGCGTGTCCTGCAGCGCCTGTTCCCGAAACTGCGCGGTCACCGTGATGACGTTCCCGCCGGAGCTCTCGTCGGCGGGCGCCGCTTCCTCGCTCGTCGTGTCTTGGGCCAACGCCGGCGGCGTGCCGAGCGCGAAGGCTAGCGCGGCCAGGCTGGCGCCGAAGTGCAACGCGCCGCGCGATTGCCAATGGGTACTCATCATCTTCCTCTCCCGTTCCTGTTGTTTTGCCGCTGCGAGCGGCGTTGGTCGATGCGATCAGGCTGCGGTCTTGAGAGCTTGCCGCTCCTGCTTGACGAGCCGTTCGATCAGCCGGTTGAATAAGGTGACGCCGCGGTCGTGGGCCGTCGGCATGATCGCCGGCTCCGCGGTGATGTCGATCACCCGCTGTTGCGCTTCGATCATCGTTTTATCTTCGGCGAACGCTTTGGCGGCGAGACTCATCAGCGTGTCGCGGAGCGCCTCGTCCCCGTGGTTGCGGTGAGGACCCCATGAGAAGAAGTAGCGGGCAGTCTTGTCAGTCAGCGGCGTCACCGCCTGGCTGGTGAAAGTGACCCCGCCCGTCGCGTCGGCGAGTTTGGGTGCGCCGTCTTTGCACGTCTGTGCGGTTCCCGGCGGAAACACCCCGCCCGTCATGAGCAGCACGCCGGGGATCAGGAAATCATACGACATCCACCTGTCCATTGGCCGGTCCCTCTTGCGTGTTAAAGGTCCCGTCGAGTTCTCGTTCCACCGTTCATAGCGAATGCCCCGTTCAAGCGGGGTGATGCGCCCTTGGGTCGCGGCGAATTCGGGACCTGCCTCGAAGCTCTCCGCATGGACGAAAGTCAGATGGCTGAAATCGAGCAGGTTGTCGTTGATCAGCCGCGCCTCGGCGGCATAGTCGAGCTGGCCGTGGCCCAGGATGTAATCCGGGTCGTCGAGGCCGACGGCCGGCGGAATCAGCGCTTCGTCCGCCACCTCGGCCGCTCCCATCCAGACCCAGAGCCAGCTGTGCCGCTCCACCACCGGATAGCTCCGGACGCGAGCTCGGGGCGGAATCCGGTCCTGGCCGGGAATCTCCGCCACGGTACCGTCGGGATCGTAGAGCAGGCCGTGATAAAGGCAGCGCAGGCGATCGCCCTCGCAGCGGCCGAGCGAGAGCGGCGCCAGCCGGTGGACGCAGCGATCCTCGAGCGCCACCAGGCGTCCGCTCTCGCCGCGATAGAGGGTGATCGGCTCGTTGAGGATCGTCAGCGCAAGCGGTTTGCACCGCTCCAGCTCGTGCGACCATGCGCCCACGTACCAGGCATTGCGAACGTAGCTCATGCCAGCCTCGCTCAACCTTGAATCTCTCTCCGGGCACAGTTGACTTTAACGGCGTTAAATTGTCAAGTGGACGCGTGGCGAGGCGGACCGAACTGACACTTGATCGCGAGACGGTGCTTCGCGAGGCCTTGGCCGTCCTGGACGAAAGGGGGCTCGAAGGGCTCAGTCTCCGTGCGCTGGCCGCGCGGCTGAACGTGCAGGCTCCCGCATTCTATTGGCACTTCGAAAGTAAGGCCGACTTGCTCGGCCACATGTCGGCGCTGATCTACCGCGAGGCCCGCAGCTCGGTTCCCCCGTGCGCGAGCTGGAGCGAATGGCTTCTCGAATACGGCCGTGCCGTGCGTCAGCGCTTCGGCAGTCTGCGCGATGCCGCGCGGCTTTGCGCCAGCGCTCAACCGCTCGAGCCCACCGTGTCGATAACGGCCGAGGTGATCGCGGCGCCGCTGACGAAACTCGGCCTCAGCCAGGAGCAGGGCCTCAACGCCGTCGCCGCGGTCACGTCGCTGTGCCTCGGCTGGGGCAGCTATGACAACGACGGGTCGATGCACCGCTTTCTCGAAGGCATCATGGATTTTGACAAGAGCTTCGAGATCTCGCTGGAGGCGCTTGTCACGGGCTTGCAGCAGCGATTTCGGATGCCCGGCTGAAGGGAAGGGCGGCGCGACCGCATCCCACGGCAAGACGTCCGGCGCGTGCCTCAAGACTGCCCTCCCGCAAGCGGGAGGGGGACGGCGGTGCGCTAGTCACCGCGGCTCCTGCCCCGCCAGCAGCTTGCCGAACTTCGGGTGCGCGAAGTGCATCGGCACGTCGTGGCGATAAGGCCAGGTCCTGCGATACTCCTCCTTGGGAAGCAGCCGGTCGGGGCCTACCGGATCTTCGGGATAGAGCTTCTCGGCCGGCTGGAGGTGGCTGGTGGTGTGCGCCCAGCCTTCCTCGTAGTTGCCCTGCCATTGCATCTTGTAGTCGAGCCGCTTGATCTTCCACACGCCGCCTTCGCGAACGTAGTCGTTCTCGTAGATCCCGGCTTCCATGAACTGCTGCGGCATGAAGTCGGGCTTGGTCTCGAGAAAATCGTCGTGCCAGCCACCGAACAGCATGCCCCGGAACCGGCCCTTGGCGGTCTTCCGGTCGGGCGCCACCGTGATGATGTCCTGCATCTGGAAGTGGTCGAGCAGCAGGCCGTCGACCGGGCCCGGGCGGCCGCCGGTGAAGCGGTGCTGGATCCAGTCGCCGTAGAGCCGCATCACCCCGGCCTTGCCGACGTACTCGCCGCTGAGGAACACCACCACGCCGTCCTCGGCGAACAGGTCGGCGACCTGCTCGGGCAGGTTGAAGTCGATGTAGTAGCCGTAAGCCCAGTGCAGCCGGCGGATCGCGTTCACGTCCTCAAGCTCGCCGACGCGGTGCTCCAACGCGGCCAGGCGCTGCTCGACTTCACTCATTATCGACTCTCCCGGTTTTGGCTGTATTCGTAACGAACGTTAGCATTTTGGCGAGAGGAAATTGATCGTGTCCGACAGACCGTGGGAAGGCCGCGTTGCGTTCATAACGGGAGCGGTGACGGGGATCGGGCTGGGCGTGGCCCAAGCTTTCGCCGACGCCGGAATGCGGCTCGCGCTGAGCTACCGCAACGAGAACGACCGTGCTCACACCGCCAAGTGGTTCGTCGACAAAGGCCACGAGCAGCCGCTGTTCCTCAGGCTCGACGTGACCGACCGCGCGCGTTTCGCCGAAGTCGCCGAGCAGGTCGTCCACCACTTCGGCGAGGTCCACGTGCTGGTCAACAACGCCGGCGTCTCGGTGTTCGGCCCGACCGACGAGGCGAGCTACGACGACTACGACTGGATCATGGGCGTCAACTTCGGCGGGGTGGTCAACGGCCTGGTCAGCTTCCTGCCCAGGATCAAGGCGAGTACCGGGCGTCGCCATGTGGTCAATATCGCCAGCATGGCCGCGTTCCTGCCGGGGCCGCAGGCGGGCATCTACACCGCGAGCAAGTTCGCGGTGCGCGGGCTGACCGAAAGCCTCCGCTACAACCTCGCGCCGCACAAGATCGGCTGCTCGCTGTGCTGTCCGGCGCTGACCCGCACGAATGCCTGGACCAGCGCGCTAAAGCGACCGGAGGGCTTCGGCGAAAGTGGCTTCCCCGATGTGCCCAGGGAAGCGCTCGAACAGTTCGGCACCGCGTTCGAGGAAGGGATGGACCCCTACGAGGTCGGCACCAAGATCCTCGCCGGCATGACCGATCAGAAGGGCTTGATCCTCACCCACCCCGAGCACGGCCCGGACTTCGAGGAAATCCACGCCCGGTTGATGGAGGCATTGCCGGAGGAGGAAGCTCCCACCGGCCGGCTCAAGATCGAGGAGCTGCGCCGCAAGGCGATGCGCGACGCCGAGGCCGGCCTGATGATCAGGCTCGACGACCTGACCTGAGGCCGGGCGCGGCTCACAAGTCGTTCGACCAGAAGTACAGGTAGCCGTCCTGGTAAACGGCGCCTCGGCTTCCGGCGATATGCCCGCCCACTGGGGCGGGAACGTAGTCGATCCAGTACGCGATCGTCGGCGAGGTGAAGGCTTCGGGCCAGAACTCCGCGGGGCAGATCGCCTGTTCCATCGGAACGGGGCGCGCGATCCGGTCTTTCGGCTTGAATTCGTTCCTGACGAAAGCGTCGGCCTCGCTCGGCGACAGCGCCACGCGCATGCACATCGTGAAATCGATGAACCCGTCGCGATGGATATCGACCGGCGCGAACAGGTAGCGGACGGGCAAGCTCCAGCGCATCGGATCGATTGAGGCGCAGGTGGCGAGTGCGGCCACGGCCAGCCCCGCCGCCGCGACCCGTCCGGCCCATCGCCGAGTTCTCATTCGTGACTGCACCGTTCACTCCTTCGCCGCGGACGTCGGGGATGACGCCGGGCTGCGGGTCGGTCATGAGCCATTCCTGAGCATTCGCTGAAAAGCGGGCCCCAGGGATCCGCGAGGCGACCTAGACCTGCCCAATCAATGCGCTAATCTCGCTTGCGGGGAGTGCTTGAGGAGTCGGCGAAATGTGTGATCAGGACCAGTTGCTGGACATGGGCAAGCGCGCCGTCAGCCGGCGCGAATTCGGCGCGATTAGCGCCATGGCGGCGCTCGCGGCGTGCGCGACATCCGAGGAAGTGCAGGCACAGGGCGGGCTGACCGAAAGCGACGTGAAGTTCGACGCTCCGGGCGGGACGATGGACGGCTTCTTCGTCCATCCGGCCAGCGGCAAGCACCCCGCGGTGATCCTGTGGCCCGACATCGCCGGGCTGCGCGACGCCAAGAAGGTCATGGCGCGGCGGCTTGCCGGCGCCGGTTACTCGGTGCTGGTGCCCAATCCGTTCTACCGCAGCCTGCCGGCGCCACAGTTCAAGGATTTCGAGGATTTCCGCAGTCAGGGGGGCTTCCAGAAGGTCGGCCCGTGGATGCAGCTCAACCAACCGGCCGCGGTCGCCGAGACGACCAAGGCGGTGGTCGCCTGGCTTGACCAGCAGGCCTCGGTCGACACCGCCAAGGGCGTCGGCGTGCAGGGCTATTGCATGAGCGGCTCGTGGACGATCCGCGGTGCCGCTGCGGTGCCGGAGCGGATCAAGGGCGCGGCTTCGTTCCACGGCGGCAACCTGGTCAACGACACGCCGGAAAGCCCTCACAACCTGTTCGACGAGAGCCGCGCCGGCCACCTGATCGCGATCGCCAAGAACGACGACGCGCAGCAGCCTACACACAAGGACGTGCTCAAGGCGGCCGCGACCGCAGCCGACCGCCCGGCCGAGATCGAGGTCTACCAGGCCGACCACGGCTGGACCGTGCCCGACAGCCCGGTCTACAATCAGGCCGAGGCCGACCGCGCGTGGGAACGGTTGCTCAACCTCTACAAGACCAACCTGTGAGAAGGGCGCTGATCGGGCTCGCGGCGCTGGTCGGCGCCGCGCCGGCGAGCGCGGAATTCGCGTTCGACGGCGCGCGCGTCGATCGCGAGCTTCGCGAAATGGTCGAAGAGGGCCGCGTGGCCGGCGCCGAAGTGTTGGTCTGGAAAGACGGCCGCGAGGCTCACTACAGCGCCGCCGGGCTCGCCGACCGCGAGGCAAACCGGCCGTTCGCGCGCGATACGCTGGTGCAGATCTACTCGATGACCAAGCCGGTCACCGGCGTCGCGCTGATGCAGCTGTGGGAACAGGGCAAGTTCGGGCTCGATGATCCGCTCGCCTGGCATCTGCCGCAGTTCGCCGACGTGCAGGTCTTCGACGAGGCCGAGCCCGACAAGCTCCGCCCGCCGCGCCGGCCGATCACGATCCGCGACGTGATGCGCCACACCGCCGGGTTCAGTTACGGCGGCGCCAACCATCCGACCGACGCCATCTGGAACGAGCTTGAGCCGCTCTCGCTCGACAACACGCTCGCTCAGTTCGCCGAGAAGCTGGCGCGAGTGCCGCTGCTCTACGATCCGGGCACGCACTGGCATTACAGTGCCGCGGTCGACGTGCAGGCGCGGCTGGTCGAGGTGCTGTCGGGCCAGCCGTTCGAAGACTATGTGCGCGAGCATATCTTCCAGCCGCTCGGCATGACCGAGGCGTGCTGGAAGTGCCGCCCCGACCTGCTGCCGCGGTTCGCGGGGATGTACCGGCCCGGCCCGGATGGCGCGCTGGCGCCTGTGGGCGACGAGGAACGCCTGGCGATGAACTTCGCGGGCAAACCGATGACGATGGGCGGCGCGGGAATCGTCACCACGATCGACGAGTACATGCGGTTCGCGCGGATGCTGCTCGGCGAGGGCGAGCTCGACGGTGTGCGCATCCTCCAGCCGGCGACGGTCCGCCTGATGGCCACCGACCATCTCGACCCGCGCATCGCCGATGCTGATCGCTCGTGGCTGGTGGGGAAGGGTTCGGGCGGGTTCGGTCTCGATTTCTTCGTTCGCACGCGTCCGCCTGAGAGCACCGAGGAAAACCGCGGCGAGGTCGGCGAATTCTTCTGGGATGGCCGGGCCTCGACGCTGTTCTGGGTCGATCCGCTGAACGAGATGGCGGTGGTGTTCCTGACGCAGAAGGTCGAGTTCGACGGCACGCTCCACCACGACATCCGCGACGCGGTCTACGGGGCGGACTACTACGGGCGATGATCCGGCTGGCGAGGACTGAAGACTTGGAGTCGCTTGCCGGGCTGCGCCTCGCGCTGTGGCCGGACGAGCCGCTCGAGGTGCGACGGTCCGAGACGGAGGCGAATCTGGCGCGCGCGGACAGCAGCCTCGCCACCTTCGTTGCCGTGGAAGGGGATGACGTGATCGGCTTCGCGGAGGTCTCTCTGCGCTGCGACTACGTCAACGGCTGCGAAACCTCGCCGGTTGCGTTCCTCGAAGGGATCTACGTCCGGCCTGAGCGCCGGGGCAGCGGGATCGGCGGAGCGCTGGTCGGTGCGGCCGAGCAATGGGCCGGCGCGCAAGGCTGCAGCGAGCTCGCCTCCGATGCGCTGCTCGACAATCACGCCAGCCACGCGTTCCACCAGGCCACGGGCTTTGCGGAAACCGAGCGGGTGGTCTACTTCCGCAAGTCGCTCGGTGCAGCGGAAGCATGAGATGGCCAAGCTCGACCTGAAGAAGACCAGGAGAGCGCTGTTCACCGCACCCAAGGGCGAGTTCGTGCAGATCGTCGTGCCGCGGATGCTTTATCTGATGGTCGACGGGTACGGCGATCCCAACACCGCGCCTGAATACCCGCGCGCGCTCCAGGCACTCTACGCGACCGCCTATGCGCTGAAGTTCGCGTGCAAGGATCAAGACCGCGACTTCGTCGTCGCGCCGCTCGAAGGCCTGTGGTCGGCTGCCGACCCGGCCAGCTTCGTTGCCCGGCGCAAGCACGAGTGGGACTGGACCCTGCTGATCATGGTCCCGGACTTTGTCGATGCCGTGCTGTTCGAAGCAGCCCGTGCCAAGGCGCAGGCGAAGCTCGGCGAGCTTCCCGCGAGCCTGCGGCTCGATGCCCTGGAAGAGGGCCTGTGCCTTCAGGCGCTCCACATCGGCAGCTATGACGACGAAGGGCCGTTGCTCGCCCGCCTGCATGACGAGATCATGCCGGCCGGCGGCTATACGTTCGCAGGCCGGCACCATGAGATCTACTTGGGCGATCCTCGCAAGACCCCGCCCGCCAAGTTGAAGACGATCCTGCGCCAGCCCGTGCGAAAGGACCGTTAGCGCAGATTCTTCGCTTCGATGGTCACCTCGGGGTCGGTGCACAGGCCGCAATCCTCGCCGAGGAAGCTTTTTGCCGCCCCGCCGTCGCCGCGCAGCTGCCATTCGAGCCAATCGACCACCACCCGCGCCGCCTTGCCGCCATTGGGTTCGAAATAGGTGCCGCCATGCCCTTTGCCGACCACGTTCACCATCGCCGCAGGGACGTGATCGATCCGCGCGAAGTCGTCCATGCCATTGGCGTAGGCGATATCTGTCGGCCCGCCCTGCACGTAGAGCACCGGGGTATGGAGCGCTCGCAGTGCGTCCTTCCTCAGCTCCATGCCGGGGATTCTCGGCGCCTCGTCGTTGAAGATGCCGCTGTTCTGTACGACCACGGTCTTGAGCCGCGGATCGCCGGCGAGCGTCAGTGCCTGGACTCCGCCGCAGCTGAAGCCGCCGACCGCGACCGCGCCTTCGTCGATCAGGCCGGCGTAACGGCTGCCGCTCCGGGTGTCCTCGGCGAGGGCCCAGTCGAGCGCCTCTGCGAGATCAGCCGCCGTCGTCGGCGGCGGCGGGAACGAGCCGTCGGCGGGCCGGACGCGCGGCGCCGCCGCCGGTTCCTTGGCGTTGGGGCCGTTGCGCCATTTGCCCGGCGCGATCACCAGGTAGCCGTGCGAGGCGATCTCGGACAAGTGCAGCCGCGCGCTGGCGCCGTCGTCGGCGCAGGCGCCGTTCCCCCACACGAACACGCCGAGCCTGCCTTCGCCGACGCGCGACAGCTCCGCCGGTCGATAGACGACGTGATCGGGCAGCGCCGGGTCCACTTCCATCACCGCCGGGTATGGTCCACTGCCGGGCGTATCGGGAATGCGATCCTGTGCGGCGAAATCCGGATCCTGCTGCGCCGTTCCCGGTGTCGCCGCGAGGAGGACGAGGGCTGTCCCCAGAACCGCCTTGCCGATCATTCTTGCTTCCTCCCCAAACCGTTATGGGTACCAGTAACAGGTCCCGCGCATCTCGAGGCTGACGCGGGCCGGCGCGTCGGGGCCGGCGAGCGGGTTGTCGAAAGCGCCATGCGGCATCAGCTGGGCACGCTCGGGATCGCTTTCGCTGGTCTTGAACACGATCGCCTCGTCGGGCGTCATGTCCGAATAGTAGAACCAGCGATGCGCCGGGTTGTAGGCCAGCAGATAGTTGGGGAAGCCCCACTCCGGGCTGCCGTCGAGCGGATCGAAGATCGCGTCGCAATCAATGAGGTCCTCGCGCGCGACGCTCGGGTAGGCGCACAGAGCTAGCGGCACGTCCTGCGTGCCGCCGGCGAGCGAGCGCCAGACGTTGTACTGCGCGCTCCGGGCGATCGGCTTGCCCGCCGGCGCGGTCTTCTCGCGCATTGCCGCCGCGGTTTCCTTCGCCATGTCGACATGGACGAAGCGCGCCGGGTGCGAGTTGTCGTGCGCTGCATTCTCGCCGAGCTTTTCGGAGAAGCGCAGGATGCCGAACGGCGTCATCACGACCTCGTCGCAGCCGGTCGCACGCTTGAGCAGGTCGGCGATCTCGTCGCGATGGACCTTGGCGACCACGTCGAGGTCGGTGAGGTCGGTGAGCGCGCTCTTGTGCGCGAGGAGCGTGAAGCCTTCGCGGTCGAGCGAGCAATCGTGCCCGCGCGCGTCGGCAATCGGGACTTCGGCGGGCTTGAGCGGCACGAAGTCCTTCTCGTGCGCGTTGGCGTAGAAGTAAGGCCGCTGCTCGGTGCGCTCGGAATAGCCGATCTCCGCGTGCACGTCCTTCACGCCGGTTCGAACTCCTCGGTATCGATCGTCGGGCGGATCGCGTCGTGATACCGGTGGCCGGCGACGGTGCCCTCGTTGATCAGCGCGTCGGCGGCGGCGAGCGTCTCGGGCGCGACGGACAGCTGCGCCGCGCGGCGGTTGTCCTCGAGATGCTGGATGCTGGTAGTGCCCGGTATCACGTGCACGTGCGGCCCACGCGACAGCACCCAGGCGAGCGCCAGCTGAGCGGCGGTGACGCCGGCGTGGGTGGCGAGCTCGACAAAGCGTTCGATGACCGTGCGGTTATGCGGCCAGTTCGCCGGCTGGAAGCGCGGCATCTTGGTACGAATGTCGCCGTCCTCCAGCGTCGAGGGGTCTTTGAGCAAGCCCGCCAGCGCGCCGCGTCCAACCGGAGAGAACGCGACCAGCGTGATGCCGAGCTCGCGGCAGGTCTCGAGCACCCCCAATTCGACGTTGCGGGTCCACAGCGAGTACTCGGTCTGCACCGCGCCCACCGGGTGCACCGCATGCGCCTCGCGGATATGGCGCGCCGACCATTCGGAGACGCCGTACGCGCCGATCTTGCCTGCCTCGATCGCTCGCGCCAGTGCGCCGACCGAATCCGCGATCGGCACCTTGGGGTCGAAGCGGTGCATGTAATAGAGATCGATGCGGTCGGTCTGGAGCAGCCGCAGGCTCTCCTCGATCGCCTGCTCGATCGCTGCGGGCGAACAATCCACTCCGCGACGCGGGCCGTCGACGACGATGCCGCACTTCGACGCCAGGAAGAACTCGCCGCGGCGGCCTTTCAGGGTCTCGCCGATCAGCGTCTCGTTCTGCCCGGTGCCGTAGATCCGCGCGGTATCCAGGTGGTTGTAGCCCAGGTCGAGAGCGTGGCTAAGCAGCCTCGCGCCGTCCGCAGGGCTCGGCGGGGTACCGTAAGCCCATGACAGATTCATGCAGCCGAGTCCTACGGGGTGCAGCTCGGTCCCGGCGATTTTACGGGTCTGGTCGGTCATCGCTGCTTGATGTGCAGAGGCAGCGACGGAGTCGCAAGTCCGGATTGGGTCCTCACAACCCTGCCAGCGTACTCTTCGCCCACGAGTAGAAGTCATCCTGCTCGCGGCCGAGTTCGTCGGTCGCGCGGCGATAGCCGGTGGGGTTCTCATCGATGTTGACGCTGCGCCATTTTGCCTGATGCGCGGCGAGCGCCTGGCGCATTTCGAAGAACTTGCCCTCAAACTCCCGTGCGAGCTCGGGTTTGGACTGCAGCCGGCTGTCGGCCTTGATCGAACCCGTCATCTCGGCAACCAGTGTGGCAAAGCGGGTGCGCAGCCGGACGATGTCGCGGACCGTGCGCTCGCCCGATGCCCTGACCGCGTCCTGCATCAGTCGATGCGTCTCCTGAGCCTCGCTCAGGATCCGGTCCAGTTCAGCCATGAATCTCCCCTGCGTTATATTCTGGCCACGAGAATCTGCTTAGCATCCGAGCTAGTCAAGACCGGTCAACGGCCATCGGCAGGATTATGACCACCCGTCCTGCTTCTCGAGGCTCGCGGCGAGCTCGCCGATCACGCGGTAGCAATCGAGCACCTGGGCGACCGAGCTGTTCGGCTCGCGCCCTTCGCGGATCGCGGCGACGAATTCGCGATCCTGCAGCTCGATGCCGTTGTTGGAGACGGCGACGCCGGCGAGATCGACCGGCTCTTCCTTGCCGGTGACGAGGTCGTCGTAGCGGGCGATGTAAGTGCCGGTGTCGCCGATGTAGCGGAAGAAGGTGCCGAGCGGACCGTCATTGTTGAAGCTTAGCGACAGCGTGCAGATCGCTCCGGTTTCGCTCTTGAGCTGAATCGACATATCCATCGCAATGCCGAGCTCAGGGTGTTTCGGTCCCTGGATCGCGTTGGCGGTGACGATCCTGCCCGCCTGGTAGGCGAACAGGTCGATCGTGTGCGCTGCGTGGTGCCAGAGCAGATGGTCGGTCCAGCTGCGCGGCTCGCCCTTGGCGTTCATGTTCTTGCGGCGGAAGAAGTAGGTCTGCACGTCCATCTGCTGGATCGCCAGCTCGCCGGCTGCGATCTTGTTGTGCACGTACTGGTGGCTCGGATTGAACCGCCGGGTATGGCCGACCATGCAGGTAAGGCCGGTCTCCTGCTGCTTCCTGAGCACGGCCTCGGCATCGGCCCAGCTGTCCGACAGCGGGATCTCGATCTGCACGTGCTTGCCGGCGTCCATGCAGGCGATCGCCTGCTCGGCGTGCATCTGCGTCGGCGTGCACAAGATCACCGCGTCGACATCGTCGCGCTCGAGCGCCTCGGACAGCTCGGTGCCTGAATGAGCCGCGCCGTACTTCGCGGCGACTTCGGCGGCCTGCTCGGCGCGGCGCGAGATGACCGAGGCGATCTCGATGCCGTCGATGTTCTTGAGGCCGTCGAGATGCTTTTCGCCGAACGCGCCGGCGCCTGCGAGTGCGATACGCATGAAGGTCTCCTTCAATCCCCCTCGCGCTTGCGGGAGGGGTTAGGGGTGGGCAAGTGCAGGGATGGCGACAGGCCCACCCCCTACCCCTCCCGCAAGCAGGAGGGGAGAATGGTTACGCCGCCGCGAAGCTCTGGCCGCTCATCACCTTGCGAGGGGTCAGCGGCTCGCCGGCGATGTCCTCGGGCTGGAGGATCATCGCGCCGAGCGCGGTGTTCGAGGCCGGGATGTGGTAGAAGGTGTAGAGGTCCTTCACCTTGTCCCCCAGCGCGCCGCGCATGATCAGCCACATGACCAGCTCGATCCCTTCCGAGCCGGCATCGCGCAGGTACTGGATGTGCGGCATCTTCGAGAGCGTTTCGGGATCGTTGATCAGCTGGTCGATGAAGTTCAGGTCGAAGTCCTTGTTGATCAGGCCGGCGCGCGGGCCCTGCAGCTGGTGGCTCATCCCGCCGGTGCCCCAGACCTGGACGTTGAGGTCCTCGGGGAAGCTCTCGATTGCGGCTTTGATGGAATCGCCGAGCGCGAAGCACCGCTTGCCCGAGGGCGGCGGGTAAGTGACCACGTTGACCGGGAAGGGGATCACCTTGCACGGCCAGGCCTCGGGCTCGCCGAAGACCATGCTGAGCGGCACCGTGCAGCCGTGGTCGACGTCCATGTCGTTCATGATCGTCATGTCGAATTCGTCGAGGATCAGGCTCTGGGCGATGTGCCAGGCGAGGTCCGGGTGGCCGATCACGTCGGGCACCGGCCGCGGGCCCCAGCCTTCGTCGGCCGGCTTGAACTTCTCCGCGCAGCCGATCGCGAACGTCGGGATGATGTTCATGTCGAACGCGCTGGCGTGGTCGTTGTAAACGAGGATCACCACGTCCGGCATGTTGCCGGGCTGCTGGATCCACTGCTTGATCGGCTCGTAGCCCTTGAACACCGGGCCCCAGTAGTCGTTGTGGAGCGTGCCGGTCTGGATCGCCGCGCCCAATGCGGGGATATGGCTCGAGGTGATGCCGGCGGTAACGCGGGCCATGATCAGCGTCCTTCCTTAATCGAGCGCTGCCCTTCGGGCGAACGGCCGCCCTTGAGCATCATCTCGGCATATTCTTCCTGGGTCATCCCGGTCATCGAACCGGCCGCGAACTGGAAGCTCTTCTTGTCGGTCGAGAAAAGCTTGGAGAGGAAATAGATGTTCCCGCCGTGGTCGATCATGCGGTTGTAGTCGCGGTCGAGCACGGCTTGCTTGGCTTCCTCGCTCAGCTGCCACTCGTCGAGATAGGCGCGCTCGTCGGCGAGGAACCGCTCGCGGTTCTCTTCCTTCATCAGGCTCATCGCGAACTGGTTGAGGTGATAGCCCTGCCGCGCGCGCTGCGCGGTGAACACGCGCGTCCCCGGAATGTCCTCGAACTCGGCGAGGTACTTGTGGATGTTGATGCGTTCTTTCTTGTCGCTCATTGGTCGGTCCATTCGTAGCTCAGCGGCGCTTCGCGAAAAGCGAAGCGATCGATGTGGCGCTCGATCACGCCGCGCATGCGCTCGTTCTCTTCACTGTCGGTCGTCGTCAGCGTGATGGCGATCCCATCGGGCCGTGCGGTCATCACGGCATTGACGGCTTCCGAAAACGGAAATGCGCCCATCCGGTCATCCGCGTCGTAGCTGGTCGCCATCTTGTGGCCCCAGTGGCTGACGAGCTGCTGGATGTAGCGCTCGGGCTTGGCGCAGGCGGCAAAGCCGGTCGCGGTGGCGCTCATTTGCCTTGTCCCTTCAGTTTTGCGTCGAGGCGCGGGAACACGCGGCGGGCGTTGCCTTCGAAGATCGCATGGCGCTGCTCGTCCGAGATCGGCAGCGCGTCGACATAGCGCTTGGTGTCGTCGAAATAGTACCCGGTGGTCGGATCGATCCCGCGCACCGCGCCGACCATCTCGCTGCCGAACAGGATGTTCTTGGTCTCGATCACTTCGGCGAGCAGGTCGATGCCCGGCTGGTGATAGACGCAAGTGTCGAAGAACACGTTGTTCATCAGGTGCGTGTCGAGCGCCGGCTGCTTGAGCATGTCGGCAAGGCCGCGGTAGCGCCCCCAGTGGAACGGCACCGCGCCGCCGCCGTGCGGGATGATGAAGCGCAAGTTCGAGAAGCGGCCGAACAGGTCGCCCTGCAGCAGCTGCATGAACGCGACGGTGTCGGCGGCGAGGTAGAATCCGCCCGTGGCGTGCATCGCCGGGTTGCAGCTGCCCGAGACGTGGATCATCGCCGGCACGTCGAGCTCGCACATGACCTCGTAGATCGGGAACCACGATTCGTCGGTCAGCGGCGGATGGGTGAAGTGCCCGCCGCCGGGATCGGGATTGAGGTTGCAGCCGATGAAGCCGAGCTGCTCGACGCAGCGGCGCAGCTCCTTTATCGAGGCGGTTAGGTCCGCCTTCGGGCTCTGCGGCAGCATGCAGACGCCGGTGAACACTTCAGGG
>CBHCZH010000067.1:0-17082 GCA_965977975.1 uncultured bacterium
CTCCCCCGGTGGGGGAGGAACCTTGAACGAAACCGCCTATGCCAAGATCAATCTTGCGCTGCATGTCCGGCGGCGACGCGAGGACGGGTATCACGAGATCGAGACGCTGTTCGCGTTTATTGACGGGGGTGACCGGCTGACGGCGCAGTCGGCGGTTCGCGACGAGTTTCGGGTGGTTGGCGAGTTTGCGGATCAACTGACTGATCCGCTTGGCAATATCGTCGCCAAGGCGCTCTCCGCGCTGCCGCGGCCGGATGGGTTGGCGATCACCTTGGAGAAGAACCTGCCGGTCGCGGCGGGGCTCGGGGGCGGTTCGGCCGATGCGGGGGCGGTGTTCAGGCTGGTGCGCGAGGCGCACGGGCTGCCCGAGGACTGGCGCGAGCGCGCGGCGAAGCTCGGCGCGGACGTGCCGGCCTGTGTCGAGAGCGTAGCCTGCATCGGGCGCGGTACCGGGACCGAGCTGGAACCGGTCGAAAACGATCTGGCGGGGACACCCGTGTTGCTGGTCAACCCGCGAATGCCGCTGGCGACCGGCCCCGTGTTTGCCGCGTGGGACGGGGTCGATCGAGGGTCACTGCCTGAGGGATCTGCCTCGACGATCGCGAGGGAAGGGCGCAACGACCTCGAAGCGCCCGCAATCCCGTTGTGCCCGCCGATCGCCGATGTGCTTGCCGCGTTGCGCGACGTGGATGCCGATCTCGTCCGCATGAGCGGTTCCGGTGCGACCTGTTTCGCTTTGTTTCGAAGTCATGACGTCATGCGCAAAGCCGCGGAAAAGCTGGCTTTGCAACGTCCCGAGTGGTGGCGGATGCCGGGCAAGTTGAGATGATGTGTGAAGAAGCCTTCCGCATGGTCGGTAAGCCGCGCGCGGGCGGGATCCTGATCGTTTCGGACCACGCTTCGAACCGGGTGCCTGAGGACATCGACCTCGGCATCGACTCGATGTTGCTCAACGAGCATGTGGCCGTCGACATCGGCGTGGCCGCGGTGGCCGAGCAGCTGGTGGCGCAAGCGGGCATGGCTGCGTTTCTCGGCAACGTCAGCCGGCTGGTGTGCGACTTCAACCGCGAGGAGGATTCCCCGGCGCTGATCCCCCATTCGAGCGACGGGCACGCCATCCCCGGCAACCTGTTCGACCTCGCCGGGCGCGAGGAACGGGTCGAGCGGTTCTTCCGGCCGTACCATGCGGCGCTCGCGGCGTTGCTCGACCGGGCACCGCCGGTGCTGATCGTGTCGCTGCATAGCTTCACACCCAGTCTCAAGAGCCGGCCGGAAGAGCAGCGGCCATGGGAAGTCGGCGTGCTCTACAACCAGGACGATCGCGCCGCGCGACGGGCCATGCCGCTGCTCGCGGCCGAGGGGCTGATCGTCGGCGACCAGCAGCCCTATTCGGGCAAGCTGCTCAACGCGACCATGAACCGTCATGCCGAAGCGCGCGGTCTCCCGTACTTCGGGATCGAGGTGAGGCAGGATCTGATCGCCGAAGTGGCAGGCCAGTCGCTATGGGCGGAACGCCTCGCGCGCGTCGCGAATGAGGTTGCGCTGGCGCTGGACTAAGGGCATCGGCGCCGGGACGCATCAATCTTGCCTCTGGAACCCGATGACCGCCCGTTTCGACAAGTCCCGCCTCCCCAGCCGCTACGTTTCGGTCGGCCCGGAGCGCGCGCCGCAGCGCAGCTACTACTACGCGATGGGGATGACGGAGGAGGAGATCGCGCGCCCGTTCGTTGCGGTGGCTTCCGCCGGTAACGACAGCGCGCCGTGTAACACCGCGCTCGATTTCCAGGCAGACATCTGCCGGGAGGGCGTGATGGAAGCCGGCGGAACTCCGCGGCGGTTCAACACCATCACCGTCACGGACGGCATCGCGATGGGCCACCAGGGCATGCGCTCGAGCCTGGTGAGCCGGGAAGTGATCGCGGATTCGGTCGAACTGTCGGTGCGCGGGCACTGCTACGACGCGATCGTCGCCTTTGCCGGCTGCGACAAGAGCCTGCCGGGCATGATGATGGCGATGCTGCGCCTCAATGTGCCCTCCATCTTCGTCTACGGCGGCTCGATCCTGCCGGGCCGCTACGAAGGCCACGACCTGACGGTGCAGGACGTGTTCGAGGTGGTCGGCCGGTGGAGCTCGGGCAAGTGCCCGCTGAGCGAAGTGACGGCGATCGAGAAGGCCGCTTGCCCGGGTCACGGCGCGTGCGGGGGGCAGTTCACCGCCAACACCATGGCCTGCGTCGGCGAGGCGATCGGTTTATCGTTACCAAACAGCAATATGGCACCGGCTCCTTATAAATCACGCGAGGAAATCGCACGCGCCGCCGGCCGCCAGGTGATGACGTTGATCGAGCGCAACCTGCGCCCGCGCGACATCTGCACCCGCGCTGCATTCGAGAACGCCGCCCGCGTCGTCGCCGCGACCGGCGGCTCGACCAACGGCGCTCTGCACTTGCCGGCGATGGCCAACGAATGCGGGATCGAGTTCGACCTGTTCGACGTCGCCGAGATATTCAAGTCGACGCCTTACATCGCTGACCTCAAGCCGGGCGGAAAATACGTCGCCAAGGACATGCACGAAGCGGGCGGGGTCTACATGGCGATGAAAACGCTGCTCGCGGGCGGGTTCATCGATCCGAGCCCGATAACCGTGACCGGCAAGACGCTGGGCGAGAACATCGAGGAGATCACCTGGAACCCCGACCAGAAGGTGATCTACGACGTCAGCCGCCCGATCACGCCGACCGGCGGCGTGGTCGGCCTCAAGGGCAGTCTCGCACCGAACGGCGCGATCGTGAAGGTCGCCGGCATGAAGCGGCTGCAATTCCGCGGGCCGGCCCAGGTCTTCGAGTGCGAGGAGGATACGTTCGCCGCGGTCGAGGCCCGGCAGATCCGCGAAGGCAGCGTGATCGTGATCCGCAACGAAGGGCCCAAGGGCGGCCCGGGCATGCGCGAGATGTTGGCCACCACCGCGGCGCTTTACGGGCAGGGCATGGGCGAGAGCGTTGCGCTGATCACCGACGGTCGCTTCTCAGGCGCGACGCGCGGCTTCTGCATCGGCCATGTCGGCCCCGAAGCGGCTGAAGGCGGCCCGATCGCGCTGGTCGAGGACGGCGACATGATCGCGATCGACGCCGAAGCAGGGACGATCGAGCTCGAAGTAGCCGAGGATGTGCTCGCCGAGCGCCGCAAGGCCTGGACACCGCGTGGGCACGACTACAACGCGGGGGCTCTGTGGCGCTATGCGCAGAACGTCGGCCCGGCGTACAAGGGGGCGGTGACGCACCCTGGCGCCAAGGCCGAGACGCATGTCTATGCGGATATCTGAGAGGCGTACCTAGCGTGCGTGCTTCGCCCCTTCGACGGGCTCAGGGCTCAGCACGAGCGGTCTTGGGAGAAATTCCTTCACGCCCGCTCGCCCTGAACTCCTCGAAGGGCGCTCTGCTTTGGCTCGCGTGCTTGCCCTTGGCCGCTTGTGGGCAGGACGTTCCCGGGGCGTCGGCCGCCGACGCCGACAACCGAATCGCCTGCGCCGTGGGCGGCGCTGCCGCGTTCACGCGGGCGTGTCAGGTCGAACGCCGCGAGGTCGACGGCGTGTCGATCCTGGTCGTACGCCATCCGGACGGTGGCTTCCGGCGTTTCGAGGTGATGCGCGATGGAACGGGCCTCGCCGCGGCCGACGGCGCGGAGCGAGTCGTGGTCAGCCTGCGCGATCAGGGCATCGAAGTGGCCGTCGGCGCCGACCGCTACCGCTTCCCGGCGCGGATCATGGACAATGTCGACCGCTGATCCGATCCTGACAGTCGCGCAGATGCGCGCGGCCGAGCAGGCGCTGATCGACGGCGGCGAAACCGTTTCGAGCCTGATGGAGCGCGCCGGGACGGGCGCGGCGGACTGGGTCTGGCGGATCGCGGGCGGCCGGCCGGTGACCGTGCTCTGCGGCCCCGGCAACAACGGGGGCGACGGTTACGTGATCGCGCGTGAGTTGGCGCGACGAGGCGCGAAAGTCACGGTCGTGGCACCCGTAGAACCGACGACCGAGGCGGCGATCGCGGCGCGAGGGGCGAGCGGGATCGAGCCTTCCCAGCATGGGCATGGCGGCGTGCTGGTCGACTGCCTCTTCGGCAGCGGCCTCGCCCGGCCGCTCTCGCCCGAGCTGCTGGCGCTCTTGACCGGCGAGGCCGAACGCCACCCTTTCCGCGTCGCCATCGACCTGCCGAGCGGGATCGAGAGCGACAGCGGCTGGCCGCTCAACGACGGCTTGCCGGATTACGACGTCACGCTGTCGCTCGGCGCTTGGAAGTTCGCGCACTGGCTGATGCCGTCGATGGCTGCGATGGGCGAAAGGCGGCTGGTGCCGATCGGCGTGGATGCGCCTCGCGAGGCGGCGCGACTGTTGCCGCGCCCTCGCTTCACCGCGCCTGCGGCCGATGCGCACAAGTTCACGCGCGGACTTGTGCTCGTCGTTTCCGGCGCGATGGCGGGCGCCGCGCTGCTGGCCAGTGAGGCGGCGATGCGCGGCGGAGCGGGAGCCGTGCGGTTGGCGGCGCCCGAGCTGCACCCGTCCGCGCCTGCCGATGTCGTTCTCAGGTCGGAGCCGCTCGGCGAGTTGCTGGCGGACAAGCGCATCGGGGCGGTGCTGATCGGTCCTGGCCTCGGCCGCGGCGAAGCCGCTCGCAGCAAGCTGCGAGACGTTCTCGGCGCCGGCTTCCCTACGGTGATCGATGCCGATGGACTGCGACTGCTCGATCCCGAGTTGCTTGCAAGAGCGTCGGCACCCTTCGTCCTCACGCCGCACGAAGGTGAGCTCGCCCAGTTGGCCGACGCCTTTGGGATCGGCGCCGGAAGCAAGCTCGCGCGTGCGTCGGCATTGGCCGAGGCATTTGGCGCGCTGGTCATCGCCAAGGGACCGGACACCGTGATCGCGGCGCCTGGCGAGCCGATCATGCTGGCGCCATCGCCGAGCAGCTGGCTTTCGATCGCGGGGACGGGCGATGTTTTGGCGGGCATCGTCGCCAGCCGCCTCTCGACCGGCGCGGATCCCTACACGGCTGCGTGCGAGGCCGTCTGGCTGCACGGCGAGGCGGCCAGGCAGGCGGGGCCGGTTTTCACCGCTTCGGAGCTGGCGCTGTGCGTGGCCGGGGCCTACGCCGCCGCATTGTGAGCGAAACCGAAGAGATCGTCCGCGTCGCCGCCAAAGGCGATGGCGTCACCGCGTCGGGCCGCCACGCGCCGCTTGCCGCCCCCGGCGACCGTCTGCGTCCGGATGGCACCCTCGAGCCCGGACCGCATCGCGCCCAGCCGCCGTGCCGCCACTTCGGCCGTTGCGGAGGGTGCCAGCTGCAGCATCTCGACGAGGAGACGCTTGCCGGTTTCGTGCGCGATCGGGTGCTCTATGCCGCCGAGGGGCAGGGGCTCGTGCCCGAGCGCGTCGCGCCCGTCCATCTCTCGCCGCCCAGCACCAGGCGCCGCACCACGCTGCGCGCGGTCAACGGCGGCGGCCGGCCGTTGATCGGGTTCAACGAGGCCGGCTCGCATAAGGTAGTCGACATGCGCGAATGCCACGTGCTGGCGCCCGAGCTGTTCGCGCTGGTCGAGCCGTTGCGTGCCCTGCTGGCGCCGCGTCGCAATCGCTATGCGCTGGAGATCGGCCTGGCGCTCATGGACCAGGGCGCCGATTGCGCGATCAAGGGGCTGGCGCTCGATGGGCTCGAGCAGACCGAAGCGCTGCTCGACTTCTGCCGTGAGCAGCGGCTGGCCCGGCTGGCGCTCGACCAGGGCTTTGGGACGGAAACCTTCTGGGAGCCGGAGCCGGTCACCGTCACTCTGTCGGGAGTGCCTGTCGACTATCCTGCCGGCTCCTTCCTCCAGGCGACCGCCGACGGCGAAGCCGCGCTGGTAGTTGCGGTGCGCGAATGGCTTGGCGGGGCGGCTCGAGTAGCTGACCTGTTCTCAGGCCTCGGCACGTTCGCCTTCGCGCTGGCCGGCCCGGCGCGCGTGCTGGCAGTGGAAGCGGCACGCGACGCGCACCTCGCTTGCCGCACGGCTGCCGCGCGGGCGCGGTTGCCCGTCGAGGCCCTCCATCGCGACCTGTTCCGCAATCCGCTGCGCGCGGAGGAGCTGCGCGGCTTCGACGGCGTCGTGCTCGATCCGCCGCGCGCCGGAGCGCGCGAGCAAGTGATGCAGCTGGCGGCCAGCGAAGTACCCCGCGTGGCCTACGTCAGCTGCAACCCATCGAGCTGGGCGCGCGATGGCCGGATCCTTGCCGACGCCGGCTACCGCCTCGCCGAGCTGCGCCCGGTCGGCCAATTCCGCTGGTCGACCCATGTCGAGCTGGCGAGCCTGTTCGTGCGTTAGGACGTATCGACATTCGACTGCGAAACATCGGATCCTCCCCCGTTTACGGCGGAGGTGCCGAGCGTAGTGAGGCGGAGGGGGCTGTGGCAAGCATGGCGCTCGCGACTGCCCCCCTCCGTCAGCCGCTTCGCGGCTGCCACCTCCCCCGTAAACGGGGGAGGATCAGAGACCGGGCCCAAACGCCAATGTCGATACTACCTAGCTTCCGAGCGCGGCGAGGAGTTGCCCCAGCAGCCAAGCGCGCGCCTCGGGTTCGACGAACGCGTGGGTGGCGCCAGGACACCGAAGGACACGTTCATCACCTGCGGGCCACGTCGCGACAAATGCCTGCCCGGTACGGTCGCGCTCGGCGATCAGGAGGCGCACTGAGCCGTCAAAGCCATCGAGCCCGGTCCGCATCTCCTGCGCCAGCGTGGTGGGCGGCGGGGCGGGGCTCACGGCGCGCTTGAGGCCGCCCGCGAGCTTGCGCAGCGACACTTTGCCAGTCGCCAGCCGGATGAGTTCCTTCGGGTCGCGCAGCTTGTCGGCATAGCGGGCGCGGATCGCCGCGGGAGGCGGGGCGCCGTCGTCGTGCTCGATGGTCCAGGGGTTGGCGAGGACGAGCGCATCGCAGCCTGCGCCAGGGTTGAGCATCAGCGCGCTTGCGGCATCGCAGTTGCCGAAGCCGACCACGCGCTTCAGTCCAGGCCGATCGGCCTTGAAGGCAGCCAGCGCGGCTGCGATGTCGGAGCCGCTGCTGCGGAAGCCGCCGTTCTCGCCGGTGCTGTCCCCGATCCCGCGACGATCGAAGCGGAACACCGGATAGCCCGCGTCCGCGATCCGCGCCGCGAGCTGGGCTTGCCCGGCAAAAGCGCCTGAACGTATCTCGTTTCCGCCACTGACCAGTAGCAGGCCGGCGTCACCCTGCGCCTCGTCGAGCGAACCGACGAGCGTCTCGCCTTCGCACGCAAAGGTCAGGTGGCGCCGGGTCACGCGCGCGTCTCCGCCACGATCCGTGCCAGCGCTTCGGCTTGGGCGGGGTCGTGGTCAGGCTCGGCGCGCAGCCACAGGCCCGCGCCGCCGAGGTCGGCCTGGGCGATGTCGGCCACAGCAGCCCCGCCAGAGGTCTCTGCATCCTCCAGCTCGCGGATCATCGCAGCGCCGAGCTTGTATCCTGCAAGCTCGAGACCGCTCTTGCGACCTTGTTCGAGAAGGCTTTCGCGGGTCTCTGCGATTCCGGCTTCCTTGCTGGCGATGACTCGTGCGCGCAGCATCGCGCGCAGGATCGACGATCCGGTCGCGGGGGCGTAGCGCCAGGCCTTCGTTTCGGTCGGAGCGCACAGCGCGCCGCCGCGGATGGTCAGGACATGAGTTGCACCGAAGTGGGCCGAGGCCGCTTCGGCGGCCTCTCGCCAGCCCAGCAGGGTCTGGGTCTCGAGCCCGGCGCGGCTTTCGTTGCAACCGGGCAAGTCCGGCAGAAATGTGTCGATTCCGGCGTCATCGAGCCGGCGCATGACTTCGACGGTGAAATGGCGAAGCTTGTTGGCCTCGTCGAACAGCGCCGGGAGGACAAGGACGCGGCACTCGCGGCCGCGATCGAACGCCACGGCATACTCTTCGCCGTCCGGTGAGGGCCAGGCGGCTATCACCGAGGCTGTCAGCGGCCTTGCCGCTTCGCCGTCACGAAGGCGAGCAGGCCGCCGTAAGTCTCGAGCATCTCACCGTCGACCTCGTCATCCTCGATGACGATGTCGAGCCGGTCCTCGATCTCGGTCAGGAGACCCGCGACCGCCATCGAATCGAGCTCGGGCAAGTGGCCGAACAGCCCGGTTTCGGCCGTGAAATCGGCGGTGCGCGCGGGGCTGAGGCCGAGCACGTCCTGCAGCACCCGGCGCAGAACCAGGTCGGTTTCGGAAAATTCGCCGATGGCAACCGGATCGCTAGACATGGGGCCCTTCCTGCGCGGCCCCCTACAGAGAGGGGCGGCGCGAAACAAGCTTGCGCAGCAGCGCCTTGCCGATCGCCGGCCAGTTGCGCGGGTCGGCCGGACGCCAGCAACTGAGACGATAGCGCGGGCGGACCAGTTCCATCCAGTCGCGCTTGTAGGGGTCATCGCCGGTGCCGAAATCGACCCATTCGACACGGTCGCGGTCGATCGTGTGCTCGAACAATGCGGCGGTGAGCGTCGTGCCGGCCGAAAGCGGCTTGGCGCTTTCGAGATGGGCGAGCTTGTGGATGTAGGCCGTGCCGTTCTCGACCGTCCAGACTTGTGCGGCGACGACCTCGCCTTCGTGCCGGGCGAGGCCCAGACGCAGGCGGCCGGCGTGTCCTTCGGCTTCGGCAAAACGGCGCAAGAGCTCAGGATCGCCTTCCTCCGGCTTCCAGCTTTCAGCGTAGACAGCTTGGTAGGATTGCCACGCATCTTCATCGAAACGCGTGAGAATTTCGACGGAGACTTTCTTTGCCTTGCGCTTGAGCGTGGTCCGCAGCGGGCCGGGCCGCGCGGCGAGATATTCGGCATATCCGCGCCCGGCGACCGGCAGCACGTGGTTGCTGTCGCAACGTTCGCGCAGCACGAACCACCCCGCGCGACGAAAGGCGGTTTCGAGCCGGGTCGCGGTGCCGTCTTCGTCAGCAAGCTTCGAGAGCGTGAGGCGGCTGGCGCGGCCCGCGAGATCGTGCGCGAGGCGCTGCAGCAATGCCGGGCGGGTCGTTGGGCCGGTCGTGAGCTCCGACCAGGTGAATGCATACCAATTAGTGAGGTTCTCGAGGCTGCCGGGACCCTCCGCCAACGGCAGAGCAACCGCTTCGCTCCCTTCGCTGGCGAGCGCCACCAATGGCCGGGCGCCGGCGCTTTCGAGCAGGCTGAACCACTCTCGGCGCGCGAACGGGCCCTCGCCGGCGAACGCCAGCCCTTGCAGATCGTTAACCGTGTCGTGATAGCTGACCGCCGTCACTCGAACCGTCTCCAGGATGTCATGCCCGATCCCACGCCCCGGCCGCTCGATCACCTCGCCGAAGGCGGGCGCGATGCGGCTCCGGCGCTGGTGCTGCGCGGCGAAACGCTTAGCTGGAAGGACTTAAGAACCCGTGTCGCACAGCTGGCAGGGTGGCTGGCGGCGCAAGTGCCGGAGGCGGGGGCGCGGGTGGCAACATGGGCCGCGAAGGGCGAATTGACCTGCCTGATGCCTCTCGCCGCCGCGCGCGCCGGCCTCGTGCATGTGCCTGTCAACCCGCTGCTCAAGCGCGCGCAAGTGGCGCACATCCTGGCCGACTGCGGCGCGAGCCTGTTGATCGGGACTCCAGCGCGGCTGTCCACCCTGGAGTTCGCGGATTTGCCGCGGGGGTGCTCGGCGATTGGCGAGGACGAGGTGCTAGAGGCCCTCGTTTCGACCGATCGCTCGCTACCACCCTCCGCACACGACCCGAACGACCTTGCCGCGCTGCTTTACACCAGCGGCTCTACCGGGCGGCCCAAGGGAGTGATGCTGAGCCATGCCAACATGTGGCTCGGGGCGGTGAGCGTGGCGAGCTACCTCGGCCTGGCGGAGGATGACGTCACTCTCGCGGTGCTGCCGCTCAGCTTCGACTACGGACAGAACCAGCTACTTTCCACTTGGTACGCCGGAGGGTCCGTAGTTCCCCTCGACTATTTGACGCCACGCGACGTGATCAAGGCATGCTCGCGCCACGGCGTAACGACGCTCGCCGCAGTGCCGCCGCTCTGGGTTCAGCTGGCCGAGCAGGATTGGCCCAGCGACGCGGTGACGCCAATGCGGCGCCTGACCAACAGCGGCGGGGCGCTGACGGTGGAGCTGGTGCGCAAGCTGAGGGGGACTTTTCCGGCGGCGCGGCTGTTCGCGATGTACGGACTGACCGAGGCGTTCCGCTCTACCTTCCTCGATCCGGCGCTGGTCGACAGCCATCCGACATCGATGGGCAGGGCGATTCCGTTCGCCGAGATCATGGTGATCGATGACCAAGGTGACGTCACGGCGCCCGACGAGGAAGGCGAGCTGGTCCATTGCGGACCGCTGGTTGCGCAAGGATACTGGAACGATCCTGCAAGGACCGCCGAACGATTCAAGCCCGCGCCGGTGGCATCGCGCTACGGCGGGATGGCGGTGTGGTCGGGCGACCGGGTGCGGCGCGACGCCGAAGGGCTGCTCTATTTCGTCGGGCGGCGCGACGCCATGATCAAGAGCGCAGGCAACCGGATCAGCCCGCAGGAGATCGAGGAAGCGGCGCTGGTGAGCGGCCTAGTGGCGGAGGCGGCAGCGCTGGGAGTGCCGGACGAAAGGCTCGGGCAGGCCGTGCACCTGATCGTGCGCGGGTCGGGCGATGACGAGGCGCTGCGGGCGTCGCTGAAGCGCGACCTGCCGAACTTCATGCAGCCGCAGGTGATCCGGTGGGTCGAGCGCATGCCGCTCAATCCGAACGGGAAGATCGATCGTGCGGCCTTGCAGGCGGAGCTCGCCGGATGAAGCCGCTCGGCCCGATCCCGCCCGGCTACGAAACGATCGACGGCGAGCTGGCCATTGGCGGGCGCACCGCGAGCGCGTTGGTCCAGGATGCGGGCGGCACCCCGCTGTTCGTCTATTCGGCCGAGCTGATCCGGCGGCGTGTCGCCGAGTTGCGGGCTGCGATGCCTGTGAATCTCAAGATACATTATGCCATAAAAGCAAATCCATACCGCCATATTCTTGAACTGATGATAGGTTTGACCGACGGCTTCGACATCGCCTCGGCCGGCGAGCTGGACATGGTGCTGGCGGCTGGGCAGGATCCGAAACTGACCAGCTTCGCCGGACCGGGCAAGCGCGACGAGGAGTTGGCGCTGGCCATTGCCCATGGCGTCACGCTCAACCTCGAATCCGAGGCCGAAGCGCGCCGCGCCCTGGAGATTGCCAACAGTCTCGGCGCCACGCCGCGGCTGGCGATCCGGGTCAATCCCGATTTCGAGCTGCGCGGCTCGGGGATGAAGATGGGCGGCGGCGCCAAGCCGTTCGGCCTCGACCGGGAGCGGGTGCCGGCACTGGCGCGCGAGGTGATCGGCGCCGGCGCCGAGTGGCGCGGGCTGCACATCTTTACCGGGAGCCAGGCACTCGACGCCGCGGCGATCGCCGAGACGCAAGGCAATGTGCTCGATCTCGCCGCGCGGCTGACGGCCGAGATCGGCGCTCCGCTGCCGCATCTCAACATGGGCGGCGGGTTCGGAATCCCGTATTTCCACGGGGACCGGCCGGTCGACATCGACGCGGTCGGCGAAGCGCTGGCCGCGCGTCTGGCGGACTTGCCCGGCGAACTGTCCGGCACCGAGCTCGCAATCGAACTCGGTCGCTACCTGGTCGGCGAGGCGGGAGTGTACCTGACGCGGATCGTCGACCGCAAGGAGAGCCACGGGCAAGTGTTCCTCGTCACCGACGGCGGCCTGCACCATCAGCTCGCCGCTTCGGGCAACTTCGGCACCGTCGTGCGGCGCAATTATCCCGTTGCGATTGCGACGAAATTCGCCGACCAACCGACCGAGGAAGCGAGCGTGGTCGGCTGCCTCTGCACTCCGCTCGACCGGCTCGCCGATCAGGCCTTGCTTCCCCGCGCCGATGTCGACGACCTCGTCGCGGTGTTCTGCGCCGGGGCCTATGGCGCCAGCGCCAGCCCGGCCGCGTTCCTGGGGCAAGGACCGGCTCGCGAAGTGCTCGTTTAGACCCCCGCGCCGACCTGTCCCGCGACGGGACGGCGGTGCCAAAACCCGCCGAATCGCTGGGTTTTTGGGCGTAAGGCTAACCGTATATTCACCTATTTCGGCGACAAGCCGGCCGATCCAGGGAGGGGCCGTCCGCGGCCCGCCATCACAAGGACGCAGGAAATGCGCTTGACCAAATCTATCGTCGCCGCGGCAGCGAGCGCTTGCCTCCTGCTGACCGGTTGCGGCGGCTCGAACGGCCCGCAACTGGCGCCGGCGAGCTTCGTCGCGATGCAGGAAGGTCCTGGCGAGGAATACGTGATCGGCCCGCTCGACAAGCTGACCGTCCACGTCTGGCGCAACGACGAGCTCGGCGCGCAAGTGCAGGTCCGCCCCGACGGGCGCATCACCACGCCGCTCGTCGCCGACATGCCCGCGGTGGGCAAGACCCCGACGATGCTCGCCGAAGACATCCGCCTGCAGCTCTCGCAATATATCGCCGAGCCGCTGGTGACGGTGATCGTCAACGAGTTCGCCGGCACCTTCAGCCAGCAGATCCGCGTCGTCGGTGCGACCGAGAAGCCGGCCTCGCTGCCTTATCGCGCCAACATGACGCTGCTCGACGCGATGATCGCGGTGGGCGGACTCAGCGAGTTCGCGAGCGGCAACCGCGCCAAGCTGATCCGCTTCGACAAGACGCTCGGCCGCCAGCGCGAATATGCGCTGCGCCTCGGCGACCTGCTCAAGAACGGCGAGAGCCGGGCCAACGTCATGCTCGCGCCCGGTGATGTGATCATCATCCCCGAGAGCATGTTCTGAGGAGCCTGGCAGCTTGGGCGCTTTGATCGAAGAGGTGCGCGCGGCACTGTGGGCCGTGTGGAACCGCCGCTGGCTGGCACTGGCGGTGGCCTGGGGCGTGTGTCTGCTCGGCTGGCTGGCGATCGCATTGATCCCGAACACGTACGAATCCCAGGCGCGCATGTTTGTCCAGCTCGACGACATGCTCGCCGACCAGATCGGGATTGGCGCCGACGCGCGCAAACAAGACGTCGAGCGAATGCGCCAGACGTTGGTCAGCGCCACCAATCTCGAAAAGATCATCCGTTCGACCCGCATCGGCGACACGATCGCCAGTCCGGGCGAGATGGAGCGCGCGATCGCTTCGCTCGGCAAGGGCATCAAGCTCGTTTGCGACGATAAGAACGTCTGTACGATCACGGTCGCGAGCGGCCGCAGCGACCTGTCGGACGGCGAGAACGCGCAACTCGCGCAGGACGTCGCCCTGCGCCTGATCGACATTGCACGCGAAACCAACATGGGCGGCAGCCGTGGCGAGATGCGCGAGACGATCGAATTCCTCGATCAGCAGCTTGCGCAGCGCCAGCGCCAGCTCGAGGAGGCCGAACAGCGCCGCCTGGCCTTCGAGGCCGAGCACCCCGAACTGATTGGCGGCGCGGCGGGCATCTCGAGCCAGCTTGCTACGACCCGCGCCGAACTGCGCAGCGTAGAATCCGACCTCGCCGCCGCGCAAAGCGCGCTCGCCGCGATCGACGGGCAGCTCGCCGGCACGCCGCGCACGCTGGTGACCGCCGGTGCCGGAGGGCCGCGTGCCGCGCTCGCCCAGGCCGAAGCGAATCTCGCTGCGATGCAGGGGCGCGGACTGACCGACAGCCACCCGGACGTCGCCGCACTCAAGCGGCAGATCGCCTCGCTGCGCGCACAGGCGAGCGGGCCCAACGCCGATGCGGGGGGCACTCCGAACCCGGCATGGTCCTCGCTCCAGGCGATGAAGGTCGAGCGGCAGTCGAACGTCATGGCGCTGAACTCGCGGGCCGCCGCCTTGCGGGCGGAGATCGCTTCGATCAGCGCCAACCAGGCGATGGAGCCCAGTGCCTCGGCGGAGGCGCAGCGGATCAGCCGAGACTACGAGGTGTTGCGCAAGCAATACGACGAGCTGCTCGCCGATCGCGAGGAGCTGCGCCTGCGCGGCCAGGTCGAGACCGAGCGCAGCACCGTCAAGTTCGACGTGGTCGATCCGCCGAGCACGCCGCGCGTGCCCGCCGCGCCGAACCGCCCGCTGCTGCTGTTCGCCGTGCTGGTCCTCGGCATCGGCGCGGGCGGCGGCACGGCTTTCGCGCTCGGCAAGTTCAACGGCACGTTCGCCACCGCCGGCAAGCTCGAGCAGACCTTCGAGCTGCCGGTGATCGGCACCATTTCGCACACGCTGACCGACGCGGCTCGTGCGATTGCCAGGCGCCGGATGAAGCAGTTTGCGGCCGCCTCGGGGGGGCTGGGCATGCTGTTCGTGATCCTGGTCGGCGTCGAGTTCGTCCAGCGCGGGATGGTGGCCTGATGACCGATCAAAGCAAGATCCCGCTGCCCGAGGGTGAGAAGGGCAAGTCGCTGTTCGAGCGCGCCGATGGCGCGTTCGGCGGCTTTGACGCGTTCAAACCCGCGCCGGTGCCGAGCGAGCTGGCGCCGCCGGCGAATCGGCGGTGGAAGAAGCCGGAAGTCAAGATGGCTCAGCCCGTTGTTCTGGCAACGGAGCCGGAATCCCCCTCCCGCTTGCGGGAGGGGAGTGAGGTCGCGCTCGCCGCCGAACGCATGGCTTTCACCGCCGAGCAGCAGCGGATCGACCGCGCCCGGTTGCAACAGCAAGCGCTGATTGTGCCCGGCGGTCCGGTGACGGCGCTCGTCGAGGAGTTCCGCATCGTCAAGCGGCAGATCCTGCTCGCGGCGCGCGAGGCCCGGATCGACGGCGTTGCCCGTGCCGCGCAGCGTGTGTTGGTGTGCTCGCCGCTGCCGGGCGAGGGTAAGACGTTCTGCGCGACCAACCTCGCGCTGTCGATCGCTGGCGAGAAAGACAGCGAGGTGCTGCTGGTCGACGCGGACTTCGCCAAGCCGTCGATTCTGGCGCTGCTCGGTCTGTCGAGCGGGGGCGGAAAGGCGCGGGGCTTGATGGACGCGCTCGCCAATCCGGATATCAACGTCGAGGACTGTGTGCTGGCGACCGACGTCCCGGGGCTGTTCGTGCTCCCTGCAGGCAACCGCACCGCTTCTGACAGCGAGTATCTCGCCAGTGCGCGCACCGCCGAGGTGCTCGAACGGTTGACGCTCGGTGCACCGAACCGAATTGTAATATTCGATTCGCCACCCGCGCTCGCCGCTTCGCCCGCTGCCGAGCTCGCCAAATACTGCGGTCAGGCGCTGGTGATCTGCCGCGCCGACCGAACCGGGCAGAGCGCGCTCGAGGATGCGCTGTCGCTGCTTTCGGCGTGTCCGGACATCAAGCTGCTGCTCAATTCGGCCAACTTCAGCCCGAGCGGGCGACGGTTCGGCGATTACTACGGATATGGGGGCTGAGCGCGATGAGGACCATCACGCTCCGTCTAGCCTGTGCCCTGGTTGTGCTCGGCGCGCCGATGGGCGCGGCAGCGCAAGACGAAACTGCGACCGAAGAGGCGCGCGAAGAAGCGGGCGAGGGCCGCCAGCGGCCTGAAATCACGCCCTACATCGAAGCCGCGCAGATATTCAGCGCCGAGCTCGAGCCGGGCAACGACACGGTGACCTACACCAGTGTCGCAGCAGGGATCGATGCGAGCGTGGCGGGACGCAACAGCGCCGCGTCGGTCTCGCTGCGCTACGAGCGCCGCATCGGCTACGACGACAGCGCGGTCGATGGCGACACGATAAGCGGTGTCGCGCGGGCGGGCGTGGCGCTGGTGCCGGGCGTGACGCTCGAGGCCGGCGCGCTCGCCGCGCAGACGCGGGTCGAGGGCAACGGCGCCGCTTCGCTCGGGGGCTTTGCCGGCGACGACGACGCGACCAGCCAGGTCTACTCCGCCTTCGCGGGGCCATCGGTACACACCATGGCGGGCGATGTCGAAGTCGAAGGCCATTACCGTTTCGGCTATACCAAGGTCGAAGCACCCGATACCGTCGCGCTCGCGCCGGGCGCCACGCCGGTCGACGTGTTCGACGAAAGCACGACGCATGCTGCCTTTGCCCGTGCCGGCGTGCGGCCAAACACCGTCGCGCCGGTCGGCCTGGGCGTGGGCGGCGGCTGGACCGAGCAGAATCTTTCGAACCTGGATCAGCGGATCCGCGACCGGCACGTGCGGGCCGACGTCACCGTACCGTTGAGCCCCAATGTCGCCGTGGTCGGCGGGGTCGGTTACGAGGACGTCGAAGTCTCGAGCCGCGACGCGCTGCGGGATGCCGCCGGCAATCCGGTGGTCGGGCCCGACGGGCGCTTCGTCACCGACGAGGCCGGCCCGCGTCAGATCGCTTATCAGACCGACGGCCTCATCTGGGATGCCGGCGTGCTGTGGCGTCCGAGCCGGCGCACCTCGCTCGAGGCCCATGTCGGCCGTCGCTACGGCTCGATGACTTATTACGGCTCGTTCTCCTATGCGCCCGATTCACGCACCAGCATGGCGATCGGCGTCTACGACAACGTGACCAGTTTCGGCGGCGTTCTGGTCGAGCGCGTCGCCGGGCTGCCAACGCAGTTCGACGCGTTCCGCAACCCGATCAGCGGCCAGGTCGGCGGCTGCGTCGCCAGCCTCGAGGGCGACGGTTGCTTTGCCGGCGCTCTCGGGTCGGTCAATTCGGCGGTGTTCCGCAGCCGCGGGATCGCGGCGAGCTATTCGGTCGATTTCGGCCGTACCCAGATCGGTACCGGCCTCGGTTACGACCGGCGCAAGTTCATCGCCGCCGCTGGTACCGTGCTCGGCGCTTCGAACGGGCTCGTCGACGAAACGATCTGGTATGCGGCCTTCGCCAGCACGCAGCTCGATGCGCGGTCGGTCCTGGGCGCCGATGCGAACGTGAGCTGGTTCCAAAGCGAGGCCGACCCGGCCGGCTGGGTGCTCGGCTACAGCGCCTCGCTGTCCTACCGCCGCAACCTGATCCGCGGCCTCAGCGGCACTGCCGCGGTGGGTCTCGACGGAATCAGCCGCGAGAACCTCGACGATTTTCTATCCGCCTCGGCCCTGCTCGGCCTGCGCTACTCGTTCGATTGACGGGCCCACCGGAGACACGACGATGTTAGACGATTTCTACGG